>CADAFC010000001.1 GCA_902787095.1 uncultured Bacteroidia bacterium
ACTGAGATAGCACTTGCCCGACACCGCCATGCACAGGGCGCCGTGGCAGAACACCTCGATTCGCACCAGCTCGCCATTCGGTCCCGTAATATGTTGACGCTCAATCTCTTCTGTAATATGCTTCACCTGGTTGATGTTGAGTTCACGTGCCGTCACCATCACGTCGGCAAACTGCGAGTAATACTTCACCGCCTCGATATTGGTGATGTTGCATTGTGTCGACATGTGCACCTCCACGCCAATCTTGCGCGCATATTGTATCACACTCTGGTCGGATGCGATGATAGCGGAGATATTGTTGGCTTTGATGGCATCCAAAAGGGCATGCATCTCGTCCATCTCCTCGTCGAAAACCACAGTGTTTACGGTCACATAGCTTTTCACTCCATGAGCGTGGCATGTCTCAGAGATGGTATGCAGGTCATCGAGCGTGAAGTTCTTGGTCGATTTCGAGCGCATGTTGAGCTTGCCTATGCCAAAATATACGCTTCCGGCACCAGCCTGAATTGCTGCTGAAAGGGCTTCATACGAGCCCACAGGGGCCATGATTTCAATGTCATTATAATGCATCATATGTGTCCGTCATTTCGAGCGTAACGAAGTGAAGTCGAGAAATCACCGGCATTTGAATTTGTCAGAATTGTTTGGCGGTGATTTCTCCATTCCGCTCCGCTCTAGTCGAAATGACGTTTTTTGTGTAATTATCTTTTTTCAAGTTTACTTCTCAATTCCTCGTATCCCGGCTTGCCAAGGAGCGCGAACATGTTCTTCTTGTATGCCTCCACGCCGGGCTGGTTGAACGGGTTGACCTCGAGCATGTAGCCGCTCAGTGCGCATCCCATCTCAAAGAAGTATATCAACTGTCCGAGAATATTGGCATTCACTGTCGGGATGGCGATTCTGATGTTCGGCACGCCGCCGTCGACGTGCGCCAGGATTGTGGCTTTCTCGGCGGTACGGTTCACCTCGTTGAGTCGGCGACCGGCGATGTAGTTCATCTGGTCGAGGTTGGCGTCGTCACTCGGTATGCGCACCTCGTTGGCGGGATTCTCCACGCTGATGACGGTTTCCATGAGGTTACGCAGGCCTTCCTGGATGTACTGTCCCATCGAGTGCAGGTCTGTCGTGAAGGTGACGCTTGCCGGGAAGATTCCCTTGCCGTCCTTGCCCTCGCTCTCGCCATAGAGCTGTTTCCACCACTCGCTGAAGTAGCACAGACGCGGCTCATAATTGACAAGAATCTCGTTGGTCTTGCCGGCATGATACAAAGCCTGACGTGCCACAGCGTATTTTGCAGCTTCGTTGCTGTCATTCTGATTGTCAGCGCAATATTTTTCCATCAGCTGTGCGCCTGCCACGAGTTTCTCAATGTCAATGCCTGCCACTGCTATCGGCAGCAAGCCCACTGGTGTCAAAACTGAATAGCGTCCGCCTACATCGTCAGGCACCACGTAGGTCTTATAGCCTTCGCTGTCCGACAGAACCTTCAGCGCGCCTTTTGCCTTGTCGGTGATGGCTACGATACGTGTCTTAGCCTCTTCTTTTCCGTATTTTTTCTCAATATGATTTTTCAAAATTCTGAATGCCACCGCAGGCTCCGTCGTGGTTCCCGACTTCGATATCACCGTCATCGAGTAGTCTTTTTTATCCAAAAGAGCAATGAGGTCGTTCATGTAATCCTCGCTCATGTTGTGGCCGGCGTAGATAATCTTGGGGCTGCCTGTGTCGACGAGCTGTGCGAAGTGGTTCGACAGCGCCTCGATGACGGCACGTGCTCCAAGGTATGAGCCGCCGATGCCAACCACCACAAACACTTCCGATTTCTTGCGGAGCGACTCTGCTGTAGCCTTCACATCCTTAACAAATTCAGGGGTTATCGACGACGGGAGGTCGACCCAGCCGAGGAAATCGTTGCCCGCTCCTGTACGCGAATAGATGGTCTTGAAAGTGTCAGCCACTTTCTTTCTGTATGTATCTAATTGATTTTCAGAGACAAAGCCTTTTATATGGCTTAATTCAACCTTAATATCAGTCATAATTTTTTATGTTTAATAAGCTACAAAGATACAAATTTTTCTTGGATTCACAAAAATATACAAAAAAAAGAGACCGTCTCTTGAGCGGAGACGGTCCCCAGAACCAAAAACCAAAATTTATGAAACCTTTTACGAACAATGTAAATTCTCTGGATAGAGAACTATGGATGTACACTGTTACGCACCGCAAAAGTACTACTTTTTTTTCACATGGAGCACTTTTTTTTAAGATTTGTTTCATTTTTTTGAAATTTATGTTAAAACATATTCATAATGAACGATTTAGATTGACAACTTTTTTCAAAAAATTTTTCATTATCTACTTTTGTCGAATCAATTTTAAAAAACACATTATGATTCGACCTTTAAACATTTTGTTAGCCGAAAACGATATTGATTTGGCTACAATCACAAGAGATTATCTTGTCAACAGCGGTTATGTTGTAACGCTGTGCGAAAACAAGGAGGATGCGTGGCTTGCCTTTAATCGTGAGCAGTTTGACTTTCTCATTATCGACACTGCCCTATCGCGTAATGAAGGCATTGATTTGCTTGCGGATGTCAGGAAAATCGACATTTTGATACCCATTATCATCCTCGGGGCCAATGTCACCCAAGACGACATACATCTGGGACTAAAACTCGAGGCCGACGACTTCCTCACACGTCCGTTCAGCCTTGAAGAGCTGGGGCTGCGTATCGAAATCATCATGAAAAGGGTTAACATCGGCATCCGCACCCAGCATCTGTACAAAATCGGGAAATACACCCTCGACACCTTACATCACGTCTTGGTTTTCAATGGGAAGGAGAAGAAACTGACAGCCAAGGAGTTAGACCTGCTTTTTCTGTTTTGCCAATACAAAAACCGTGTTGTGGAGAGGCATCTCGCGCTGAAGAAAGTGTGGAATCAGGAGAATTATTTCAGTGCGCGCAACATGGATGTCTATATCAAACGGCTGCGCAACATGCTTCGTGACGACCCAGACGTGCATCTGGATAACGTACACGGAGTGGGTTACAAACTCACAATCTACGGTCTGTAAGGGAACTTCAAGTTCTCTTTCATCTCCCAATACGATATATTGACTGACGCTGGCGCAAGCTCTATACTGTTGTCTTTCAACAACTTCCAAAAAACATCGGAGTTAGGGCCTTTGTCAGCGTTGGTCAGCACTATGATGGTGCGGTCGTTGGCTTTGTCGATCAGGAAGAACGAACGGTAGCCTTTCCACCATCCGTAATGGTAGTAGCAGTCGGGATATTTGGACGAGATGCGCCACCCGAAGCCATAGTTGTCTTTTTTCTTTGAATATCTTTGACTTCCGGGCATGAATGCCTCTGCTTGAATGGTGTCGGGCACCAGCAGACCATAATCGATGGCGAGTTTGAAGCGGTACATGTCGCCCACGTTGGAGAACATGATTTTGTCGCCTTTCACGCCGTTGAGGTACTCGTTTTGCGCCTGCCGGGGACGACGGCGACCGACGTAATAACCCTGCACACAGCCTGGGAGATACGTCGAGACCATGGTATCGGTCGGCATGTCATATATATACGAGTCGTCCATGCCCATCACATCGAACAGATCCTCACGCATGAAGTCGACAAACCGTTTACCGCTGACGCGCTCCACGATGCTCGCCAGCAAGGCGTAGTTCACGTTGCAGTAATGAAAGCGGTTGTCAGGCCTGGAATACGGGTCGGGACGGTATTCTATGTAAAGCCTTATCATGTCGTCGTTGGTGAACGGCTTCTTCTTGTCAGGCCAGTTGTTGTCGGCCAAGGTCTCGTAACGCGACAAGCCCGAACGATGCGTCATAAGCATTCGCGTGGTGATGCCCTCATACGGAAACTCGGGGATATAAGTCCTTATATCCGCATCATAATCGATGAGTCCGCGCGATTTCAAAATCATTATAGCTTCGGCTGTAAACATCTTCGACACCGAGCTGAGCTGGAACACATCTTCGGCATGCAGGTCGCCCTTGCGGGTGCGCAGGTTGCTCACGCCGTATGCTTTTTCGAGTATCACCCTGCCCTTTTCGGCAAAGAGAACGGTGCCGTTGAAGGTCGTTTTCTTCTTCAAATTGGTCAAAGACTTGTCGATTTGAGCGTATTTTCTTTCCAAAACCGGCTTGTCGAGGTCGATGACAATGGAGTCTATATTGACTGCAGGCCACTGCTCTATCTCCTCCCGGGAATACTGTTTCGGCTTGTTTTTCGAAGAGCAAGAGAGCAAAAATAAGACCAAGAAAATATATAAATATCTCGTTTTCATTGTATTTCGAAAAATAACCTGCAAATTTAAACATTTTTTTGTAATTTTGCACCCTCAATTTCATTATATGTTTCAAGATTTCAATTTAAACTCTGCGATCCTAAGAGCCATTGATGAATTAGGATTCAAGGAACCCATGCCGATACAGGCCGAGGTTCTGCCGATATTGTTGTCGCAACGCACTGATTTGGTCGGGCTTGCGCAGACAGGCACTGGCAAGACAGCCGCTTTCGGGCTGCCGCTTTTGCAGAACATCGACCCGTCGAACCACAACGTGCAGGCATTGGTTTTATGCCCGACACGTGAGCTTTGCATGCAGATCACCAAAGATTTGCTCAGCTATGCGAAATATATCCCTGAGGTAAAGATAGTGCCGGTGTACGGTGGCGCGAGCATAGAGCTGCAGTTCAAAGCCCTTGCCAAGAAGCCCCAGATCGTGGTGGCGACTCCCGGCCGATTGCAAGACATGATTCGCCGTAACCGCATCGACTTCAGCGACGTGTGCTGGATGGTGCTCGATGAAGCCGACGAGATGCTCGACATGGGATTCCAGGAAGATGTCGACGCCATCTTGGAATATATGCCTGAAGACAAAAACACACTGCTGTTTTCGGCTACGATGCCCGCCGAGGTGGAGCAGATCCTCAACAAATACATGAAAGACCCCGTGCGCATCAGCATCGGGCAAAAAAACTCCGGAACTGCAAATGTCAGACACAACTATTATCTGATTAAGGCGAGCGACAGATATCTGGCTCTGAAACGCCTTATCGACTATTATCCGTCGATTTACGGCATCGTTTTTTGCAGGACAAAGCTTGAGACACAGGAAGTTGCAGACAACCTTATTCACGACGGCTACAACGCCGCATCGTTGCATGGCGACCTCTCGCAGGCGCAACGCGACCTCGTGATGAACCATTTCCGCCAAGGATTCACACAGATTCTGGTGGCCACCGACGTGGCAGCACGCGGTCTGGACGTGAACAACCTGTCGCACATTATAAACTACAACTTGCCAGATGACATCGACACCTACGTTCACCGCAGCGGTCGTACAGGACGTGCCGACAAGACAGGTATCTGCATCAGTTTGGTTCACCAAAAGGAAAAACATAAAATCAAAGCCATCGAGAAACAGCTCGGCAGGCCGATGGAACGCGAGCTCATCCCGACAGCACAGCAGGTGTGCGAGAAACAGCTGTTCCGCCACATCGACAACCTCGAGAAGGTCGATATCATGCGCGACGACATCGACGACTACCTGCCGGTGGTGTTCAAGAAACTCAGCTGGCTCACCAGAGAAGAGCTGATAACACGCGTCGTGGCGTTGAATTTCAACAGGTTCTTGGATTATTACAAAGACGCTAAAGACCTGAATATAGACGACAGCAAGGACAGCGGCAAGAAGGAGAAAAAAGAGAAGAAAGTTCACGACGACTCGCACATGGTCCGTCTCTTCTTCGGCATGGGCAAACGCGACCACATAAAGCCAAACTCATTGATTGGCAAGATTAACGACGTGACTGGCACAAAAGACATTGAAATAGGTCATATTGACCTGAAGGAGAATTTCTCGTTTGTGGCTGTCGACGGCGCACAAGCCCAGTTTATCGTCGACTGTTTCGCCGACCCGACCAAGAACCGCGACGGAATCAGAGTGGAAATAACCACTGGCGAACCAAAACCTAAAGACAAGACTGATAAAGAATCCCGTGCCGTCATTTCGACCGAAGCGAAGCGTAGTGGATATATCTCCTCCAAAAAAGAAAAGAAATCCCGCGACAGCTTCCATGAGGAGCGCCGTCGCCATGACCATGAGGAGGAGAAACACGAGAAGCGCAGTCGCAAAGAAAGCCGCACCAAGGACAAAAAGGATAAAAAGATTAAAGATAAAAGAGAAAAGAAGGTTTCCCGTAAGAAATCGAGGGAGAAAGAGAGACCGGAAAAGAAATATGGAAAAAGAGTGAGGTATTAAAAAAAAGACGGATTGTGAAATCCGTCTTTTTTTTATCATATCATCAAACGTTTAGTATTCCCAAACGTTCTGTTCGAAATCGATAATCTCTTGTTTGATGCGGTTCGACTCGTTCAAGGCATCGACGCCGGTGGCGTAGTCTTGGATGCTGCGGTCGTAGACGTTTTCCTCCTTGTAGATGTAGCTGTCGAACTGACGTTTCCAGAAGAGGTCGTCGTAGCTCAGACGGGCTGCGGAGTTGTTTCTGTTGTAGACAGGAGCCTCCGAAAGCACTGTGCGTGTGTTCTCATCAAACGGGATCCAGAACAGCTCGTTAGGCATCTGGATGCTGTCGTTGATGTCGCGCATGGTCACCGGGCAGATTGCCTCGATACGTACCATGAGCTGGCTTCTGTGAGCATCGAAATACCAGTCTTCCATCAGACGGAGACGTGTCACTGCCTCAGGGTTGAACGTGATTGAGATGACGGTGTCACCAATCTTGTTGCCGTAATCGTCGTAAACGGCCTGATGACGCTCGCTGTTAAGTCCTGTCATCAGCTTTGAATATGCTACCGGCTTGGTGAGTTCGCCTGTGGCTGTCACCTCGTAAGCCTGGCAACGTCCTTCCTTCAAGGCATCCATGATGACGTCCATGAATCTTCTCCAGTTCTGGTGACCGTCACGTGGATAGTAGAACGGAAGGTTCATCTTCTGGCGGAAGTCAATCTCGCGCCAGACTCTCTTCTTCCACATCACGTCAGCCTCGCGGACATCAGGATAAGGCACTATCTGCTTGACTCCTGTGCCGTTTTCAACATACAAACCGTCGTTGTAGTTATCGGTTGTGAAGACCTGTGCCGACGCGCTGTTGCCGCCGAGCATGAAACAGATCAACGATGCTGCGATTATTGCTACTCTTTTCATGATTTACTTGATTTGAACGTTTATTGAACCCACGTTTCTTATCTCGCCCTTAGGACTCTTCACGCAGATGTCCTGGAACTGGATACGCTGTCCCGACTGGGCGTTGCTGATCAAGGCGATGACCTCTTCGGAGAACTTAGGTCCTTTATTTTGTTTGTCAATGAAATTGCCTCTGTAAGTTGACACGGTGTATGAGTCGACGGTGTAGTTGAAGCCCTCGAAGTCGAAGTCTTTCATCACTGCCATCACTCTGCCGTAGCCGAGCAACGACTCCTTGTCGACCTTACCGCCTGTGATGTCACCGATTCTGACGACCGGATCCGGCACCGGCTTCACACGGAACTCCTGTGTCCCGAGGTCGTGTACCTTGCCGTCAGGTGACTTTGACGATGTTTTCACCAAGACCTTTCTTGCGTTCTTGTCGACTTCCACGAAGTAGTTGCCTGCTGTCTTATCTTTGGTGAGCTTGCCGCCTTCCACGTTGACGATAATGTCGTTAGGTGTCACGCCAGGAGCCGCAATTGAGATAGGGTTCTGGAGCTCTTCGTACATCACCATCATCTTGGTTGGTGATATTGTCACTGAAGGAGGTGCCACGAGATAAGAGGCGTTGAAAGGATGGTATTCCTTGTCGCCTGTCTCGGGGTTGGTCATCTCGATGACGCCGGCAAAATGCTGTTCACCAGTGTTTCTTGCCGGTATCTTGAGTCTCACCACGCCTTCCTTACTCTTCACCATTGTAGGATCGCCCTTGAAGTCGCTGAAGTTTCTCACTCCCAAGCCGTATCTGGCGTCGAAGTTGCTCATGGTGTCCGACGGGATGAGGATAACCTCTGCCTCGTAGTCCTGACCTTGTGTTATGAAGTCGCTTCTTGCGATGACTCTTGCCTGAAGTTTGTTGAACTTATAGTCGGTTGCGCCGATTCTCTTGAAGAGCTCCGACACAGCGTCGAATTCTGTTGTCTGCACCTCGCCCACGAGTTTGTTGAGGATTGCCATCTCGGCCACCAGGATGATGTGGCTGAAGTTCTTTTCCTCCCATGAGATAGGCTGACCGTCGGCGTCGGTGTAAACTATCTTATTGCCGTTCTGGTCAGTGTCGGTGAGCAGACCCACGTGTTTGGTGTAGTCTTTTGCTCCTGCATCCTCAAGTGTGGCAACGATAAAGTCACGATATTCCTGAATCTTCTGTTTCAACTCAGTGGCTTTGCCGTCGTTGATCATGATGGTTGTAGGTGTATCGTAGTTGTCTTTTGAATCGACATTTTTCAGATTAAACTCGTAAATGACGCGTCTGTTGTTAGGATCGGCCTTACCGAAGTCTTTGATGATAGCGTCTTCAGGATCTTTCTCACTCATCAGCTCATCGTTTGTGATGCCTTCTGTCTCAAGAAGCAGTGGAAGCGTCACTTCTTTCTCGATATAGTTGATGATTTCGTCAGATTTCTCGCGGATCAGAAGAGCCTTATCCCAATAAATCTGTGTTTTCTCCTGTTCTTTGGCATATTGCTGCTCGAAGGCACGATATTGCTCATCGAGTTTCATCTCAATACTGGCGTTGGTCTTCTCCTGACCGTCGTTCACGATAGCAAAAGCGTCGAGGATGTCGGCCGACACGTTCATTGCGAGCAATGCCGTATAGACCAGGTACATCATACCGATCATCTTCTGCCTTGGTGTTTCTTTTGCTCCTGCCATTGTTAAAAATTTTTACTTAAGCCTTGATATTCATTGCGTTGAGCATGTTACCATAAACGGTGTTCATTGCTGTCATGCGTTTTGACAAGTCGTTAAGCTGATGGTTCAAAGCATCTGTGTTGGTTGCTGATGCGTTGACTTTCTCGAGATAGAGGGCCATCGTGTCGTTCATCTTGCGGCTTGTGTCGGAGAACATGGCGGCGTTGGTTGCTGTCTTCGACAACTGTGAGTCGAGCTCCATAGCTGTCTCTGAAGCCTTGTTCATGGCTTTGGTGTAGTTGCTTGTGGCTGCCACTGCCTCGCTCACGTCGGCGATCTTCGATGCGTTCTCGCCCAGGCGGGTCAAGCCTTGGCTGAGGCGTTCCATCGTCGTTGAATTGATATTGGCTTTCTCAAACATTTCGTCTATCTTGCTGGCGATGAGGTCGTTGTTAGCCTCGCCACCATTGTTTTTAACGCGTTTTGTGGTTGTTGAAGCCGGTTTGTCGCCATCGTCATGATACATGTCCCACAACTCAGGGTAAACGAGGCTCCAGTCCGGTTCGACGTGGATAGGTTCGAATGCCGAGAAGAAGAAAATAATAGCCTCTGTGACCAGACCGAGTGTCAGCATGAAGTTAGCTGCGCCTGACCAGCCGAAAAGCGGCATGTGAGTAAGTTTAAACAAAGCTCCGATCATAACGATTGAAGCACCAATACCGTAAAGCTTCGCCATGAAATTCTTATAGCCTCTGCTTTCTGATAACTCTTTGAATGACATATTTTTAATTTTTTATTTTTTATTTTCATTTTATTTTGTCATTTCGAGATTGTCGGAGATTTATTCGCTTTTAGCGAATGCTTTCGCTTCGCTCAGGTCTCCATTTCACTTCGTTTCAGTCGAAATGACGGCGTTTATCAATTGTATACTCTTGATGCCTTGCTTGGGTTGTCGCCTTTGTTTCTGCCGAGGTAAGGCTGGATGCAGCGGAATCCGATGTAGCACTTTGCTGTGTCCTGATATTCGTAGGCGCGTGTTGTCACCTGGAGGTAGTAAGAGATATCTTTCCATGAGCCACCGCGCACCACTTTTCTCTTCATGACCGGGTCGTCGGTCTCCTTGGCGTTGTACTGATAGTCAGGATTCATATCCCATGAGAAGTTGTATGACGACGGGTCGAAAGCGCTTGATGTCCATTCTGCCACGTTGCCTGCCATGTCATATAGGCCCCAGTCGTTTGCCGGGAAGTGTCCGACCACAAGTGTGGTGAGGCCGCCGTCGGCGATGTAGTTACCGCGCAAAGGTTTGAAGTTGGCGAGCAGACAGCCTTTCTCGTTGCGTGCGTATGGGCCGCCCCATGGATATGGGTTCAGCTGATGTCCGCCGCGTGCTGCCCATTCCCACTCAGCCTCGGTAGGCAGACGGAACTCTGACAGGTCGGCTTTGCCTTTCTGCTTTGCGATGTAGTTGTTGAGTTTCGCTGTACGCCACACACAGAAAGCACGTGCCTGGTTCCAGTTGACACCAACCACCGGGTAGTTGTCGTAAGCCTGGTGCCAGAAATATCTCTCTGTCAGCGGGTCGTTGAATGAGTATGAGTAGTCATAAATCCATGCCAAGGTGTCAGGATAGACGTTGATTTCCTCGTTATGGACATATACCGAACGGTCGGTCATACCCTGAGGACGGTTGGCGAAAGCTCCGTTGCGCGGGTCGGCACCTTCTCTGAACTCTTTCTTGGCAGCTGCTCTGTAGTCAATGTAGCTGTAGTGATAGAATAGCTTGCGGGCATCAATCTCTTTCTTTCCCCAGAAGCGCTCGTTCTCTGGGATATAGAGCTGCTCGAGAGCCTCTCTGTAATCCTGGTTGTCGCTGCGCCATTCTATCTTCTCGTCCCAGTTGAGGATAGGTGTGTCGTACACCTCGCCAGTCTTTCTGTTCTGGGTGATGAGATATTTGTCAGGGTCAACCTCGCCGAGATAGGTACGGGCCAACGAGTCACGCACGTAGTACACGAACTCACGGTATTCATTGTTGGTGATCTCTGTCTCATCCATGAAGAATGACGACACCGAGATGGTCTTACCTTGTGTCAGATAAGTGCCAGCGATGTCCTGACCGCCTACTCCCATGGTATAGCTGCCCATCGGGACAAACACCATTCCGTAAGGATCCGGCTGGTAAAACGGCTTTGATTTCTTTCTAACGCCAGTAAGCTCACCCTGGTCGCTGTTGCTTGTGCTGCAACCCACCAAGATGACTGCTATCAAGCTCATTAACAAAAACTTTTTCATCTTATCGTCGTTATTTATTTAACTATTTTCACTTTATAAAAGACGTCTAAAAAAAGCGTCCAAAAATATCATATTTTCTTTTATTCCCGACAAAAACCTTTCAACATGCCAAAAATTTTATCAACATCATTTACAAATATCGGATGCTACGGTAGATACGCGGCGACTTGTCGGTGTCAAGCTTGAAGTTGTACCTCACCGAGACCTCATGCGAGCCTGGGAGCTTCAGCCCTAACGTATTGATATCGTAAGCATAAGATATCTCAATTCCCTTTATCACGAAGCTGACGAGCAAGTCGACAGACTCCTGATACCTGTAGTTAACGCCAAAACTGAACTTATTATTGTACCACAGTCGGGCAGTGGCGTTAAATTGTGTCGAGGCAATGTCGCTGAGCATCATCACCGACGGGTTGATCACGAACCTCGGGTCGGAGGCGAACTGGTACTCGTAACCTGCCATCACGTAGAACGTGCGGTCGCCAACCATACTTGCGCTTGTCGACGACTTGCCTTCGAGGGCTTTTCCTTTGCGTTCCAGCAAATTGGTGGTCGAAGCGGCTATGTAAAACGTCTCCGGCACCTCGTAGAAAAGTCCGAGATTGAAGTCAAAGAGCATGTCGGACTGCTGTCCTGACGGGATTGCGTTATCGTTGTCGTTCAACGGATGCGCCTTCGAGAAGTCGATGGAGCGGTTGTTGAAACTCAACGCCAGACCCAGTCCCAAGGTTCCCATACCAAGGTCGAAATGGTACGAATAACCGAGGTTCACAGCGGTGTTCGACTCAAAACCCAGCTGGTCTTTCATAATCGAGAGACCCACGCCGCCTCCAAGAATCTTGATCGGCATGTCGCCTGTGAGGAAGAACGTGCGCGGTGACACCACATCACCCGTGTTGTCATCCTTGAAGCCTGTCCACTGGTTACGGTATGTTGCCATGACGTTCACACCCTCGCTCATTCCGTAGAAGCCTGGGTTTATCAACGCATAAGAGTTGCTATAATTGGTAAACATCGGAGCTTGCTGTGCCTGCAATCCGCTGATTATCAACATACTCAGCAATAAAAATAATATTTTTATACTTTTATGCATTGTGATTTTAACGCTTTGTTTTTTATTTTATTGTGTTTATCAACATTTTTTCAACAATTACCTGAAGAGCCTGATAATATCGTTACCGTTCGCGTAGATGAGAAGCATAAGCAGGAAGATAAAACCTATCGTGGTTGCTCTTTCGAGGAACTTGTCGCTTGGCTTGCGGCCTGTTATCACCTCCCAGATGAGGAAGAGCACGTGGCCGCCGTCCAGACCTGGTATCGGCAGTATGTTCATCACTGCGAGGATGATGGAGAGGAACGCCGTCATCTCCCAGAACTGACGCCAGATGAAGGTGTCGGGGAAGATGCTTCCGATGGCGATGAAGCCGCCGAGGCTCTCGTAAGCTCCGGTCTTCGGGTTGACGATGAGTTTCAGCTGTTTCCAGTAGTCGCTGAGCATCTTGCCTGTCATCTTGAAGCCTCTCGGTATCGAGCGCCAGAAGGAGTATTCCTTGGTTGAGACCTGCAGCATCTGTGCGGCATACACTCCGATGGTGGCGTCACCGCCCACATGTGTCAGATACGTCAGAGTGTCGATGTCACGCACCACCGTGATATTGACGTCTTCGCTTTTATAATTGACGATTTCTTTCTTAAAGTCTTGGAAATAAGGTATCTCCACCTCGTTGATACCGATAATCCTGTCGTTCACCTGCAGTCCGGCTTTCTCGGCATACGAGCCATTGGAGAAGCCGCCCACCACGAAAGGCATCCTCGTGCTGATAAAGGCTGAACGTGCCTTAAGTATCTGGTTCACAGCGTCGTCAGGAAGCTCGACCACCACTTTCTCGCCGTCACGCTCCACCTCTATGTAGTCGGTCTTCTCAAGAATCATCTGCATCGGAATCTGACTGAAGTCTTCGATGTATTCTCCGTTGACTGTCAATATCTTGTCGCCGTCACGCAGACCGAGGTTATAGCCCAGGCTGTCGACCGTGATGCCGTATTTGTTGACTTCCTCTGTAGAGATATACTGCTCACCGTAATGTGCTATGAGTCCGATATATATCAAGATAGCGAGAATCACGTTCATGCACACGCCGCCTATCATGATGATGAGTCGTTGCCATGCCGGCTTGGTGCGGAACTCCCAAGGCTGTGGCTCTTGTGCCATCTGTGCCTGGTCCATTGACTCGTCAATCATGCCCGCAATCTTGCAGTAACCGCCGAGCGGCACCCATCCGAGACCGAACTCAGTCGAGTTCTCCGCCCTACGCCAGTCGTCTTCCGGCAAGGTGTTAAGGTCGATTTTCTCGTAAGAATAGTCTTTTTTCTTCGTCAGAGGGTTGACAGTCTCGTGAGTGATATATTTTTCAGGCTCGTTTTTCTTGAAAAACTTGAATCTCCACTTGCCGTTTACTTTTTTACACCTGAAAATCGAGAATTTCCAGTCGAAAAACATATAAAACTTCTCGACCCGCACACCGAAGATGCGTGATGCTATGAAATGCCCGAATTCATGGATAATCACAAGGATTGAAAGGGCTAAAATAAGCTGAATTATCTTTATTAATACCGCCATTTTTCTTTACAAAATTATGAAACTGCAAAGATAGGTATTTTTCTTGAAATCAGGGTGAGAAATTTTTATTTTCATTCAAAAGAAATATAATCTTCGGGATTGAGTGGCATCCCTTTAAACCAGAGTTCGAAATGCAGATGCGTGCCTGTGGAGGTGCTTCCGCCCTTGCCTATGATGGCTATAGGGTCACCCGTATTCACGATGTCGCCCTCTTGATGAAGCAGTGCAGCGTTGTGTTTATAGACCGAAATGATATTCTTATCATGTTGAATACCAATGGTATAGCCTCCTTGGGTACTCCAGTCGGCGAACACCACTGTGCCGTTCCACATCGCTTTGATGACCTCGTCGGCATCAGCCACTATATCTATGCCATAATGCTTGTCATTGTAGTTAAACCTGCTGGTAATCATACCGTTAAGCGGGGCGACGAACACTGGCACCTCGTCCACATATATATTAATAGGTATGTAGCCGTCGTCGATATCCTCGTTGTTGATGATATGTTTGAGGTTGCGCAGGTAGATGTCGTTTTGGTGCAGTATACTTTCCAGTGAGTCGGCTTTCTGCTCCATATTAAACACGCGGCGGTTTAGTGTCACGTCGGTGTAGCCCGGGATATACTCGCGGATCGGGGTGAAGACGATAAGGCAAGATGTGAGTGTGATTAGCAGTACGGTGTAAAAGAAAACCACCGTCGTCAGTCGTATCTTACTCATGTTAAACCTGCCTCGTTCCTCGAGGGTCTCGGGATGTATGATGACGATCCTGAACTTTTTACTGAAGTTTTTAAACCAACCTTTTTTCATTTTCGCAATTATTCCAGATTGAAACAACCTTTTTTCTTGCCTTGCATCCCACGGTAGAACTCCTCGAGCATCGGCCAGTCTTTCTCGAAGTCGCCGCATGGCATGAACGACGGGCCGTAGCCGCACGTCTTAGTCTTGAAGTCGATAAAACCAAGAACCACAGGCACTTTCGACAGCTCGGCTATGTAATAGAAGCCGCGTTTCCACTTCTCGACGCGTTTGCGTGTGCCTTCAGGGGTTATGACGATGTTGAGTTCGTCGTACTGGTGGAACACCACAGCGGTCTTTGTCACCATGTTATTGCCTTTGCTGCGGTCGACGGGTATGCCGCCGATTTTTCTCAGGAACCAGCCAAGGCCGAATTTAAAGAACTCTTTTTTTATCAGGAACTTCACTTCACGGCCTTCCATCCAGAAGAAGCAACGCCCGATGACGAAGTCCTCGATGCTGGTATGCGGAGCGCATATTACGATACTCTTCTTGACACCTTCCGGAAACTGTCCTTTGAAGGTAAAACCTCTCATTTTGAGGTAGTTACGACCGAACCATTTCTTAAAACTCATATATCTATGTTGAGGCCGAGGCCTTTTTTAAGGGTTAAAACATTGGGGTTGAGTTCCGCCATCTTCTCGAAGCGGCTGCGGTCGGTGTATATGACCTCGTCTTTGGGCTTCTCGACGATATGATGTATGAGTTTGAACTGGTTGTTGTCGAGTTCCTTGGCGAGGTGCTCACGCAGCTGTCCGATATGTTGCATGTCGTTGACAACCAATATGTTATCAACTTGATAGTTAATCTCGAAATTATCTCCCAGCGTGGGTGTATATTTCCCGATGCCGGCCACGAAATTCGGAGCGGTGTTTTTGTTTTCCGTCATGAACTTCGTCCACGCATTAGCCAACATCTCCTGCGTAAAAGGGTTGTTTCTCACCTCTACTGGTGCATCGGAGGCTTTTTTTTGAGGCTCGGTGTCGTTGATAGATATGGTGCCTGGGCGGCGGACGCGCTGGACGGGGGTCGGGGCAGGCGTTGGGGCTGGTTGGGTCGGAGCAGGTGCTGGCGCCTTTGGAGCTGGTGCAGGTGCTGTCGGTTTGCTCACGTTTGCATTGTTTGAGATTTCTCGACTACGCTGCGTTTCGCTCGAAATGACGGCAACATTCGGTGTCCCTACCATCTTCATTAACGCAACCTCCAGATGCAAACGTTTGTTATTGGCGCTGCGGAAATTGATGTCGCATTCGTTGGCGAGGTCTAACGCCCTGAGGATGAATGCCGTATCACAACGTTCAGCCTGTTTGATGTAACGTTCCTGCAGCTGTTTGCTGACTTCCATCAGTGCCACCACACGCGGGTCTTTGCCGAGAAGGAGGTTGCGCAGATGGCTCGCCATGCCCTGGATGAAGTTCTGAGGGTCGAAACCTTTGTTTATCACCTCGTTGAGGAGCAGCAGCATGGAGTTGATGTCGCCTGCGAGGATGTTGTCGACCATCCTGAAATAGTATTCATAATCAAGGACATTGAGGTTGGTGATGACATCCTGATATGTGATGTTGTTGCCCGAGAAGCTCACCATCTGGTCGAAAATCGAGAGGGCGTCACGGAGGGCGCCGTCGGCTTTCTGTGCTATGATGTTGAGAGCCTCGTCTTCGGCTGTCACGCCTTCTTTAGCAGCGATATTACGCAGATGGTTGGCGATGTCTTCGACCGTTATACGCTTGAAATCAAAGATTTGGCAGCGCGACAATATCGTGGGCAGAATCTTATGTTTCTCGGTGGTGGCGAGTATGAACTTGGCGTACGCCGGCGGCTCCTCGAGGGTCTTGAGGAAGGCGTTGAATGCCGCGCCCGACAACATGTGGACCTCGTCGATGATGTACACCTTATATTTCCCGATTTGTGGCGGGATTCTCACCTGGTCGATGAGGGCGCGGATGTCATCTACACCGCTATTCGACGCCGCATCGAGTTCAAAGATGTTGAATGACGCGTTGTTGTTGAAACTCACACACGACTCGCATTCGTTACACGCCTCCATGTCGTCGGTAGGATGCAAGCAGTTGATGGTCTTCGCCATGATACGTGCGCAGGTGGTCTTGCCCACTCCACGCGGACCGCAGAACAGGAACGCCTGTGCAAGGGTGTTGTTGCGTATCGCATTCTGCAAAGTCGACGTGATGGCATGCTGCCCCACCACGCTGTCGAAGGTCGAAGGCCTGTATTTTCGTGCCGATACAATGAAATTTTCCATCTAAAATTAGCCTTTTATTCAGCTTGTAAAATTACAAAAATTTTGTCAAATTATTACTTCTATATATAATTTTTTTAAAATTTCGCCCGTTATACCAACGAATTTCTTATTTTTGCAGTTTCGGATATTAGGCAAAAAGGACAATGAGGCGAAAGACATACAATATATTGGGCATATTGACTATCTTATTGACAGTCATGATGTTAGCATCATGCTCAACAAAGAAAAACAAGTGGAACAGACGTGTTTGGCACAACATGACCGCTCATTACAACGTATGGTGGAACGGCAACCAGAGCATGAAAGAGGGCGAAAAAGCGCTTCGTGAGGCGGTCAAAGACGATTACAACCAGACGTTGAGGGTGTATAATTACGGCACCAAAGAGAACGCCATGGCGCTCAACCAACAGATGGACCGCACCATGGAGAAGGACGCTATCTGCATACAGAAGCACTCGATGCGCTTCAACAACGAGGAACGTGTGCGCTGGATTGACGACGCCTTCATCGACATGGGAAAAGCGCATTTCTACAAGCAGGACTACGTGCCGGCACGCCGAACATTTGACTTCGTGGTGTCACAGTTCCGCAACAGCAAGGACAGACACACCGCAATGCTTTGGTTGGCAAAGACTTACATCCAGACAGGACAGTACGAGAAAGCTGAGGCTTGTCTGCAGGCGGTGCTGGTGGCGATAGACGCTGAAGAGAAAATTCCGAAATATGTATACCGGAACATCGACTTGGTGTATGCCGACTATTGCATAGCGATGGGAAATGAAAACGATGCGGTGCGCTACCTGCGCAGTGCGCTGCTCACTTCAAAAGACAAGTACAACAAGACCCGCGCCATGTTCATCCTCGGTCAGATTTACATGCATCAGAACGACAAGCCGCGTGCCACCGAGCAGTTTAAGAACGTGATTCGCAAGCACCCGTCGTATGAGATGACTTTCGAGGCGCAGATGAGCCTCGCGAGATGCAACGATGCCGACACCACAACCATCATGAAGATGCTCCGCAAGATGCTGAAGGACTCCAAGAACGTGGATTACAAAGACCGCATCTACTATGCCATGGCAGGTGTGGCACTCGACAGGAATAACGAGGCCGACGCGGTGAAATATCTCAGAAACTCTGTCGCGACAAGCACCACCAACAACTTCCAGAAGATTCGCTCTTCGCTTGACGCTGCAAACATTTTGTTCGAAAACAGCGATTATGTGCTCAGTCAGGCCTATTTCGACACCGCTGTGATGTCGATGGACCGCACCTATCCTGGTTATGACAGCCTGTTGAACATGTCGGTGATGCTCACTGACCTCGTCAGCAACCTCGTGGTTTATGAGACACAGGACAGCCTCCTGCGCCTTGCAGAGATGGACAGCATACATCTGTTTGCCGTCATTGACAAGGTTATTGAGGACTATCAGGCGGAGCAGCAGCGGCTTGAAGAGCAGCGTGAGATAGAGGAACAGATAGCACTCAACGGAGGCAACGAGAAGCCTGAGGGAGTGGTGCAGCCTAACGACGGCAACTGGTATTTCTACAACACACAGACCCGTAACCGTGGCATGAACGAGTTCCAAAAGAAATGGGGCAACCGTCTGCTTGAAGACTATTGGTTTATCTCCAACAAACAGACGATGCTGGTGCAGGAAGAGCTGACGGAGCTCACCGAAGATGAGCTTGCAGCTTTGAGTGACGAGGAACGCGAGGCATATCTCAAGCAACGTGCGATAGAGAGTGACACCACGCAGTATACTGAGCTCGACAGAGGCTACTATCTGAAACAGATACCATTCTCGCCAGAAGCGAAGGCAGAGGCTCATGCGCAGATAGAAGCAGCTTTGAACAACATAGGTTTTATTTATTACAGCGACCTCCACGACTATCCTCGTTCCATCGACGCCTATACCACGCTCTGCGACAGATATCCAGACAACGACAACGAGGTGGCTGCATGGTACTATCTCTACAAGATGCATGCGGCAAACAAAGACCTTGCAAACGCTGAAAAATACAAGAGTCTCATCTTGGCAAAATACCCTGATTCAAATCAAGCCAAGATCATCATCGACCCTGATTATTTTGTCAAGGAGAATAACAAAGGCGCCGAGGCCGAGCAGCTCTACACAAAGACTTACGAGGCATATAAAAACGGTCAGTATCAACGTGTCATGATGAATACAAGGAAGGCACGCGAGCAGTTTGCTGACGACACCCTGTACATGCCGAGGTTTGAGTTCCTCAACGCCGTGTCGTTAGGATACGTGGAAGTCGTCGACTCGATGGCATATTCCCTCTTGCGACTCATACAGACATATCCTGAAAGCAGCATAAAGCCTTTCGCTTTGGACGTTCTGCTGGCTGCCAACGACATGTACGACCTCGGTTTGAACATCGAGAGTGCCCGTCCGAAGGTGGACACTGTTCAGGAAAAGGAATATCCTTACACCTTCAACCCGAGAGACGAGTATTACGTTGTGGTGATCTGCAACAATAAGGTGAGAATCAACCCGTTGAAGATTCGTATAGGCGACTTCAACAAAAACAACTTCCGAATCAACCAGCTGACGGTGAAGAACCTTATGCTCAACAAGCAAGACGCCTTGATTACCGTTGAGAAATTCGAGAATCTCACCAAAGCCCAAGATTATCATAAGGCCATGTTCCTCAGCGACTATATCTTCGGAGGCATCAACAATGAGAATTATCAAGTGATAGAGATTTCGGTGCCCAACTTCCCTATTTTCTATGAACAGAAAAACGTGGAGGAATATCTGGAGTTTTGGAATCTCAACAACAAATAAATCATAATAATATGGGTGCAACAACAAATCAAGAACAACTAGGTAGAAACAACCTCATCGGCAATGGCACTACCCTCAAAGGCGAAATCGTTGCCACAGGCGACATCCGTATTGACGGCACTATTATAGGAACGGTGAAATCGACAGGGAAGGTCGTCATAGGACAGCAGGGAGTTGTTGAAGGTGAGATAATCTGCAACAGCGCCGACATCTCTGGCCACGCAAAAGGCACAATAAGAGTGGAGGAGCTGACATCACTGAAATCGACCTCACGCCTTGAAGTGGATCTTTACACCAAGCAGCTGTTCATAGAGATAGGTGCCATCTTCACCGGCAAGTGCGACATGACACAGAAAGTTGCCGAAATGCCAAAGAAATAAGACGTTATGATGGAAAAGAAAGACTCGAGATTCATAACGCAGCTGGTCATCCTGACAGTTATTGTCATGGTGGCTTGCCTATTTGCGCACAAGCTGCTGACGGTATGGTGGCCTGCCATAGTGGTGTTTTTCGCCATCGTCAGCGCGGCGATGTATTTCCTCAGCGAGAAAGCCAGGGCAAAAGACATGCGCAAGTTCGCCAATTTCTACATGGCATCGACGGTGGTGAAAATGGTGTTATACCTTGCAATAATCATCATTTACGTCATGAATTTCAAGGAAGACGGCAAACGTTTCGCCATCACTTTCCTAATCATATATTTGATTTACAGTATTTTTGAGACAATCAAACTCGCTAAAAAAGAAAAGAAATAAATATCATGAACAACAACGAACTTATAGGATACGAAAAGATTGAAAGATACAATCCAGGTCGTACTGAGAAACTTGAACAGCACTACCGTGCTATTTTACAACTTTTAGGTGAAGACCCGAACCGTGAAGGTCTGCTGAAGACCCCGAAACGCATGGCCAAGTCGATGCAGTTCCTGACACAGGGTTACAACATGGATCCCATGGAGATACTGCTATCGGCAAGATTCCGTGAAGACTACCGCCAGATGGTGATTGTCAAGGACATAGAGCTGTTTTCGATGTGCGAGCACCACATGATTCCGTTCATCGGGAAGGCGCATGTGGCATACATCCCGAACGGATACATCACCGGCTTGAGCAAAATCGCGAGAGTGGTGGAGGTCTACGCACGCCGTCTGCAGGTGCAGGAACGCCTCACCACGCAGATTAAGGAAGCCATCAACGAGGCTTTGCATCCGCTGGGAGTCGCCGTCGTCATCGAGGCACGCCACCTCTGCATGTGCATGAGAGGCGTACAGAAGCTTAATTCCGTGACCACGACATCAGACTTCGTGGGCGCATTTGAACGCGGCGAGACGAGAACGGAATTCTTGAATTTAATTGGAAAAGACTTACATTAGTGATAATATGAACGAAAATTATGAAATGCATAATTCGACAGGAGTCTTGTCGAATACGTTTGTGGCAAACGTCTTCTTATGGATGTTTGCGGCATTGGGAATCACTGCGCTGACGGCATATCTGTTTGGCACAACACCGGATCTCATGATGTCGATGTTCTCGGTTCGTGCCGACGGCAGCGCATCGTTGAACCTTCTTGGCTGGATAGTGATGCTCGCACCGCTTATTATAGTGTTCGTCATGTCGTATGGCATGGAGAAGATGAAAGCCTCGACGATGATAATCCTATACATAGTGTATTCCATCCTGATGGGCATGAGTTTGGGGTTCATTTTCTTGGCTTACACGGGTGCTTCGATAACAAAGACCTTTGTAATCACAGCCGGAATGTTCGGCCTGATGGCGTTTTTGGGCTATACCACCAAAACCGACCTCACCAAGATGGGCTCTATTTTGCTGATGGGACTGTTTGGCATCATCCTCGCCTCTGTGGTGAACATGTTCATGCACAGCGAGAGTCTCGACTACATTGTCAGCATCATCGGAGTTATCATCTTCACAGGATTAACTGCTTATGATGTGCAGAAAATCAAGCAGATCGGCATGTTGGGACTGGATAACAACGAGACGATGACCAAGATCTCGATTCAAGCGGCTTTGAGTCTGTATCTTGATTTCATCAATTTATTCCTTTATTTATTGAGATTTTTTGGAAAAAGAAATTAAAAAATAACTATGAAAGCATACGTTTTTCCCGGACAGGGAGCACAATTTGTGGGAATGGGAAAGGACTTGTACGACAAGTTTCCGAAGGCTAAAGACATGTTTAACAAAGCCAATGACATCTTGAAATTCAAGATCACCGACATAATGTTTGAGGGCACCGATGAGGACTTGCGCCAGACCAAGGTCACGCAGCCTGCCATCTTCCTTCATTCAGTGATTTTGGCTGCAATGCTTGAGGATTTCAAGCCTGACATGGTGGCAGGACACTCTTTGGGAGAGTTTTCGGCACTCGTCGCCAACAAGACCCTGACATTTGAAGACGGCTTGAAGCTCGTGTCGCAGCGTGCCATGGCCATGCAGAAGGCCTGTGATGCCAACCCTGGCACCATGGCGGCTATCATCAACCTCGAGGACGAGGTGATTCGTAAGATCTGCGCCTCAATTGACGAGGTGGTGGTACCTGCCAACTTCAACAGTCCTGGTCAGGTGGTGATTTCAGGAAGCATGAAAGGCATTGAGATAGCATGTGAGAAGATGAAGGAAGCCGGTGCAAAACGCGCTCTTCCTTTGAAGGTCGGTGGAGCATTCCACAGCCCGTTGATGGAGCCTGCACGCGAGGAGTTGGCGGAGGCCATACAGAAGACCAAGTTCTCGGCAGGCATCTGCCCTGTGTATCAGAATGTTACAGGTCAGGCGGTGCAAGACCCGGAGATCATCAAAGTGAACCTCATCAAGCAGCTCACGGCACCTGTGTGCTGGACGCAGACCATGGAAAACATGATTGCGGCAGGCGTTAACCAGGTGGTTGAAGTGGGTCCTGGCACAGTGCTTCAGGGTTTGTTCAAAAGAATGAACGGCAACATCGAATTGTCAAGCGCAGCGATATAATGAGACGTAAGCATTTGACACCCATATATTTAAGCCTCGCAGTCGCCTTCGGCGTCCTGCTCGGCATCGTCATATCACGTTCAAACAACCCCAACGCCTTTGTTAATAATGGCGGTATGAACTTGGTTGACAAGGTGTTTTATCTCATTGAAAATGAATATGTTGACACTGTCAATATAGACAAATTGCAAGTCGATGCGGTTACCAGCGTCATCGACAAGATGGATCCGCACAGCGAATATTTCGAGCCAGAGGTCTTGGAAGAGGTCAATGAGGACCTGCAAGGCAGTTTTGAGGGCATAGGCGTGACGTTCAGGATTGAGAAAGACACCGTCACCATCATCAGCACCATCAAGGGCGGGCCTTCGGAGAAGGTCGGAATACTGGCTGGCGACAGAATCGTTTATGTGGGCGACAGTCTCATCGCTGGTGTAGGCATCAATAACAACAGGGTGATGAAGCTCTTGAAGGGGCCGCGTGGCACCAAGGTTGGCGTCAAGGTATATAGGAGGGATGTCTCTGAATTGATTGATTTTGTGATTGTTAGAGACGTTATTCCTACTTACAGCGTCGACGTGGCGTATATGCTTGACGAGACGACAGGTTACATCAAGCTGGAGAAGTTCATTGCCACCACTCACAAAGAGTTTGTCAAGGCCGTGAAGAAGCTGCAGGGACAAGGGATGACGAAGCTCATCTTCGACTTGCGCAACAATGGTGGAGGCTACTTGGTGGAGGCTGTTGACATCGCCGACGAGTTCTTGCCGAAGGGCAGTCTCATCGTCTACACACAGGGCGAGCACCGTGACAGGCAGTACATCTTCGCGCGCCGGCGGGGCATGTTGGAAGACACGCCTGTCATCATACTCATCGACGAGGGGTCAGCATCGGCATCGGAGATTGTGGCCGGCGCGCTCCAGGACAACGACAGAGGCACCATCATCGGACGCCGTTCGTTCGGCAAGGGCCTGGTGCAGGAGCAGTTCGACCTGGGCGACGGGGCGGGCTTGAGGCTCACCGTGGCACGTTATTACACCCCGACAGGACGTTGCATACAGAAGCCATACGACGGCGACAGGGAGAAATACATCTTGGAGGCTTACGACAGATACAACTCAGGCGAGATGTTCAGTGCCGACAGCATACACTTCGCCGACTCGCTGAAGTACATCACGCCAGGCGGCAAGGTCGTTTACGGTGGCGGTGGCATCATGCCCGACATCTACGTGCCGCTGAAACAGGATTCGACAGAGTATTTCTTCAACAAGATTGTCAACGCCAGCGTGGTGTTCCAATATGCGTTCGACTATTCTGACGCTCATCGCGACGAGATTTTGAAATACGGTGACGAGAACAACTTTGACAAGAAGTTCAAGTTCACCGACAAGATGTGGAACGACATCATGAAAGAGGCTAAAGACAAGAAAATCACAGGCACTGACGAGCAGATTGCGGTGGCAAAGGAAAAGACTCCGCAGCTGTTTAAAGCATACGTGGCAAGGAATGTGTTTGGGGACGAAGCGTTCTATCCGTTGTATAGGCCAATGGATGAGATACTGCAGGAGACAATGAGATTCATCGCCAATGGCTCAGAATGACAATCACTACTGTCATTCCGAACGAAGTGAGGAATTTCAAACAAATTGAATGAGATTTCTCCACTTCATCTCTCCTGTCGTCGAGATTTCGGTCGAAATGACGTTAAAAAATTAATTTTTTGTAAAACGTAATAAAAAAAATTGTATTTTTGCAGCCCGAATTGGATAAAATGAAGAAAGAGGAACATAATTTCACGATTCCATTGGCAGGTTTGCCGTTCGGACATACTGATTATCAATATGTTATTGACGACAAGTTCTTTGAGGAGCGAGATTATTCGGAGGTAAAAAAAGGAGTTGTGAACCTTCATTTAGGCGTCGAAAAGATGGAAACGATGTTCGTTTTGGCGTTGAATTTTGAAGGAAAGGTGGTTCTTCAGTGCGACAGATGCGGTGATGACTATGAGCAGAAGGTTGAAGACTCGGCTGAGATTTACCTGAAATATGGTGCCGAGAAAGGCGACGAGAACGAGGATGTCATCATGATCACGAAGAATGACAGTGATTTTGATCTGAGTGATTTGATTTATGAATACATCATCTTGTCGCTACCGATTCACAGAACGCACGACGACGAGAGCTTGTGCAACCAGGAGGTGCTGGAGAGACTGCACAACTTCTCTCAGTCGGAGGCGGAGGAAGAAAAAAACGACAACCCGATGTGGGCTGAGATGATGAAAGAATTGAAAGACAAATTAGATAAGTAGTAATTAAAAAATAATGTAAAATGGCACATCCTAAACGAAGACAGTCTCATACAAGAGGCGCGAAAAGAAGAACTCACTACAAAGCTGAGGTCCCTACATTGGCAACATGCCCGGTAACAGGCACAATCCACGTATATCACAGAGCATACTATGTTGACGGTGACCTTTACTACAAAGGAAAACTCGTCATGGAGGGTGCTAAGAAATAAACAAAGGAAATTTTTTTCATAATCTTTATATTGTTTTTCCCCGCCTTTCGTGTAAAGGTGGGGTTTTTTAAAATACGACAGACATGTGGCTTTTTGAAAAGAAATACTCTATCAGTGGCAGCGGGCTTCTGAAAGGATGGACCGACTGGCACAGTCATATACTCCCTGGCGTTGACGATGGCATCAAGACGATGGAGGATTCGTTGAAGGTGCTTGAGTATTATGAAAAAGCCGGAGTGGAAGATGTGTGGTGTACTCCGCATGTCATGGCTGACACGCCAAACGAGCCGAAGAATCTCCGCATACAGTTCGAGAAGCTTCAGGCGGCATACAGCGGACCATTGCGACTCCATCTGGGTGCGGAGAACATGATTGACAAGCTGTTTGAGCAGCGTTTGGCCGACAACGACTTGTTGTCACTTCCCAACAACTGTCTGTTGGTGGAGACTTCTTATTTATATCCCCCGTTGAATTTATGGGAGATGCTTGATGAGATACGTTCGAAGGGATATTGGCCTGTGTTGGCGCATCCGGAGCGTTATGTATACATGGGACCGGATGACTACCAGCGACTGATGAGGAGAGATGTGCAGCTTCAGCTTAACCTGCCGTCGCTCAGCGGCTTATATGGTCGCGAAGCACGCAACAAAGCGTTCTGGCTGCTGAAGAAGGGCTATTACCAGCGTTCAGGTTCGGATCTTCACCGTTTACAGCCCATTATTGACGCTTTTGACAAGAAGAGTGTCAACTCCGAGATAGTGAAAGCACTTGAGGAGGTTGTTTGGAGGTAAGGCTATCTTACCAAAAGCTTTTTCACAACATTTTTGGTTTTTTGCATTAACAATTCCTTGGTCCATGGGACGATGTTGTCGTTCCAGCGCTGAGGATGTGTCGTCATCATAATCTGATGCGGCATACGTTCTTTGTTGACGGCTTGAATTATGTCGTCGGTGGAATGAAACACCAGTCCTTCTGAGCACCAGCGGTCCTGATGCATTGGAATTTTGTCGCGCACGCTCACTTTGAATCCGTCCCAGCGGCGGCCAGTGTCGGTGAGATAAAACATCTGGGAGAAGTCGATGTCGAAATACGGCTCACCGAGGATGCTGAAGTCGCGGTAGGACTTGGCTTTCCACAGTTCTCTGTTATCGTATTTAGAGCGCGGGCTTCCGTGCATACATATAGTGGTGACGGGAGCCAGCACTCGTAATTTGTTGAGGTTTGTCTCAAAATCAAGGAGAGCCGCTGTTGTGTCGCCATTACAGGTGGCAAGCGACTCGTAATGATAGCCTATTTCGTGCCCCAGTGACGCAATTTCTTTGATAATCACTTCGTCCCAGCTTTCTGGGACGGCTCGGAAATAATATGATGCCTTCATCCCGAGCGAGGCCTCGATGCGAGCTGTAGCCAGAGAGTTTTTCGGTTTCTTATCCACGTCGTGGCGAAGTATCACGAGACGTGCCGGACGTGTTATCTTCATATATTCGGCAAAGGTTATTGTGACATAACCTTTACTTTGCAATGCTGTGAGCAGTTCCCGATATTTCTTCCTTGTGAAATCCATAATTCCGATGCTATTTTCTCTTCAGGCTCCAGAGATGACGTCTATGGCTGTGTTTTTTCTTGTCTTTGTCTTCATCGTTGCCATAGCCGTAGCCATATCCGTAACCATAGCCATAACCGTAGCCGTAGCCGTAACCATAGCCATAGCCGTAGCCATAGCCATAACCATAGCCATAATGTCCGTAATGGTTGTATTTCTCATAGTCGACGTCGTTAAGGAGAACCATCATGTTAGGGAACTCGTTATTGTCTTTGAGGTGTTGGATATCAGGAAGCATACGTTTGTCGACCAGACCAGAGCGTAGCACGAACACAGACACGTCGGCCAGACGTTTGATGATAGTGGCATCTGCCAAGATTCCTGCCGGCACAGCGTCGATGATGATATAGTCGTAATTATCACGCAGCCAGGCCACCAGTGTGTCGAGACGGTCGCTTGAGAGAAGCTCTGACGGGTTTGGCGGCAATGAGCCCGATGGGATGCAGTCGACGCCGGCAGCCACCATGTTTGGCACAATAATACTCTGGAAATCGTCGATTCTTCCCGACAGATAGTCGGAGGAGCCTTCACGATGACGCATACCGAATTTACGTGTCAGTGTACCCTTACGCAAGTCGAGGTCGAGCAGCACGACGCGTTTGTCGACCATTGCGAGGCTGGCCGACAGGTTGGAAGTGAGGAATGTCTTACCGGAGCTTTCCATCAGTGACAAGAACAGATAAGAAGTTGCTTTGTCCTTGCTTTTGCGAGTATATTCCATATTGCTTCGCAATATTCGGAACGCCTCGGAGATGGCATTTCTCTTCTTGCTGTCGACCACGATGAGACGGTCGTCTTTCTTGGAGTTGGTCGGAATTTCTCCCAAGAACGGTATGTCAAGATAATTCTCAACATCTTTGCGGAAGCGTATCTTTGTGTCGAGCATTTGTCTTAAGAAGAATATCACCATTGGGAACAATAATCCGAGGATGATGCCAGTCAATGTCATTTTTTTGACCTTAGGGGATACCGGTTCCGGGTTTACTCGGGCTCTATCTATTATTCCTGCCTTGCCCTCGATGGATGGAGTGCTCATGAGCAATTCCTCTCTTCTTGTAAGAAGTGCAAGATAAAGACCTTCCTTAATACTTTGGACACGTGTTATATTATCGAGATATTGTTGACCGCTTGGGATGATGCTGATTTTTTCTCTGGCTTGTTTTTCCGCATTTTTCACAAGTTGGATTTTCTGCTGCATTGACACTATATATGAATCCAGAAGTTGGTTCAGATTGCTTTTCAGCGCAGCCAGTTCAAGTTGCATAGAGTGTACAACAGGATTGTTGGTGGTACCAGATTTATTATATTTATCAAGTTGAAGGACAAGCTGGTTAAAATCAGATATAGTTTGAATGATATTGTCATCATTAACATCTATTGTCAGTGGGAATAGCCTGTTTTCCTCATTATCAGCTGTAAACTGTTTCAGATATGTTGCATGAGAGATCTGTGCCTTTAATCGTTCTTGTTCGTCGGCGGCATCTTTAATGGTAGCCATATATGCCTGTCCATAATCATCTATGTTAATAAGGAGGTTATCGCTTTTGAACGATGCTATTTCGTTTTCCTTGACACCCATTTCCTTGTCAAGTTGCACAATACGGTCGTTGATAAACTTGGATGTTTCAAGAATAACCCTTTGTTGTTCCTTTACTGAGTTCTGATTATACACAGCCACCATAGTATTAAGGATGTCGGCAGCTCTTTCGGCGGATTTATCCCTAATTGAAAACTCAAGAATTCCTGCCGCATCTCTGCCGGTGTTAATAGTTATAGCGTCTCTGTAATATGCGACCACGTCATAAATATTACGTCTTACCACATCAATTGTCGCTCCGATATAGCTTTCACGATACGCCCAAGTCGGCAAGACACAGATACGACCTATATTAGTGGTCGAAAGTGTGTCGCCAAGATGTCCCTCAACAACTGTCTCATCAGGAAACATCAGTGAGACGAGCGAGTCATTTCCCAATACAACTGACAACCCGACATTATCACGCTCATTGATATCCAGGAACTGGACCTCGATTGGAGTATCTTGATATAAATCCTTTTTTCGTTTGACGATCTTGGTTTCATACAGATATGTTGTATTAAGATTCAGCAGTTGCACGACCTCCAACATTGATGTTTCAGACTTCAAGATAATGATTTCGTCGTTCAGTGCTTTTGTCATGGCCCTGTCTCTGAGGCTCATTATCTGTTCCAGTTGCGACACCATTGTGTTTTGTGGAGTTTCGTAAATCTTAATTTTACCATGGCTTTCATAAACCCGGTCTGTTCTGTCACCGATATACCATGCGATGACACCGCCTATTGCCGCGCAAATAATCAGCCAGTGCAGATTATGGAGAATGGTGTACACGACATCCTTGAAAGACAATGCATTGGCATCTTTTTTATCAAGGAAGGAAAGGTCGTTGTTCTGATTGTTGTCTTGTGTCATATTTTATTGTTTTTTTATTTGGCAAGGAGAATTAATGCTGTTAATAATGAGGCTATGGATGATACATAACCGATTACTGTCAGGAGCTGGCTTGTTGATTCCATAAAGTTCTTATATGCACGGTCGCGAGTAATAATGAAGTCGTTTTGTTGGAGCATATAGAACGGGTCTTCAAACACTTTTGAGTCGCGCGGGTCGAGATAACGCATCACCATTTTGCCGTCGACCTCGCGCAGAACCGCGATTTTGTTACGGTTGGTGAATACGTTGAGGTCGCCCGACATGGCCAAGGCCTCCAAGAAAGTACAACGCTCATTGTCTATGGTTATTGCCCTGCCTCCGTTAGAACCCAGGAAAAATATCTTGAAGTTTTGGAAGCGCACCATGACGAATGGATCGCTAAGATATCCGCCATCTACAAGCAGGTTGGTAATATGTTCCTGTAATTTAAGTCGAGTCAAGCCGCCAACATGAATAGTGCCCAACACTGGAAATTCTATATTACCAGATTGATCCACCAGGTAGCCAATACGGCGGTTGTTGCCATAAACATTAGAATACTGGCCTACATCAAGATTAAAAGGTTTAGCCAGCAACTCGTCGGAGCACGACACTATGATAGTCAATTCGTCATAAGGACTTATCACTGCTTCAAACTTGTTTTCCAGTTCAATTTGTGTACCATTTTCCATATCCTGCAAGTATGCCACCTGTTTGGTGGTGACGCAGGAATTCAGCATAAGTGTTATTGCTGTAATGACAAAACAAATGTAAAGTAATCTTTTTGTACGCATATAGATTTTATTTAAAATTCAATTGATAATCAGGGTTTTGTTTCATAATATCTCGGCTTTCGGGATAGTTTTCGATGAACCATGTCAGGAATTTGGCATAATCAATCTTCTCGGAGAGCATTTTTTGGCGACGTTGGGCGCAAACTTCCTTGCGGTCAGGTGTATCGAGCCAACGCTGGATAGATGCTATGAAGCCTTCGGCGTCATTTGTTTTGTGTCCGAATCCGAGCTGATATATGTTTTCAAGCTCGTTCAGGTATGAAAGGCGTCCCACGAAGTCGTTGAAACGCACGAATGGCACGCCCAGCACTCCGGCCTCAGCCGCCATTGTCTGGCTATCGCCTATGTATAATGAGGCGAACGCCATAACATGATGCATATCCAGTGGATTAATTTTGATTCGATATTGCTCAAACTGAGGCTCCAAAGGACGTTCCGAGGTGATATATACGGGGCCTTCTTTGCTTACCATATCAAGGATGCGCTGTGCTATTTCGGTGTTGATACCGTGTATTCCCACATCGTGATGTGCGGTCAATTGGGCAAAACGGATCAGAGTGTATGGTTTAGTTGTATCGATGCCATATTGTTCCACTTTTGCTTTATCAGGCTCAAACTGGTTAGGATGCAGGTAGCCAAGCTCATGATATGACTTATATCCAATCTTTTTCTTATCCCATTTCCATGCGCTACAGCAGTCGGGACAGATGACGCCTGTGTAGAAAGGGAAGAACATCTTCGCATAGAGAGAAATTGCCTCTGCGTCATCTTCCGAGCACTCGAAAGCCGGTTTTCGCATCAGTTTTCCGACATAGGCTAAGACGCCGTCAGAGCCTACAAGGATATCGGGATGCTCACGGCGAGCGATTTTCCATGTCTCCAAAGTCTTTCCCATCAGCGAGAAACCCAGCCCAAGCAGGCCAAAGCGTTTAGGTCGGTCTTTCACCTTGTAAAATGTCATTCCGGCGTTCTGGCAAAGGCTTTCCAGCACGTCTTTAGGACGAATCACGACAACCACCTCATGACCGTCGCGACGCAAATTGTCAATCGTATACCGGAACATATGGAAATGTGCCGGATGCGATATCATAAAAAGAATCTTCATTGTTTGTTAAAATATGTAGGCACCATCAAAAGATGGTTGACAAGTTTTTCGGCATTAGGGCATTGGCCTTGGATATAACCAAATTCCTTCGCCCAATTAATTGAATTGGCGAAGTGTGTGTCGGTGTCAATGCCTTTTTTCCCATATAACTCCTGTTCTTCTTTAGGATTTTCACAATAAATAACCTGCATAAAGGCAGCACGGGGCACCACTTTGTCTTTCTCAGCTGAATATATGTTACTTATTCCGCGGCACATTTTCATCGGGTTGATGGGGCTCCTCCCCGACTTGACGGGGCGTTTGCGTTTCATCGGCAAAGTCAGCCAGCCATAAACCATACGTTTATTCAAAACCGCCATTCCAAGAAGCTTTATAAAGAGCTTTGTCTTTTGGCAACAAGAATAATCCGGTAATTTTTCATAATCTGTTTTTATTTTTTGTAAATATTTGTCATTAAGAACTTTAAGTATTCCGCCGTCACCTATTGAAGGATGTTTGCCTTGTCCGATGCTGAACACTGCGAAATCGCCGTAAATATTGTCCAAACCATAAGCATGGGCGCAGTCCTCGATGACAAGCATATCGGGACACGTCTTTTTGATAGCCTCCACGTCGTTAACCATTCCGAAGAGGTGTGTCACCACGATGGCTGACATGTCATTGGCTTTACGTTTAAAATCCTCTAAGTCGAGCTTCAAGTCGTCGTTCACATCAATGAAAACCATTCTTAGTCCAGCCTGTTCCACTGCATTGGCGACGGTATGGCAGTTGTAAACCATCACTCCGACGCCGCAGTTTTCGGGCAGTCCTGCGGCTTTCAGCGCGAGCAGGATACCACATCGGGCATGATTCAGCAGAAACTCGTTTTCGGCTGGTGAATAAGGCTTTCCGAACCAGAATTCTTTTTGGTAACGCAGCGGAAACTCTATTTGAAGACGCGGGATCATTACTTTTTCAGGATTTTCACGGCCATTTCCCCGAGTTTATACAAAGGTTTGTTGCAGATATATTTAAATCTGCCGTATTCCACCAGATTGCCGCCGAATTTGGCTTTGAACTCGCGCACTCCATAGCCGCCGTCGCCGGGGGCGCCGGCGCCCATCATGTCGAATGTTTTTAATCCGTTGTCAACAGCGAACTGAATGCCGTAGTATGTGGCTACAGTGGAAGGAAAGATATTGTTATAGACGCCGTCTTTACCGCAGGCGAACCACTCGTAAAGCGTTTCATCGTCATGGATGCACAAGGTGCCGCCTATTATTTCGTCGTTGTATTTTACCAAAATGAACTTTGAGAAATCGGATTCCCATAATTTTATGAAGAACTCTTTCGGGAAGAGTGGCGTTTTCACTTTATTCTTATAAAGATTCTTCAAAATATGATAAAATTCCGTCACTTCAGCCTCGGTCGGGTCGCATGTTATTGTCACGCCATGTTTGATGGAGGTGTTGACATCCCTTTTACGGCTCTTGCCCATGTGTGAATCCACGATTTCTTTATTGCTTGTATCCACCAGGAAATCGTAATGAGGCTCATAAGCGAAACCCATTTTCTCGAATATCGGACGGACGTGTGAATAATCCGCGAAATTGCGTGTTTCGATATATATCGCTTTATGTTTAAGGCCGTCGGCACATTGTTTCAGAAGAGTTTCAAGTTCTGTGCCGCTGATATCGTCTGCCAGCCACGGGCCTCCGTTGATTATTGCCCGACGTGAGAAGAATCTCTTCAGCAAGCCGCCTTCTTTTTGGACAAACCCTTGAATCACACCGACTTCCTTACCAGAACGCTCCACTGAGAAACGGAAAGGCTCCAAGAATCCTGTAGACTCCAGGAAACTATAAAACTCTTGTTTTTGGAAAACAGACTTCATCGGTTTGCAGTTACTACGCTATAAATATTTTTCAATTTCAAGGCTATCGCGTCATTTGTAAGGCCATCATGCGTGATAGCGTCTCTCCCGTTTGTTCTCCTGCCGTATGACAGGGCATTTTTGAGTGCAAGTGCCAGTTTGTCGGCGTCTCTTTCAGTCACGAGACAGCCTTCAACGTCTTTGACACGTTCTTTCACGTCGCCCACGTCGACACTCACTATCGGGCAGCCGCATGCGAGCGCTTCTTTGATGACTTGTGGCGATCCTTCGGTGACAGATGTCATCAATAAGGCATCGGCAGCCTGCATCAGCAAGGCGACTTGTTGTCGGGTATAGCCTTTCAATTCAAGCAGCTGCACGTTTTCATCGTTCAACAAGGCGACTGTTGCTTTTGCCAGAGGCGCATTTTTCACTGTGTTATCGTAAGCGCCTGCGAAAAGAACGTATTTTTTATCTGGTTGTAATCCCATTTGCACGCGAGCCTCGGCTTTTTCGACTATTGGATAATCATCCAAATTTATTCCGCAAGGAATGAGGGCGTAATTGTTCTTAGGCTTGGCTATATCGATGATTTTCTGTGACACGAAGACATTATAAGCCGATAACCGGATAGCTATTTTCGACAATCTCAAAACAGGTTTCTCGTTGATGTCGCTCCCGTGGTATGTTGTCACCACAGGCTTGCGACGTTGCAGATTGGCAAGCAGACCGCAGAGACCATAGTGGGCGTGCACTACATCAGGTTTGAACTCTTTGATTACCCGTCTCAGTTCGGGCAGTTGCTTCAGATAACCTGTTATTCCTTTGCTACGCACCGGGAAGCAGCGGCATTCCACTCCTGTTTTTTCCAGCGCTGCGACCTGCTCTGTCACAAAGGGGGCGAAGCCGCGCTCTTTATATCGTGCTATAATTAAAACTCTCATTAGAACAATCCGCGGCTGCCGAGTTTGAAATATGCCCAGCCGACCTCCATAACCACCACCACATAAAACCAGTAGTGCATCATGCGGTAGTTTTTAGCGTTAAGTTGAGAAATGCCGTAAGCCCACATTGGGATAAGGCCAGCCAATCCAGGAAGCAGAAAACGTTCAGAATTACTGAATCCACTAATGGAGATGACGCCCAGATATGCGATAGTAAACGATCCTATCAACGCAAAATCCCTCCATTTTTTCTGTCTGATGGCCTCATAAATTGCCAATATAGCGAAGAAAGCCATAAAATTACGCACGAAGTTGCCTCCATGCTTGGTCATCTGGTTTTCCTGGCCTTCAACCTCAATCATTGTGGAGAACGGCAGAGCCACAATCATTGGTGCCATCACGGTACCTGTGGCATAATGTGCCCATTGGTTGCCCAGACCGGTTTGTTCCATCCTCTTTCTTTCAACATTTGAAGATTTATTCTCCCAAAGTTCCTCAACCTCGGTGACAGCTGTACCACCGGTAGCCAAAACCAATGCAAATACGCTCCATCCTATAATAGCCGTTCGTTTCCATCCACGTCTCATGGTTGGAGAAACCGAAAACAACGTACTTGTCGCAAATGCGAACACTGCCGCAAGTCCCAACACGGTTCGGAAAAAGAACAAGATTCCGGCCAGTAGTATTGGAACCATGATATTCAAAAAATTATATTTTCTGATACGTAACAGATAATCCATACGTTCAAGGAATGCCACCTCAAGGAATATCATTTCGATTTCTTTAAGATGATAGCCACAATAAATTATCATATTTGGCATAAGGGCGCACATCAAACCTGCCATACGGCCAGTACTCTCCTCAAATGTTCTGGCGGATAACTTGTATATCAGGACTGCTGTCCATGCACCGATAAAAGCTTTTATTATACGCGGAACCATTACATGTACGCCAAACATTTTGTAAATCATCGTTAAATACAAAGGATAGCCCGCATCTGAGATTCCAACAGCTTTTGCCCCGAAGCAGCGGTCAAATATTTCTCCCCATGGCAAGTAATAGAACCATGATGCCTGATAATGATAACCTGTTGCATCTCTCGCGTCTTTATCAAATTCTGTACCTGTCGTTTCGATATAATAGTAATATGATGCTACGACCCAGATCAATCTCAAACCCAAGGCTACTCCAAAAAGCATTTTTACAAATTGATCCTCATTCATGCGTTTCCATCTGACACTCCAAACCGAGGTAAGATTGAAAAAGCCCGCTACAAACACGAAACCGAGTGCGATATACATCAACGACATGGAGTGGCTAAAGAACACCATCGACACAAGCGCGACTGACACACCATACGTCAGAAGAGCACGATTAGCTATTTGTTGTGGAAAAAAAGGAACCATTGAGTTTATCCAAAAAGTTTTCGTTTTATTTTTATAAGCCTTGGCAACATCTTTGGTCCGACTACTTTGGCTATTATATTTTTCCAGCTTCGGGAGGAGTCGTCCCATGAACTCATTCCCAGATGGTCGCAATAGGTGTTGTCGGTGCGAATATACTCACCGGTGGTTTGTCGAGGGCTGAACCACTCCACCGGTAAGATGTGAAGGTCTTCATAATCCTGTTCCTTGCCGTCTTGGACGAAGCCGTTCTCACACATTTTTGCGGAGATGAATTGGACATTTGTAGACATGTCAAATGAGCCATCAGGCTTTATAAAATGCCTATCACAATAATTTTCAAGTTGTTCACTCACCCACAAGCCATGCGCCTCGCTTGCCATCACACATGTGCCAAGGGGCGTATATTTGCTGCCTTCAAAGCCGGCGAAAGCTGAAAAATGCAGCAAATCATCAAATGATTTGAACACTTCCACGTCGGTGTCAAGATAAACACCACCCTCATTACACAAGGCCCATAATCTGACATAGTCGCTCACAAAGGCAAACTTACCGGCTTCATAGGCTTCTTTGGCATATTCGTTTGTGTTTACATCGAAGTTGTCCTCATTCCAAAGCTTATACTCCCAATCAGGCATATATTTATGCCATGACGCGACACATTTTTGAGCTAATTCAGGCATTTCACCGCGACCAAACCAGCAATAATGGATAATTCTTGGAATCATGTTTAAACAAAATCAGTGTTTTAATCCGTTTTTCAACCTCATCACTCTCATCATCAGAACAGGAAAATGGTTGAACATCCAGATTTTTCGTTTGTTTTTTGCCGATGTTTTATATTGCGATAGCGGAAACACATTCAATTTGCGTAATTCATTAAAACTACATCTTATTGGCTGTGTGCCCAACACAGCAGCATTTGTCAAATACGACAGCGAAGCATGTGAAATCATCATATTGTACCACATAACTATCTTATCACGCAAGACGCTGTCAATGTTTGTGTCGGAATGTATATTGTGTTTTTCTTCCTGTAGAAGCCTCATCAACAAGAGATATCCGTCGTTTTTTCTTTTGACGGCATTGGGATTTGTGGCTTTCACCAACGAGTCGCTGCGTTCCTGATAGTTATAAACCACGGTGTCGCATATCCCGATACGTTCGGCTTTCATCAGCACCAACGGCAGCCATGGCGTGTCGTCGAAATAATCGCCGGTAAAACACCAAATTTGATTTTTGACGATGATATCGGTACGGTAAAAATATCTCCAGATGTTGCAGGCGATGTCCAGACGGTCTGCGAGAAACTCCGCGCCGGACATCACACAAGGCGAGTAGTCGAACTGCAATTCGAAATCGCGTTTTTTAACCGGATGGTAATTCTCATCTACAATATTATAGTTGAACCGCAGCATGTCAAGCTGCTGCCCTTCCATTTTCTGCAAGAGTCCGCCGAAAACATTCGGTTCGACATAGTCGTCGGGGTCAACGAAGTAGAGATATTTGCCAGTAGCATGTCGCATGCCATTATTACGCGCCCCGGAAGGCCCTTGGTTCTCCTGTGTCAACACCACTATTGAGTCAGGATGCCCGGCTTGGTAGCGTTTTGCCACCTGTTCTGAGTCATCAGGACTGCCGTCGTTGATGCATATTATCTCCAAGTCGGACTCGGCGATATCCTGATTCAGAATGCTGTCGAGACATTTGGGCAGCCATTCCGCCGAGTTGTACATGGGGACTATGACGCTAAGGCGTTTCATTTTTTGAGTTTTTCCAACTTAAACAAGCATCTCTCGAGGAACCAGACTGATTTATAAGCCCATTTGTGGCGTTTCAAACGTTTCATCTGGTCGATTGACTCTGACCATGCATCGTAGTCAGCCAAAATGGTGGGATTGACCATTTCTTCGAGGGCTTTTCGTTTCTCATTGTCTCTCAACGACATATTGGTCTCGCTGATGCCTGTCATGTCGAACAAGGTGACGTTCAAATCGACATATTTCGGTTTTTCGCCACCGAAAATTATTGTCTGAAGATACCATTTCCAGTCGGAGACGATTTTCAGGTTCTCGTCGTAATAGCCGTATTTTTCAAACAAATCGCGGCGGATATAAGCCGGGTCGTGATTCAGTGTGCCCGTATACATACCAAGCATGGTGATTTCCTCTCCAGCGAAGCCTTTGTCAACCTTCTGACGTCCATTGGGAAAGCATTTCACCATGTTCCCGTAGAAGATGGGAGGGTTTTCTTCTTTTTCAAGGGCCGAAAGCATCTTTTCCGTCACATCATCAGCTGCGAGACAGTCGGCCGAGTTCAAGATTTGTATATACTCGCCCGAAGCCATGTGTATGCCTTTGTTCATGGCGTTGTAGATGCCGCTGTCGGGCTCCGAGAGCCATTTGAGATGTTTGAACTCCGGCTCCAGGTTTTTAATCACCTCAACGCTGCCGTCGGTGGAAGCACCGTCAACGACGATGTACTCAAACTCTTTGAATGTCTGAACTGCCACGCTTTGCATGGTCTTTTCGAGGCCTGCAGCGTTGTTGCGATTGATAGTGATTATTGAGAGTTTCATTTTGTATCTTTCAAAAACGCATCAACATTCCAAAAATGGCGTTCAACTTTTTTCAGGTCTTCATCCGGGCCGTTCCACCATTGTTTCTCAAGCAAAGCTTTTCTTGTGTCCTCATCGAAGCGGTATTTCACCACTCTGGCCGGTACGCCGACCGCGACGGCGTATGGCGGGACATCTTCAACCACCACGGCTCCGGCACCGACGACGGCGCCGTCGCCGATTTTCACACCGCTGAGCACAAAGACGTTGGCTCCTATAAAGACATCGTTACCAATCAACGTCTGCTTGTGTTCTTCAACTTTATCCTCCTTGCACAATGTCATTCCATTCTGCCCGGCTGTTGAATAAAACATCGGGGCTGTAGATATCCCATTGGTGGGATGGATTCCCGCGCCACAACAGAAATTGGGGCCGATAGAGCAGAATTTTCCAATAATGCAATGATTGACATAGCTGTTTCTTGCAATATACGAATAGTCGCCAAGCTGCACGTCGTGTAGAAACCATGGGGCTCTCACCTTGGTAAACCTGCCCAAACCGACATTTGAGCTTTCTGATTTTACCAACGAATAGCCAATGGTCTTGCCTTGGGGTATTATTGGACTGTCAAGCCAGCGGCCAAACAGTTTCTGTATGTAATATATCAGCTTCATGATTGTTTTTTTCGCCATGGGCCTTCGTGACCCAGAAGATGCTTGATTCTTTTATTCCATCGATATTGCCAACGTTTTATTCCCGACATTCCGTATTCGTAAGGAATAATGAAACGTTTCATCATATAATTGTCGATTTTTTTGTCTTTTTTAACGTTTTTAGGATGCTTCAACGGCATAATGTTGCCTGTAGTCTGATATAGCAGGCCTCTTGAATCATTGTTTGTATGGGTTGCATCAACGCCGCTGCCTATGTTCTCCACCAGATTCACCATCGGGCAAACAGCCAGCATGCCTTCCTTCCAAACTGAAAAATAAAACTGATAGTCCCAGCATGAGTCGTCAAAGCGGTTTGTCTTGACAGCACCAAATATCTCCATCCAATATTCACGCTGACGTATTGATTTATAGTAGTTTTTGATTATATGTCTGAAACTATCGGAATCTAAATCTTTCAAATAATAATCAAACAACTTCCAGGTGCGTCGCCATGTCGCCCAGCCCCATGTCTGGTGATGGCCGGAGCCAAAAACGTACGATTCATTAGTGCCGGTTTTATAGCCATAGTTGCAACCGCCGATAAAACCTACTCGTTCATCGTCTTTATACTTGTCCAACAGCTCTTCGCAATAAGGGAAGAAGCTTGGATTCGGGAGGCAGTCGTCTTCAAAGATAACCCCTTGCTCCACATTGTCGAAAAACCAAGAGATGGCAGTCATAGGTCCGTGTCCGCAACCCATGTTTTTGTCGGAATAAAAAGTGTGCAGCCTCACTTCTGAGCCTGATGTCGTTTCCTCCACCACATTTTTAACCTCGGCACATTTACGTTTGTCGTCTTCATTGCCTTCTCTTGCACCATCTTGAAACACGTACAAATCCTCAGGCTTTGCTGCCAATATGGATTTCAGCACTTTGCGAGTGTATTCAGGACGGTTAAAAGTTATTAAAAGAACAGGAACTGATGTCATAGGACAACATATTTAAAAAAAATGACGGACAATATATTTGGATATTTTTCTAACGGTTTTTTCCTTGAGGCTTTGCGGTAACGGGATATACCTGAAAACTTTGCTGATGCGTTTGGTCTGCTGATCCCTGTATTTTGTGATTTCACGAGCGAGAATCCCGGCATCGTGTTCCGAGAAAGAAAGCCTGTGGGCCAATGAACGCTCGTCATCCCACAATATCCATCTTAAATACTTCCCAAACATCTTTCTCGGGAAACGGCAAGCTTCCTGCTGTTTTGGTGAAAGGCCTATTGCCCGGCACATCTCTTCACTGGGGTACACGAAAAATGGGCCCGCATAGGGGAACCTGTCGTCATTCATTATACTCAGGTCCGTATCCACTGTGGTAACATCAAAAGCTCCCAGTTTGTTGATAATGGTCTGATACTTATTTTCATAATTGGCCTTTCGTAGCATTATCAAACGGATTCCGGGACGGCAGAAAACGCTATTGTGTCCAATGCTGCTTTCGAATGACATGACCGTCGAGGCCGAACGGAGAACCGATATCTGCTCCTGTAAGGTATGCTCGCCTGGGTAGTATATCATGAAACCTGCGCGGCGCGCCTCTTTTTCAATGCTTTTCACGCCCCAAGTCCTAAGTCCCGGCCTTTCTGAAAGGAACACTTTCTGCCACTTTTTATCGTCTAAACGTAAAGTGGGCTTGGCATTTGAGATAATCAACTGTATGGTCTCCATATACTCTTCGCTGACCAAGCCTTTCGTGTAATTGAAACTTATATCGGGGACAATTACCGACCTGAATAGCACCGGATGGTCAATAAAACGTAATTTGCTTATATCGACTCCAGCCAACCTGACCAATTCCAGAAAATTTCCTGACAGCGGCTGTAGCCCCCAATAATACAAACGTTTATCGGCATGATTCTTCAGGTAGTCCTCCGTGCGAAGCCACCACAATTGCTTCAGACAGTCTGTAATGGCATGTCCCCAGACGGGAGACATACACCCGATAAACACGACATCGTCATCAACATAATCAGCCTCACCTGGGTCAAAATCATAAGATGCCAGTGAACTGGGAAAGAGTGCCGACTCTGTTATCCAGACACCGTCGCAGCACAACCCACCGCCGATTTCACGAGTGTCGTCCTCCGCCGTGAAGGGCAGCGCCGGCAATGCATAACAATTTTTGTATGTACTATATGACAGCATATTTTCCGTAATTAAAGGAACAATAGTATCATTTATGGCAAACATTGGCTTTCAGGCCATGTTTTCTTAAAACATTTATTCGTTTCCAACTCATCCAAACGACGGCACCGGTTATATACAATCGGTGTTTAAACAGCCATATCACCTTGTTTTTTAATGACGACTGCATTGGAAAACCATCAAGCAGCTCAGGAAAATTCTTCTTCATTGTTTTGGCGTCCCGAGCCACCTTCTTTATCCAGTATAATCTTTTCCAAAACGAGGAATGTCTGACCACATAATCAAAAGGCAACATGCTGTCGCAAGGACGCAGAACGCTATCTTTGATCCAATCAGTCAGGCCTTCTGTTTTGATGTAGCCGAGAGCTATGTCGGTAAACAGGAAACTCGGGTTTTGATACGATGCGATATGCAGTATCAGTGCTTGAGCGGTAAAAGTGTTCTGTGTGAAGACGATACAATTGTAAATATCCGGGATCCGTTTAATGACATACCCCAGGTCTCTGTTTGCCTTGGCAAGTGCTGGCTGGTCGATTGACAAACCGTTCTGGAAGCCTTCTTCCCAGTTTTTATGCCACTGTTCATATATCTGATGTGTTGTGGGGCTGTCTTTCACGTAAATCACGCCGCTTGAGAAATACTCTTTTTCATGGTTAAGGTCGACACCGACCTGTATGGTGGCTTCCGATGCCGACTTCATCAGGTCATCACAGAAGTCTTCCACAAGAAGATGCGACTCCCAGGTGGCGCCGATTTCACAATCGAAGTCATCGATGGCATTCAGGCTGCCGCAAATAAGAGTGTCGCTGTCGATGTATAGGAAGTCACCGTCTATCAGCTGTCTGACTGATGTCTTTATCCAGCGCGAGCGATATTTCATTGAGGCGTTTTCGTCATCAAACGGCACCACTATTTTTTCTGTGATGTAGTTAAGCAGTTCCGCGCGTTTGCCTGTCAATAGCTTGTCGGTCTTGTCGTCGACAAGCAGCACTATATGTGCATTCGGATTATGGTATCGTGCCGACCAAACCGACATCAGAGCCTGTTCGATGTAGGTGCCATTAGGAGAGCATGTCAAGACATACACCAGCTTGGTTCTTGGTGCGGGAATCCTTTCATCGGTTACCGTACCGAGATGGTAGTAGTCGATTAATCTCTTGAACTGCGCATTATTGTTGCCCAGTACCTCGTTGATATAGAACAGGCTACCCTCTTTGAATGGGTCATAGCTATCCACTTTGTTTATCGGGGTGTTTAATCCGTATCTGGCGTTTGGCACCAGCCTCACCGGAATGCCTAGTCTTTTTTCCATTGCCCAGAACCACAGGTCGTCGGCATAAGGAGCCAGCTTCATAAACACATCCTCATTAAAAATCTCTTCGTCGAAAATATGTGGAGGATAAAGCACGCCGCCGCAGCCTATCAGCGAATACTTCTGGCCGTTTTCTGCAATCACTTTGTCTTTCCACAGCGAATAAGGCAGATATCCGCCGTTTATCTTTTCTTCGACAAAAGCCCATGTTCCGACGACACACTTCTCATTTGATGCGTTGTACACATCCAGCAGCCATTCCACCAAACGAGTGTTGCAGTACATATCGTCATCAACGGTGATTATAATATTGTCGGGGAACATCTTCAACGCCGGAATAAGCTTTTTGTATGAGCGCAAATCGTCGACATAATAAAACTCCACGCCCAGTGATTGCAGGTGTTTCAGTATCTCAGGCAGTTTATCCCCGTTCCAGTTGACATTGTCAAGCCAAACGACTATGCGGTTAGGTATTCGTGACTGTTGGAGCAGGGAATACAGCGCATACGGCAATGTGTCGGTTACTCTGACGCCATAGCTTGTAAGTGACACTATAATATCGCCCGCATCGTCCTGTCGCTTCAGTTGGTTGCCCTCCAAGGCAAAGATTTGTTTTTCAATCTGAGCCTTGCGCTTAGCATCCTCCTTTCTCAAATGCCTGCAGTACAATTTGTGTTTGATGGCTTTTTTGGCACTGTAATATCCGACAATATCTAAGATTTTATAAGTCATAGCTATTTGCGTTTGAAGATAGAGAACGGTTTCAGGATGAGTTTTCCCAATTTATATGCCTTTGACGACAGAGCCTGTTCGTTTTGGGATTTCTGAATATTCAATTTCAGCTGGATATAGTCCTTAAAGTCCTTGAACGCGAACTTTTCCACTGGCAGACCTCTCCTCAGACAGGTGTTGTGGCGGACTATTAAATTGTAATAAAAATTTTTATCCGAGTCGGCTGTCATGGATCCCTTATGTATTCGGTATTTATAGGTAAAATCATCAAGAATGGCAATACCGCCCTGTTCTTCCAATTTGAAAAACAGATCCGCGTCATCCCCGCCGGTTTTTGCATTGATGTCGATACCTTCAGTTCTCAGATATGCTTCTTTTTTAAAACCTGCAAAGACCTCCGCCCTATAGTCACGATGCTCGAAATAAGACTCCCCTTCGTTCAAAACCAACTTCCTGCTCTCCTGCATTACGTTCATGTGTTCATCGCATATATAGTGACGCGAGAAAGTCAGGACAGTGTCTTGTGATTTCATCAGAGCGTCCATTGTCACTTTGATGGCATCGGGGAGAATCACATCATCAGGATCAAGGAAACCGCAATAATCGCCATTGGCATGCAACACCAACTGGTGTTTGGTATAACCGCATCCCATGTTTTTGTCGTTATAATGGACATGAATCCTTCTGTCGTCATCGAGTTTTTTGTATAATTCCTTTGAATTGTCAGTTGAGCCGTCGTCAACAATGACAATCTCCCAATTCGAATATGACTGTGCATATACGCTCTCAACAGCCTCCATCAAATAACGGCCGTTATTGTAATTGGCAATCAGGACTGAGAAAAGAGGGGCTGTATCCATCATTTTCCAAACAATTTCTTTATTGATCTAAACGGTTTCAGCAACATATTTCCAAGACGGTATGATGCCGTATTCCGTATTCTGACTTCTGTTTGATAGCCATATTCATCCAATACAGCTTTCAGATGATTATAAAGAGGCTCTTCCATGGTATCTTCGAGGCCTCTTCGTCTGAAAGCATCGGCCTCTCCGATGAAATTCCACACAAAAGCTCTCAAAGAATTATCCCCGGTAGAGATGTTTTTACCTGTATTGTTTCTGTAATAATACAAAACCTCAGGCACAAACAGCACCTCACCCACTTCTTCAAGTCTGAAATAAAGGTCATGATCGACGGCTCTTTTATAATGGTGATCTATGCCGCCAGTCTTATCGTAAAACACCTTTTTGAAAGTGGCGAAATGACTTATCGCAGCGCTTCTCCCGCCCAACTGCAGAAAAGAGCTGTCGGAAGGTATCGCCCGCTGATGTGTCGAAACGGAGTCTGTCTTCACATCGTAATACAAAGAATACACCAATGATGCCGACGGGGTGTTCAGATGCGCTTTTACCATAACATCCAAGGCATTCGGGGCCAGATAATCATCCGGGTCGAGAAAACCCAATATCTCACCATGGCTTAATTCCGCACATCTTCTCTTAGTGTATCCGCATCCTCTGTTTTCCTCATTGAAATAACAATGGATTCTGCTATCTTCAGCAAACTTTGAATAAAACTCTTTCGAGTTGTCGGTAGAAGCATCGTCAACGATAATGATTTCCCAATGAGGGTAAGTCTGTTTCAAAACACTATCAACAGCCTCATGAAGGAACTCCCCGTTATTATAGTTCGCAATCAATACTGAAAACAGCGGTAAAGATGGCTTTAAGCTTTCTTCCATATTCGGTTTACACGAATTTTTATATACAATCCCGGGGCATATCTCAGGCAATTTGTTTTGCCAAGTGTTGAATAAAGATATTGTTTGACTTGCGTTAACCCGACTTTCTCCAACACAAGCCAGCGTTTTTCCAAAATCTTGTTATCGATTGGTTTTGCATCCAATGGAAACTGGCTCTCATTGGCGGACAGCGTTTTCCGCACCAATTCATCAAACTGGTCAGGCTGAATCATGGCGTTTTTCAAACGCTGGCCCTGTTTCTTTCTGTATTCCGCATCATTTATCAGCTTGTCGGCCTCATCAAGGAACTCTTTTTCCGAATGATATGAGATTTGAAACTTGTCGTTGACGCACAATGCCTGTTCGGTCTCGTCATCAGGTGTTCCGGGAGCGTAATATTGAAGTATCGGCTTCCCGTTAATTGCTGCGAGCTGCGACATCAGCGAGCCGCTGACTGGCGTTGTCCCCATATAGATGTCGCAATGCGCAAAAACCTGATAGATATCTTTACGGAACTCGCTGTGAATGAAACGTCCTTCAAAATGGTTGTCGGCGACAAACTTCGCCATATCGCTATAGTCTTTATTATCTCTCTTTGTCGCAAATAGGAAAACCACATCAGGGTGTTTGTCGAGAACACTTTTCACCAAACGCCAGTAGGTTCCTTTTTCGTCAAAGGTCTTGTAATAATCACCTCCGGAAAAAATAACTGTTTTGCCCTGGCATCCTTCCGGAAAACCTTCAAAAGGATTACCGTCATCAATCGGATAAAACGGCACCATCAGCAGCTGTTCTTTGCGGAATCCTCGTTTTTGCAACGATACTGATGCGCCAAAAGGACGAAACTCAATATTGTAATCAATATTGTTTCGGCCAAGCCAAAAGAACTGGTCTCCGAGATTGATGTTATAAACCTTTATTTTTTCAGGCAACACGCACAACGGCAATTGTATGATCGAGTACATCGCCTTATGCAGAAACAGCTTTGATGCGTTGAATCCTGTAATTAAACGAAACAGATGGTTTGCCCTTTCAAAAGTTGAGACCGAAGGGACAACTTCCACTGCAACGTTGGGTATTTTTTTAATGACATCCAGAACATTGCTGAATTGGGGGTTGTTCAGTGTGGTTCGCGCTGTGATGTACAATATTTTCTTTCCAAATTTCGACAGAGCCCTCATCCATTGCAGCGCCAACACGTATGATGTGCAGTAGTCGTCGAAGAACACCCAATGGTTCTCATCAGGTTCATAGTTGCTGGCAAAACTCAAGTCAATCTTTGACTTCGCTATTGTATCCAGCAACTCCTCCAGTTCGTCGTCGGCATAAATCCAATTGAACTGTGAAGCCACTGTGGTGCAACGGGCAATGAATACCAGGGCGTTGTAAAAGTCACCTTCCTTGACGCTTTTCTGTGCTATCTTTTTCAGTCCGCGATAGCCTTGCTTAATATCCCTCAAGCTAACTGGTATCATATCATGCACCAAATTCATTGACAGCCGAGACGACCTTTTCCATTTCTTCATTTTTCAGACACGATCCTATCGGCAGACTCAGCTCTTGCTTTGCCAGTCGTTCTGTTATTGGCAACGACAGACCCTCCCATTCGCCGGCATAACACTCCTGCAAATGTGGAGGTATCGGATAGTGTATCAATGTCTGGATGTCATGTTGTGCCAAATACCGCTGTAATTCTTCACGACGCTCACACAGAACAGGGAAAAGATGGTACACGTTGTTCTCATCAGGTAACTGTGTCGGCAATTGTATCATGGGATTTTTTATACCCTCATAGTAACACTTTGCCACTTTCTGCCTTAAACTATTATCCTCGTCCAGATGGCGCAGCTTCACATCCAACACTGCAGCCTGTATCTCATCCAAGCGGCTGTTGCGTCCGCGGTATTGGTTTACATATTTCTTTTGACTGCCATAGTTTGCCAAAGCGCGGATGCAGTCTGCAAGCTCCTTGTTGTCGGTGGTCACTGCACCGCCATCACCCAAAGCGCCAAGGTTCTTGCCGGGATAGAAGCTATGTCCGGCAGCTTCACCCAATGAGCCTGTTCTCTTTCCGTTATACCTGCATCCGTGTGCTTGGGCGTTGTCTTCAACAAGATGCAAATGGTATTTCGCGCACAACTCACCTATCTTCTCAGTATAAGCGCAACGACCATAGAGATGGACCAGCAAGATTGACTTGGTTTGCGCTGTTATGGCCTCTTCTATCCTATTCTCATCCAATTCCAGGGTCTCTGGATCGGGTTCCACAAGAACCGCTTTCAATCCATTTTCAGTAATGGCCAAAACGGAAGCGATATATGTATTGGCAGGCACTATGACTTCGTCTCCCTTCTGCATGATGCCTGATTCGATATAGGCACGATAAATCCAGATCAGGGCGTCGAGACCGTTTCCGCAACCGATGCAATACTCAGTTCCGACATACTCTGCATAATGAGCTTCAAACCGCTCATTCTCAGCACCTTGCAGATACCATCCGCTGTCGACGACACGGTTCACTGCCTCATGAATCTCATCGGCATACCTGGCTGTGACATCTTTAAGCGACAAAAACGGTATCATAGTGCATTGTTTTTATACAACAAAAACTCGTTGTAATCACGGATATAGTCATCCGAATCATATTTATCGGAGGCTAGCACCATACACACCGAGCCTGATGAAAAATCCCCGATGACTCGCCAGTTGCCTTCAGCGACGTAAAGCACCTTGTCGGGACGGTTCAAGAAGAACGAGCGTTTCTCCGTGCCGTCGTCGATGACAACAGTGAAACTACCGCTCAGCGCGACTATCAGCTGTTTCAGGGCTTTGTGGGCATGACCGCCACGCTCGGCGCCGCTCGGCACATCGTAGATGTAATACACCCGTTTGATGTCAAAAGGCACCGTCGTGCCATTCTCCACCACACAGATGTCGCCTTTGCGGACGCTGTGATGCTTGTCCAGTGTAATTATATGACAATCTTTTACAGAAGATTTCACTGCTTTCTTAGTTTTAAAAACTCCTTGTAATCGCGAATGGCGTCATCCTCATCGTAAAGCGTCGATGCGGCTATTATTGCCACAGCGTTTGTTGAGAAATTCTCGACTGCGCGCCACAGTCCTTTGGGGATATACACGCCATTATACGACCTGTTGAGCTGTATGGTCCGGCGGCTGGTGCCATCGTCGATTATCACGTCGAAGCTACCCGATGCCGCCACTATAAACTCTTCCGTTTCCTTATAAGCCAAGCCGCCGCGCTCCTCGCCTCCCGGCACATCAAAAATCCAATGCACACGTTTTATCTCAAAGGGTATCTGGTTGCCGTTTTCGAAATACGAGAGATTCCCCCTGTCATCGAGATAGCGTGGAAGTGAACACAAGAGCGACTGCATAACCATTTATTTGCGTTTGATTATCCTAACCATATCTTTGATACGCTTGCCAGCCTTAAATGTCTTGGTGGCACGCACCTTTTTTTCACCTGCATAATAAGCATTCTTAATGATATAGTCATACTCATCCGAGATGATGTCCATTTTTTCATCCAACGGATAGTCATGTGTTAGCAGAAAACAGATTTTCTCTTTGAAATACCGCTTCGCCAGCCAGTCTTTTTTCTTCTTGTCAGTCGAATGACAGGCTGAATTGTCAAGTACCCTATATGCGGAAAAGGCATCTTCCATCCGATACAACATGTTGTTGTATGAAAGCCACAAAGCCCAAAGCGTATCATTGAAACAGTTGTTGTCAATATACCACTTGCTGTCTTCAGCCATACGTTTGTAAATATCGTTGCGGCACATCAAAGAACTGCAGAAAATATCAGTATGTCCGGCAATCATCTCATTAAATGGGACTAATCCCCCTTTTTCTTTTGACTTGTTTTTATAATCCAGATTATAAATATAACAAGCATTCGAGCACACTGCACCCACATCATTATGGCTTTCCAAAAAGTCAAATTGACGTTGAAGCTTGTCTTCCGTCAGCCACATATCGTCGGCATCGATAAATGCCAGATACTTTCCTTGGGCTTTAATGGAAAAATCATATCTATTGGCATTTGCTCCTTTGTTGGTCAAATTTTTTGAAAACCTAATGATATTTGGATAACGCGATTGGTATGAAGCTATGATGTCCGCAGTGGAATCAGTTGAAGCGTCATCCACAATTATCAACTCATATTGCCCTGCAAAACGTTGACACAAGACTGACTCAATCGCCTTCCCAATATATTTCTCGGCGTTATATGCAGGCATTATGACTGAGACATCCATATTATTGAAGGTTTTATCGTTCGATTCTTTGCCAATTTGAAGGCGCAATGTCATAGTCGGAAGAGTAATCAAACCACGGTTTGGGTGCCACGACTGTTTTCTCCTGATTAGGATTCAGCCACGCCCCCCACCAGCTGAATGAAGAGTTGGCGACGATATTGTGTTTGCAGCAACTCATCAGATACATGTCCTGCCAGCTGTCTTTGCCATTGTTCCAATCCACATACAATGCATTTTCACATTTGATGCTTTGTCTTGCCCAATCCACATCATCCGAAAAAAAGGTGAACAATGCGTTTGGGATGCGTTCTTTCAGCAAAGAAATCGACTTATTGTAATAATCTGTCGTGCACAAGCCGTAATAATCACGATTACGCAAGTAATCACCGCGACGGATATGCACGGATACACTGTTTATGCTTTTTAAATAAGCGCCTGTCTCTTTTGTTTTTTCGTTAAGCAGTTCCTCTCTGAACGTAAAAGCCTTTCTGACAGATTTCTCCACTGGCTTGAAATACTTTTCACTCTGCCAAAAACCCGTGTAACTTGACAAGACATGATGCTCTCTCATCAGACTCGGGTCATATTCCAAACTGTTTTTCTGCACAATTTCATAAAAAGGGCCGAGCATTCTCTGGCTGTGCTTAATCACCTTGCGATAATACTTTGTTTTCCATCCGCAATCGATGTGAAAAACCTTGTCCAGTTCAAAGCCATTATGGCATCCTCGCGATTGTTCTGTGTCAAATATGAAAAATGACAGTGGTGACTCGTGTCTCATCCTCAGATAAAACGCATACTGGAACATCTGGTTACCGAGACCGCCGTTGAAAACAATCGTTTTTATCATCTTTTTTTGCGTTTGAGCTTGGACTTAACCAGCGAAACAGGTCTTAAAAGGAATCTTCCCAAACGATACTCTTTTGAATTTGAAATATCAATGTACCTCTGCCAGATAGCGTCATTCTGCTTGTTTATACTGTCCCATCTCTCGCTAAAACTTTTCATGAAGGCGAGGTTGTTGCTTTCTGAAGTTGACAGCATCTCGCTGAAAATCTCGAAGCATCTGATAATTCTTTCTTTTTCTTCCGTTCTGGCATTCACATCAAAAAAAGTGTCAAATGAATATTTTTCAGCCCATTGTGTCGGGTTGCCATTGACGCGACCGCGTGATTTCTTAATAATCCATTCAACTATGGTTTTGGTGAAATAATGTCTGACATAAGCTACCGAAAAATCGTATGGCTTGTGCCAGCTTCCTTCACATCTCTCTCCCTTGTCGTCAACATAAGACAAGCCTCTCAGTCCGTTTATCCCGTGAGGGTCAACACTCCAATCGGATGCCGGGGTGTTCATCTGATTTTCCTTCAGCAGCCCTCCTCTATAGATATTTTTAACCATATCATTTTGGGGGTAATCACCGCCAAAAAGCTTTATATCGTAAGGAAGAGGATTCACAAATCTGTCCAAAACGCTGAAGCTGTCGCAGCAAACAATGTCGTTGTCGCCATACAGCATCCAATTAAGTTGTATGACATCAACTTCTTTTTTATCAAAAGTGTGCAGGAACTCATCAATTGTATGAATACCTGAGCTTTCGCTAAAAGTGATGAATTCATCGACATCAATATAGGCTATCCAATCATAAACGGCGCCATATCTGTGATAGAAATCCGTATATGCAGGTCTCTGATACATTATCTTTCCCCTGCAATCCAATATGGTCACATGTTCATAGCCTTCGAACAACGGTTCAATCCTTTCCCCGTCTATGGCATTATTGTCATAGATAAAAATATCCTTAAAGCCAATGCCCAAATGGTAATCGACCCATTCTTTCAGATAATGGTTTTCACACTTGGCAATACAGCAAATCGCCGTATTAAAGGCTTGGTCACTCATATTAGTTTGTCGGGTTTGATATCGGAGCTATCACAGGTGTAGACGTCACAAAAGCTATTCTGCCATGTTTCCAGCTCGTGAACGGCTGATTGTGCGCTATATCCTTATAATTCACTTCAAATCGTATGACATCGCTGACAATGTCAAAATCATAGATTGGATTGTTGAAGTCACAATTACCTATGCTGAAATTGACTTTGTACCTGCCTTTTGCCAGCTGATGGTTGGGCAGGCTCATTTCAACCCTCATCAGGTCGGCATTTTCTGGCAGTTCAACCTTTTCCGACCATGCGGCACCTACAATATTCTCGCCGCTGTCGCGGATGCTGAGTCCGAATTGGCAATTATGTATCATTGATACATTACGTTTCACTTCCATCACAAATGACAGCGGTTCCTCGTTAGCCACGCTGTTACAATCGTTAAGCATTCGTATGCTCACATACTCCACTTCACGAATAACATTGTCCCAGTGATGATGATTTTCAATCTTGGTATAGTTATACAATTCGGCGAGGTTGGCTCCGTTGTAATAATCCACACAGTCAGCGGCGGTGCCGGTAAATGCGATGCTGCCATTGTGCAACACCATGCCGTTTTTGCACAGTTGCCTGACACTTCCCATGTTATGACTCACAAACAGCACTGTCCTCCCCTCGCCTTTTGAGATATCATGCATCTTACCGATGGCTTTTTTCTGAAATTCGGCGTCGCCAACAGCAAGCACCTCATCAACGACGAGTATCTCGGGTTCAAGAAATGCTGCCACGGCGAAACCGAGACGCACTGTCATACCGCTGGAATAACGTTTCACCGGCGTGTCGATATAGCGCTCGCAACCGGAAAAATCAATAATTTCATCAAGTTTGCGGTCAATTTCATTTTTTGTCATGCCCAAGATGGCGCCGTTCATGTAAATATTCTCGCGTCCTGTCAGCTCCCTGTGAAAACCTGTGCCGACCTCAAGCAGGCTGGCGATACGGCCTCTCGCTTTTATGGTGCCTGTAGTCGGTGACGTCACACGTGACAGCAGCTTCAACAACGTGCTTTTGCCTGCACCGTTTTTCCCGATGATGCCTACCACATCACCCTGCTCCACCTTGAAATCAATGTCTTTCAACGCCCATACAAAATCGCTGTCGGCGGCTTTGGAGCGGTCGTTAACCGAGCCGATCTGCAAATACGGGTCTTCCTTGCCCAAGACATGCATTTTCCACCATCTGTCAAGGTCGTAGCTTAGCGTTTTTGTTGAGACAAGCCCCAAACGGTATTCTTTGCTTACGTGATTGAATTCTATTGCTGTCGGCATAAAAAACTAATTTTTAAATAATTCTTCGACACCTATTGTACTCAAAAACAATTTGTTTTTATATGGCCACCCATCAGTGTAAGTATACCACAAATACAACTGGTTATCAACAACTTGCGCTGTAGGCTTATAAAATCTCTGCCGATGACCGACAATTTTATCAGAATAATTATTATTCAACAAAGGTGTTTTGACTGTCGTGAAATGCCTCCAATCGCGACTTTCCGACAACATTACAAAGTCATCCATCTCATCGCTTGAAACCATATACAAACGGCCGTCATGCTCAAACAAATCGAAATGCCACAAGTCATATCTTTTTATAACGGGTATGAAAAACAAACGACCGAAGAACTTGTTCTCAAAAAACCTGTCCCAGACAAGAGGATTATTCACTTTGACTTTGTCAATCAGCTTGAAATCAGGATTCTCCAATGATGTTCCTTCCCAAATCGTTATTCCCAGATTCCTTAGGAACGACTTACGCCGACGCCAAAGGGTGTAGAAATAGTATTTCCCATTGTGTTTTATCAGTGTCGGGCATATTGTATGGTCTTTCGCGCCTTCATCTGCCGTGATATATACCTTCTCTTCTGTCATCTTGCCGTCATCGCCTACAATTCCGCCCATCACCATGCGTGATTTGCCATATTTTTGGCATCGTGGAGTGTCCACTTCGCGCCAAAACACATAAATCCTGCCATTTTCTTCAAAAACATTGGGATCGGAGTTGTATCCTGTTGCCGGAGTGTCTTTTAGGACAACGCCGTCATGCCAACTAGCAGGATCTTCAGAGAAATACAATATCGGGTTCTCCACACCATCCTGCGCAGCTGGCCATGGCGACTGCACCATCACATATCTGCCATCCTCAAGTCGTCGTATGCACGGATGCACACAGTCATTTTGATATTTTTCAGGATCTGGTGTGGTGACCTCACACTGTCTCCCTGGAGCCAGACGCTGCTTCGGATCATATAGCAAGCATAACATGACTCCCAAAACAGCTAATACAACAAAAACCGACAATACAATCACTTTACGCTAACTTTAATGTCCTGGTAAGCGGTTTTCCCACTAACCGCCCAATTCAAGAAAGGCTTGGTATGACCCGCATCGACGTATGTGACCTGAAAACTTATCACATCACGGACTATGTCATAGTCTATATCATTGGAGTCATAGCCAAACTGGCAAATATTAAAATTCACACTATATTTCCCTTTTGCAAGTTGGTGGTTTTTAATCTCTATATTGACTTCGCCGACTTCATCGTTAAGGTTCAATTCAACAGCCTCGGAGTACGCTGCGCCGACACCGCGTCCCATATCATCTTTTATGACAACGCCGAAATTGCATTTTGTGACACGCGAGTCGTTTCTTTTGAATCGTGCCGTGAAACGCAGAGGCTCTTCTGTTGACACGTTTTTCACGTCATTATCCATCTTCACGCTGAGATACTCAAGCTTCCTTGTCAGGTATGGTAGCTGATGACTCTTGGTTATCTCGGTATAATCGGTCAGGTCGGCAATGGCTGACGCCAGATATTTTTCGACCACACTTTCAATATCGCCGGTGTATGCTATGCTGCCTTTGTCGAGCAGTATGCCATGATGGCACAATGTCCTGATGCTTTCCATGTTATGACTCACAAACAGCACCGTTCTGCCCTCGCCGCTGCTCACGTCCTGCATCTTGCCTATCGCTTTCTGCTGGAACTCTGCGTCACCAACGGCAAGCACCTCGTCGACGACGAGTATTTCAGGCTCCAAAAACGCCGCCACCGCAAAGCCGAGGCGGACAATCATACCGCTCGAATAACGTTTCACAGGAGTGTCGATGTAACGTTCACATCCGCTGAAATCGACAATCTCATCGAGTTTGTGGGATATCTCCTTTTTGGTCATTCCCAAGATGGCGCCGTTCATATATATGTTTTCACGTCCCGTCATCTCCGAATGGAAACCGGTGCCCACTTCCAACAGCGCTCCGATGCGGCCTTTGGTGCGGATGGTGCCCGTAGTCGGACCTGTCACCCTGGAAAGGAGCTTCAGCATGGTGCTTTTGCCTGCGCCGTTTTTACCGATGATACCGACAACATCACCCTGCTCGATTTTGAAGTTTATGTCCTTCAAAGCCCACACGAAATCGCTGTCGGCGGCTTTTGAGCGGTCGTTCACCGAACCGACTTTCAGATACGGGTCTTCCTTGCCAAGGATATGCATCTTCCACCAACGGTTCAGGTCATGACTGAGCGTTTGGGTGGAAACCAACCCCAAACGGTATTCCTTACTTACATTATTGAATTCTATTGCTGTACTCATTTCGTAATCAATGTATTAACAATCCTCTCCGCCTATGTGCATGCGCCAGCTATAATTGTTATTTTTTCATTTTTTTCTACAATATACTGTCCTTTTTTCAGCATTGGAAAAGTTTTGAACCCTTGACTCCGGAGTCCCCATACCGTAGGCATCAAATTCTTCAGGCCACCCCCATCCCATCGTCCTCAGCCTTTCACCCATCACTTTTTCATCCCATCCGCTAAGGATTATAAAATCAGGACGTAACATGTCTTTGGTATCCCAATACAGGAAATTGTTGGTTTGATGAAAATTAGACGACAAAACAGCATCAAAAGCATACACGGTAGCATAGTCAAACAATGCCGTGAATACCACCGAGCTGTTTGATTTAAAACCATAATCTGACATCAAATCATACATGTTGTCATAATACTCTTTCTGCTTTTCGGTAAGTGATATCTCCGCAAAATACTTGTTGCCTCTGGTAAAATGGAATCTGTCATCCCTGTTGTTCAAAGTATTAACGGTTTTTAACGTATAAGGTACCAGGATGGCAAGAATTGCAGCTAATGCTACATACCATTTTGTTTCTTCCTTCTGCTCAAACCACAAAAACGCCCATGCGACAATGAAACATGCCACTCTGAAACTAAAAGTGTTACTCCCTACAGATGCAATAACAGGGAAACAGAATAAGAAGAGCCTCATTATCGTATCTTTGGACAACATCGCTTTAAAACCCCCATTTTCGCATTCAAAAGCCAATGGTATAAGCACCACACTTGAGAAAAACACGTAAGGGGATATTGCTGGTTTTTTCTGGTAATTAAAACAAATGAAAACCAGTACCAAATAAACAAGTCCCCCTATCCAAGCAAACTTCCCGCAAACAATTTTTTTCGAAAGAAAATAAGCCCCTATATAAAACACGATGACGAATATGCTGTCTCTGACGAATAAGCCTATATAAGAACACATGCTCAAAAAATCGTAACCATATCCGGTCTTGGTGAAATACGAAGCTGTGAAACGCATGGCATCAACGATCTTGTCAACGGGACAAATGCACAAATGCATATACGCCACACAAAGCACAACGCCTACGATACCAACGCCAATTTCCTTTATACTTTGAATATAGCGCCGTCCATTCATTATCAACAGGATGATTACATAAAATGCCATTGTCAATAACCCGGCTGGCATAATCACAAACAGAGAAAGACCCGCCATAAACCCAGCCACGAGCAACATGCCATATTTTAACCAGATGTTCTCTTTTTTCCAATAAATGATAAATGCTGAAACCGATGTGCAAAGAAGAAACGTCTGTAAGGCGACATAACTCATCTGTCCCGCTTTAGGCAATAATAACAACAAACATACAGCCAAATACTTCAGACAATTTTTATTTCCAAATGCAACAATGCTTGCTATCGTCGCATTCAAAACCGTCGCCAACATTAATATGTAACCTGACATGCGAGACTGTATCATACTTGACAAATCCATATATGGAAACCAATTCACGGCAATGAAATTCCATTGTGACTTGCCTGTTATAACACCTTCTTTTACTTCTTTAGCTTTCAAAAGGAAATATGCATCGTCATAAAATGTTTGGAAGCCATAATCGAACAACGTGAACCTCGCCACGCATAACAACGATAGGATAACCAACAACAACAAGTATGGCAAGGAGTTCTTATTGATATATTTTGTCATGCTTCAAATTCCTGTTAATCATTCTGAAATCTCCCAACGCCTTCCAACCTATCTTGAAAATCCTCTTCATGTTGATGGAGTTCACACCGCCCTGGCGTGGACGGAAAGTTATAGGATACCAGGCGACAGACTCTTTTTTCTTGACAGCGATAGCTGAAACTGCCACATTTGCCAGGAAAAAGTCCTCTGGTATGTATTTCATAACAGCAGCGAGACGTTCGGCATTCATCAAACGGAAAGGAGTATTTGCATCCTTGACCCATACGCCAAACATCAGCCACACCACCAATCTTAGAGTCTTGGTTACAAACACGCGACTCGCACCATCCTGTCTTCCACAACGGGTGCCGATAACGAAGGAAGCCTCTGTGCGATGCTCCCAGAATTGCCAGAATTCATCTGGAAGAGTTTGCCCATCACTGTCAGTTTGAAACACATAATCAGCACCTTTCCCTATGGCATAACGATAAGCATAAAGCACTGTCGCGCCGTGACCTGAATTCGGTTTGTTGACGACCTCAAGTAATGGATACTCCCCCTTCAACGAGCAAAGCATCTCCCATGTGTTATCCTTGCTTCCATCATTCACTATCAACAGCTTAGCTTCCGCATCGGATAATTTTTCAGCTATAGGATGCCATTGTTTCACCACTTCCTCGATATTTTCAGCCTCGTTATATGCTGGCATCACCAAATATAATCTATCCATCAGGCAAATTTTTTGAAAGTGATGAACTTATTCAGTAAAAACTGGCATAAAGCCACTATCACGACTGTAATCAGTTTGGCAATAATATAATTCATACCATAACCTGTCGCCATTAAGTAAATTAGCAGCTCGCTCAGCGCCAGACCCATCAGACCAACCAGGTAAAAGACGGTTAAACGATGGGCTATGTGGTCCTTGACTTTGAAATTATAATGCCTGTTAAGCAAAAAACTGCATAAAATACCGGTGTGAACACTGATTACATTAGCCCAAAGATATGGCATCCACAATCCGAGCAATGTATATAATCCGAAATCCAATGCCGCACAGAATCCGCCGATGATTCCGTATAGTATCAAATCCCTGTAACGACTATATAATTGTTTTACTTTGCTCATCAGTTATCAAAACACCTCATCACTTTTTCAATCACCGGTGCCATGTCGTAATACTTATACTCAGCCAACCTCCCTCCAAATATCACGTTTTCCTCTTGGTCAGCCAAGGCTTTATATTGTTTGTAGCGAGCCTCGTTTTCGTCATCGTTCACCGGATAATACGGCTCCATTCCTGGTTTCCACTCGGTGCTGTATTCCCTGGTGATGACTGTCTTCGCATTGTCATAAACAGCATCGCCGAACATCTCGAAATGCTTGTGTTCGATAATCCTTGTGTAAGGGACCTCACGTTCGGTGTGATTCACCACGGCATTGCCCTGATAATTGGGTTTTTCAATCACTTCTTGCTCAAACGACAAAGACCGCCATGCAAGATGACCGAAACGGTATCCGTAATATGCGTCAATCGGACCAGTGTAAACAATCTTCTCGGCCATGTCAGTCAGTTCGGCACCATGCTCAAAGAAATCGCAGTTTACACGGGTCTCTACACCTTCGAGCAAGCCTTTAATCAGTTTGTTGTATCCGCCAACGGGAATGCCCTGATAGCTGTCATTGAAATAGTTGTTGTCAAACACAAACCTCAAAGGCAGCCTCCTGATAATAAATGCCGGCAACTTGGTGCAACTTCTGCCCCATTGTTTCTCTGTATAGCCTTTTATAAGAGTTTCGTAGATGTCACGCCCCACCATGCTCAACGCCTGCTCCTCCAGATTGGCAGGCTCACGCCCGTTCAATGCCTCAAGAGCCTCCTTGCGCTGCTCCTCAATCTTAGCCTTTGCCTCATCTGGAGTTGTCACGCCCCACATCTGATAAAAGGTGTTCATATTAAACGGCAGGTTGTAAAGCTTCCCTTTGTAATTCGCCACCGGACAGTTGGTGTAACGGTTAAACGGGACTATGCCGTTCACAAAATCCCAAACTTCTTTGTTTGATGTATGGAATATGTGCGCCCCATACTTGTGTACGTTGATTCCTTCAACATTATCGCAATACACATTACCTCCAAGACACGGCCGCTTGTCGATGACAAGGCATTTCTTGCCCGCTTTTTTTGCAAAATGCGCAAAAGTGGAACCGAAGAGGCCAGAACCCACTATGACGTAATGGTATCGCTTCATTATGATTTAATCTTAACCAATATTCTATACATCCAAAACGGAAGCAGATGATACAGCCTCGTCCATTCGGTTTTGATTGAAGGGTTATGGCTCCTCACCCATTTGTCCCAGTTTACGGTATAAGCCTTTGCTTCTTTGTACGGAAACCCGACAAACGACTTATAACCATAGTTGTACAGATTTGGCAGTCTGTGTCTAAAATACAAATATTTCGACGAATCTTCCGGTAGCTGATGCCGTTCGACAAACTCTATAAGATATTTCTGTGATTTTATTTTTGCCTCGATGTTCTTATTTTGAACATTTGCAGATATGCTCTGCCCTTCTCTGTACATCAGATAATGATACAACGCAAAATCATAAGCCACCAATGATCCGGATCCAATTATAGCCGCCGGCTTGAGAATATTGTCATCGTACGGTTGTTTTTCCAAGAAGAGTGGCAGATACTGTCGGAGAACCTCCGTTTTATACGTGCAGCAATGATGCAACAAGACACCGCTATGGTCGAGGTTGTTCAACCAATCAAAAGCATTGGCATCATACATACGTCCGAAATCCATGTCTTTGATTTCCAGTCTCCAATCCAAATGCTCATCTTGTTTTACTTTGTAAACATGACATATTGTATGTGTCAATACCAGATCGGCATCACATGTCTCCAACTTCTCAAGCAGCATATCGAGATTCTCCAGCCAGTCGTCAGAATCCAGAAAACGGGTATATTTGCCTTCAGCTTCTTTCAATCCAAGATTCCACACTGAGCCATGACCTCCGTTTTCCTTGTCAATCTGACGAAAAACACCAGGGAAACGCTTCACATACTCACGTGAAATCTCCGCCGAGCGGTCAGGGGTGCCGTCATTGACTATCAGCACGTCCATCTTATCCATCAGCTCTGGCGCAATGATGAGCGAGTCAAGGCATTTTTTGATGTATGCTTCAACGTTATAGACCGGGATAACTATTGAAAGAAGCTTCTTCATAAGCTTAACACTTTTGACCCTTGACCATGATTAATAGCACTATCTTTCCCGTAAGACTCAAAAAACTGTTTGTATGGTACATCAGGTTCAAATTCATAATAATCATGAGTGGATTTATCATCCGGAATACGCATATAGTCTCCATACTGTTTTCTCAGCACGGCGTCATAACACTTTGGCGCGCACAGGCTGAGGTCTTCGAAGGCAAGCTGCACCGAATCATCCCACCAGCTTTTGTCCCAGACAATCTTCTCAATATACCCGTGTTCAAGTGTGCCCACTTCTTTACATCCTTTTCCGGCAAATTTACCAGCATTCTTGTTAAACAACACGAGCAATTCTGCCGCATTCGGACTATGATACACAAAACGATATACAAAGTGCTGCAAGCTGTGCTTTATCTTAGCCGTCACACCACCCTTCAACTTCTTGCCAAAACAAAAACGCTGCATTTTTAATATCTCAGTCAACTTAAAGACAAACAACCTCCTGAGCAATCTGTTGTCGGGCAATTCATCAAGACAAAATATATCTATAAAAACACCGCAATTTATACCTTCTTCGTATTCATATTTGGATGCGGCTGTCGACAGATTGTGACGTATTTTCGTATAGGCGGAAAAATACCGGCCGTTTTCCGTAATTGGTGTCTGAAAGAAATATGGCGCCCTAAATGCATCTTTTCCAATCTCCTGTAATTTGTTGTAATCCTTCCTTGGCATCAGTATATCGATGTCATTATCCCATGGAATATATCCTTTATGGCGCACCGCACCCAATAGCGTACCTCCTGTGATGCGATATTCCAACCCATATTTGGCACACACTTCAACAAACTTCTTAACTAAATCCAGTTCTATCGCCCAGATTTTTTTCATCTTGGCTGAAACAAGATATCCGTCTCTTATTTCTTCCTGAATGTTCATCTCAATATTTCTATTGTCCTTTCAATGGCATCCTTAATGCCATATTTTGGAACAAATCCAAGAGATTTCAAAAAACCATTGTCCAATACCGCATTCTTTGCAATACTATAACCTCTCGATTCATCTTCAACCGGCAACTCAAAAACCACTTTTTTGTTAACGCATGTGGCGCATATTTCCGCAAAATCTTTTAACTGGACATCACACAATTCATTGGAAATGTTATATATACCCCCAATCTTGCCATGAAGCATGACATTCAACAACATGGCAACCGCATCAGAGACATAAATATATGAAAACAGCTGATCGCCTTTACTCTTGAGCACGATGTCTTCACCAGCAACCGCTTTCCTGACAAACTGTGATGAAGCTTTTGTATCGGACTCCAGCATCGTAGGACCGAACACACGCGAAAGACGTGCTATCTTCACCTGCACGCCATACTCTGAAAAATATGACTGGCATAAAGCCTCTCCGACGCGTTTTGACTCCGTATAACATGATCGTGCTGTCGACAAATCCAACTCTCCAGTGTCATTTTCCCTAAAAGGTTTATTATCCCTTGAATTGCCATATATCTCCACCGTTGAAGGGAATAGGACCATACCCCCATTATTCTTCGCCAAATTCAAGGCGTTTGTCAGTCCCATGACATTGATTTGAACTGTCTCAACAGGAAAACGGGAATATGCCAAAGGATGGGTGTTGCTCGCAAGAGGAATGATATAATCTGCCTCTATATCATCAGGAAACTGCTGGCAGACATCCTGTTCGATAAAAACAAATTCTGAGCGGCCAAAATACTCTCCCAGTCTTGTCGAAGCTTTTTCTTTATTTCTGCCTACAGCATAAACTTTAACCCCTCCCAAAAGCATCAACGCATCAATAAGATGAACTCCTATCAACCCTGTGGCTCCTGTAACAAGAACGATTTTACCCTTTAAAAAGTCTATTCCCGGTACAGAGAGTACATTTTGGATATCCTCCTGATATAGAGGATGTCGTTTGTTTAGCCTCATAATTGATACTTCATTACTTTAGCCAAGTATCGTTTCTCTTCTGCAAATACCCTTTAAACAATTCAAGATCGTCTTTGGTGGTAAGTTTGATATTCTTATCGGAGCCTGCTGCAAAATGCAACCTGACACCGAGCTCCACCATCATCGTATTTGTATAGGAAGATTTATAAATCCCTATTTTTCTTTCAAATGCCTCATGATACTTTTCATCCAACAAATCGAATCTATAAGCTTGAGGTGTAGACACCCTTCTCAAAGTCTCTCGAGGGATGTATTGCGTGGTTGTGTTCTCGTCATCCTTACTCACAACAAATATCTGCTCATTATAAGGCATGGATGTGATGGCATTCCCATATTCTTGCGCTTTCTCTATCACGTCTGTCAACACATAAGAATCTATCAGCGGACGAATTCCATCATGAATGATGACAACATCCTCTTTCCCCACTTTCCCTTCCAGATTATAGACACCGTTTCTTATGGATTCCTGTCCGGTATTGCCACCTGTGACAATCCATCTCAACTTGTCAATATTGTATTGTTTTGCGTATGCCCATACCATGGATTTCCAGCCCTCAAGGCAAACGACTTCTATTGCATCAACCATAGAATGGTGTTGGAAGCCCTCTAAAGTGTAAATCAAAATGGGCTTGTCCATAACACTGATAAACTGTTTGGGGATATCTTGTCCCATCCTCTGCCCCGAACCGGCGGCTATAATGATTGCCACATTCATATTTTTATAGTTTTATAACACTTACCCTTTTGAATTCTTCAACCAAAACAGCCTGTTGTTCGATCAACTTATAGTTTTCACGTCGGGCATTATCATCTTTCACACTCTTCTCAAAACATAAAATGGATTTCAAGAACGCATCGTCCTCAGGGAGTTCCCGTGTCTCAAATTCCTGATTCTTTTTCATAATACAAGACGGCACGAAACCTGCCGGTGCTGTCATGACACGAGTGGCTGTCAATGTACCTTTACTGCCCCATATCTCCAATTCGCATTTATAGTCATTGTCCATGCCAAAAGCCAACTGTGCGACAACTCCGGTTTCATTTGCCATTGTTGCGGAGCCATATATATCAACTTCAAAACCCGGTATATAATTAGTTGTTGCCGCCACCATTTTACAATTTGGGCCAAGCAGTGTTGACGCCATTTTTATTGTGTATCCGCCCGCATCAAGCAATGCACCGCCACCCATGTTTTTTTTATAACGGAAATCATCCTTATCACGCCTTGGAAAGCCAAATGAAATTCGATACAACCGCACATCTCCTATCTCTCCGCTACGTAAGATTTCATTTATGGTCTCCATTTGGTTATGATATACAAACATATAGTCCTCATGGAGTGCAAGATTATTTTTTTCAGCTATATCCAATAATAGTTTCGTCTCTCTTAAGTCGGTGGCAAAAGGCTTCTCCAGCAAAACATGTTTCCCGTTCAACAAAGCCTTTTCAGCCCATTTGAAGTGCATTGCAGGCGGCAGCGGAATGTATATGGCATCGACTTCGGCTGAACGAATCATGGTCTCATAACCATAAAATATCTTGCCCGAATAAGTGTTCACGAACCTTTCTGCCTTCTCTTTTTCATGATTTTGGATATTATCAATGGTTTTTTTATCAATATTACCCAATTCATCACAGAACCATTCTTCAGGTGATGCCACAGCTATACCGACATATTGAAAGCCCGTCGCCTTTTTTAGAGATGGAAGGAATCGGCGAAACGCTATATCAGAAGGACATAAAACACCTATTCTTATCATAATCGTGCTTCCCTGAAGGTGATGGCAGAAATCAGACTGCGCGCCGCACTGTTCAGATAATTGTTATACGTAGCAAACAAAAGTATCTGACTGAGAGTCATCCAACAGTAGTTTTCTTCCACTTCAATGGAGAAATCTTCTTTCACTTCAACAATGACATTAAGATTCTGTTCTTGGAAAAAACGACCGCCTTCTTCACTTTGATAACAGCTATACCAGATATTTTCTTTCGGTGCGTTTAATATAGTATCCAAATACGGGACCACATATTCATTTTTCCCGACACGATAATTTCCGGTAAGACATTGAACCGTCGGTGCCATTTCAATAATGTCGAAATTACCAGCCTCAAGCTTCGCTTGAACAAGAAAGTGATAAACGCCATTTATTTTTTTCACCAGAAATCCCATTATACCTTCCTGTAAAGAGTGAATCATCGGCTGATCCCAACACGGCACCTCCCGATTACTTATCTCAGACCTAACGCCAATCACTTCAAAAAACTTGTTATCTTCATGGTGGAGAGTATCGCCATCGAAAACCCAATGGTTCATATTTGATATCCCAATGGAAGTAACAAGCAGTTCATATCTGCACTTAAGTGAAGACATCCAATGAATTATATCATCAAGTGTGTGCAGATTGTTCTGTGTGCTCAGTAAAGATTGAAACTCTTTTTGGGGATAATCGCCATACTTTATACAAGATATAACAGATCGGCTGTCCATATTTATCACATTAGGGTATCGTAGCAGTTCCTTAATCTGGCCAAGCGATAACCATATATAATTGTCCTGTATCTCTATCTGCTCATTCTCGCCTATTTCCACTATGACATTCCGATTGCGTTTCCTGAGAAAACGCGCTCCCTGCTCCGACTGCAGTTGATCCAAAAGAACCGTCACGTTCTTTTCCCCGGTAAAATACTCCAAATAAGACGGCTTTTTACCACCATGAATCCGCAAATAATTGCTGCGGGTTGCTTGTATTGTGGGTGACAGCTGGACAACATTTATATTGCCTGGTTCAATTTTGGCTTGTACCAGGAAATGCAGCACACCGTCGATTTTCTTAGTTAAAAAGCCCAGCAAACCTATTTCCGGCTGGTTTATAATCGGCTGATCCCATTCCGGTTTTAGTCCGTAGTTCGTTGCGACACGAATGCCATCGATGCTGAAGAACTTCCCGGAATCATGTCTGATTCGGTCATCGCCAAACTTCCAACCATTCAGCTCACTAATAGGGATTCTGTATGATTTCGAATATACTTCTTTTCGCTGTTTTTCAATCCACTTCAGTGTGTCTGCTGTACTGATAAAAGCTCCCTGACTCATCGCTGAGATCAGAAAATCAAGCTGCTTATTATCAGTATTTCCAATATTCATAACCATTGGGATTCAAATATTTTCAGCAAAAGCATCAAAGTGCTTATATGTAATATCTCCAAGCAACTGCTTTATTTTTGTGTCATCAAAATAAGTATGACCACTCTCTATACATAAATCACGTTCAGGCCATGGCACATTAGTCACTTTCACTCCGAACCTGTCAACAATTTTTTGAGCGGCCTCACGTATGGTCAGCACTTCTCCCCCGATGTTATATATACCACCAACACTTTCCGATTTCATCGACCCTTCCACCATCTGATAGCATAAATCATCAATATGTGTAAACGTTCGCTTTTGTGAGCCATCGCCATATAATGTGATATCACTGCCAGATGACGCCTTCTTCAAAAAAGCGCCGACTGTTCCGTATGAATACTTTGTGGAAATGTTATTACCATAAGGAACACATATCCTAAAGATTGTAAAAGGGATGTTAAAACTATTGTAATATGCTTTCAGATATCCTTCGCAAGCCAGTTTGTTAACGGCATAAATGGTTTTTGTCTCTTTTTCATCGTCTTCAGTCAAAGCTTTGTCAACACCTTTATAAACCAACCGTGTTGATGGGAACACAACCCTCGGACGATATGGGGATTCTTTGATGGCATCAAGAAGATTGAGCAAACCGGTTTCATTTACGGCGACATATTTCTCATACGCATCAAATCCGGCAAGTGTCCCCGATAATCCGGCAAGCATAAAAACCATGTCAACATCCAAATCAATAACACCAACCGTTTCCTTCTTCGTAACATCAACATAATGGGACATGTCGTGCGATAAACCATAGCAGTCTGCCTGTATTGAATAATGGTCTTGCAGGTATTTCACCAGATTCTGTCCGATATACCCGTCAGCACCCAAAACCGCTATGCGTTTACCTGAATCCATCATGCTTTATTGATAGTGTTGAATTCCAAATCAGGTTTCATTATTCCCAAAGGCCATAAAACATACCGTTTTATTATCCAATTAATGGATTTGTTTTTGGGAGCGGAAGGCAATTTATGTGACCAAGGGGATATTCTCTTGTATGATTTCCATTCTTCAGAGAAAGGCAAATGATAATACACTACAGACCACGGTTTTATCATAAACCCATAATGTATTATTAGTGGAGAGTTGGAAAGCTTTATTATTTCTTTTTGTACATCAGGAGACTGGCAATTATAAACTATATCCCTCAAATATGTTATCAGATAATTGTACTTTATGGAAACGAACCTTTTCTCATCCCATAGTACGGCATTTAACACATCCTGATCACAAATTATCAGCTTGTCATAATTGTTCTTAATATATGTCAGGCAACGTTGTCCCACATTGTTTAGCCGCCAATAGTCAAGGTTTATTAGCAACATTCCCCCGTTAAAATAGCCCGCTTTTTCCGGATACTCCAATCTATACTGCCCTCTCTCGCGACTGATGCAGTAATCCTGCACCACCGCCAGAGCTTGCCCTGTGATATCGATATTCCATAATTCAGCCAAATCTCCAGTAACAATCATATCCCCATCCAAATACAAAACCTTATCAATCGATTCAGGCAATAAATCACCGGCAAAGACTTTGTAAAAAGTAGCGACAGACCATCTGTTCGGTAATAACAGTTCCTTAATGTCATTAATATCAACATTGACAAACTCTATACTGTTGCCATATTTGGTTTCTAATTTGTGAAACTTTCTCTGATTACGTTTACTTAGCGGCTTCCCGATTAAAATGTATACATTAAATGAATGACTTTTGTTATTTTCAAAAACAGACGTCAGCATGACTCCGCAATATGGAGCATAATTGTCATCAGTAACACTGAAAATATTTATTGTATCACTCATATTAAGGCTCTATATATTCTGTCAAACCTTATTTTCAACACTCTGGATAGCCTTTTCTTGAAAGATTGTATCGTTTTGCAATTCAGATAGGTTATTGATGTATGCCTTACTATCTTTTTGCATTCACATCTCACATTCTGCAAAACGTTGGTCCCTTGAACCAAATCAAGTAATGTGGCCATGTAAATATAAAGAAACTCCAGTGTATATCTGCGACAACAAGCGGGTTTTATATTCATAGTGCGAAAATTATCATATAAAATCCGAATGACACACAATTTGCTGTTGATATTATAATTCGCCGAAGAAATGGCAGATGACTGGCGGTACACCCAAAAATACAGCGCTTCATCAACATAGATGATTCGTGGGGCTTTTTGATAAACCTTCAAACTGAAATCACAATCTTGGGCATACCTGTAATTGCCAGTGCGAATATCGTTTATCAGATCCCTCCTGTATAATTTATTCCATATATTCCTTCCTGTGAAATGTTCCGTGGGACGCACAAACACTTCAAGCACATCTTCCAAAGTTTTCTCGACAAAATCCGGCTTTATCTCCGACGATGTATCCTTATCAAAATGACTGGTATGCTCATATCCGACAAATGCCACATCATATTTGTCTCCTGAAGCATTTGTCCGATTAATCGCCTCATACATTATCTTGATGATGTCCTTATGGAAATAATCATCTCCGTCGGGAAACCACAAGTATTCCCCATGTGCCACATCCTGTCCGGTGTTTCTGGCTGCCCATAAACCCCTGTTCTCAGGATGATGGATTACTCGGGCACGGGGGTCTTTGGCCGCAAACTCATCACAAAGCTGCCCAGAGCCATCGGAAGACCCGTCATCAACAAGAATTATCTCCAGATTCTTATATGTCTGCCTTTCTATGCAGTCCAAACATCGTGGGAGATAATTCCCGATGTTATATACGGGAACGATGACACTGACCAGAGGTTCCATTTTCACACCGTATCCATGAAGCTCTTCTGCACCTTATTAAATATTAATATGCCGAGAGCCAGCACCACTATCATAAATCCGAAGCTGTAGGCGAGCCAGCCCCAGCCGATAAAATGGCTCGCGCCGAGAAATCCGTGTTTGAACGTCTCGATAATCGGCGTCACCGGGTTGAGGCACATCAGCGTGGTGAGGTCGAAACCTGCCACCTTCTTGCCTGCCACCTGACTCAAAGGATAGACAATAGGTGTGGCATACATCCACAACTGCACCAAAAACGAGAACAGCACCTGCAAATCGCGGTACTTGGTGGTCAATGATGAGATTATGGTGCCGAAACCAAGTGCCAGTCCTGCCATCATTATCACCAAGATAGGAAACAGCAGAGCGTATAGGGTCAGATGGGCGTTACATGTTGGGTTGAACAGCCAATAGCCTATATATATCACCACAAACAGTCCGAACTGTATGCTGAATCTCAGCAGGTTACTGGTGACATCGGCCAGCGGCATCACAAGACGGGGAAAATATACTTTTCCGAATATGCCGGAGTTGTTGACAAAAGTATTCGATGTCTTTGTCAGACAGTCGGAAAAATACTGCCACATGCAGATTCCGCAGAGGTAAAACAGCGGTTGTGGCACTCCGTCGGTAGGGATGCCGGCGATGCCGCCGAACACCACCATATACATGATTACCGTCAGGGCTGGCTGTATGAGCCACCACAACGGTCCGAGCACAGTCTGTTTGTATTGTGTTATGATGTTTCTTTTAACGAAAAGGGCGCATAAATCACGATAGCGCCACAATTCTTTAAAATCAACTGAAAAAATGCTTTCCTTTGGCTTTATGACCAAATCCCAGTCTTTAGTTTCTGCCATATTTAGTTAGATCGTTTTCTTTTGAACAAAATATTGCCGATTATGTGCCAGAAATAGCGCCAATCGGTACGGAACGGATGTTTCCTGTAGGCTTCAATGTACTTTTTCTCTGATTCCTGAATCTCTTCGAGTGTCTCAGGTGTCTTGTCTTCGTAATAGAACGGAGGCATCAGTCCTGGCTTCACGCTGATGTGCATCTGCTGCATCTCAGGGGTGTACATATTGAAGTATGCCGAACTCAAAGGACGCACGCCCACCAGCTTCATCTCACCTCTCAGCACATTGATTATCATTGGCAATTCATCATAAAGATTGCTCCGGAACAGGCGGCCCCACATGTTGATGCGATAGTCGTCTTTGTATTTGCCGCCTCGTTGCAGGCCCTCGCGCTCCATCATGTAAGGCTGCAGATACTCCGAGTAGGCATACATCGTCCTGAATTTATAGACTTTTATCTGTTTCCCATGGTATCCGACGCGGCCGAGTTTGATCATTAATCCATAGTTACGGGCTTTGGTGCGACGAGGTTCTTTTGCCTTTTGTCCCAGCACGTAAAACTCACCCATGCTGAAGCGTTCGTCGACGATGTCGAAACCTGCACGGCATATCCTGCCCAGAATCTCCACCCTCGGGTAAGAGCGGTTCTTGCCTTTTGTAACCCAAAAATAGAACCAGCGGGTAAGATACAGCTTGGAAAAGACCCTGTGCCAGACGTAGTAGTTAACGCTCCACAGCTTGCCTCTTATGCCAGGGCAGGCGTTCAGCAAAGACTCACGTTTCAGTGCCGCGGTACGCGAGTGGCACCACAGATAGCCGCCGTCGGCAAGAGCATCGTTAGCTGTGCTTAGAAAGGTATCAAGGTCAGGAATATATGACAGACCTTTTTTGTTGAGGATAAGCTCAGGTTTCGACTCCTCCAGTTTCTTGATATCCTCTATCTTGTCGGTGTCGATGATAGCCGTGGTATCCTGAAGCTCATCGGCATGTTTGTCCAACCATTCAGCTATAGCATCCGACTTACGGCCATTTATTGCTTTAAGAATGACTGCCAGATCAGGGTATGTAACGTTGTCCACATCCAGCTTCGCGCCTTCCCTTACCCCTCTTTCAGTGTAGTCCCTAAGATCTTTGTTTTTCATTACTTAAAATCATTCTTTGATAGTCGTAATCAACACGCAACGGCTGAGTTCTTTTTCGTCGTAGAACATATAGTCGACACCGCCCTTGTAGTCGATAACCAATGTCGCCGGATCCACGCCGCATTCATTAACGAGGAAGTTAAACACCGCATGTGCACGGTTTTCCGAAAGCATGAGGTTGTGTGCCGGAGTAGCCGTCTGCTTGTCGGCGTAGCCGCAGATGAGATAACGTTGTCCCGGGAGGCCCTTCATGGCGTCGGCATAAGCATGCAGGTTAACCTTCTCCTTGTTCGAGATGTCCCAACGGTCTATCTGGAAGATTATATGGAACCAGAATTCAGGAACCTGTTTCTCTTTTATCACGACAGTGTCGGTAAGCATGACTGTGTCGGGACGCACCGCTTCGCCAAGATGCAGGATTTCGGTTGTACGGCGGGCAGGATTCCATTTGCTCATCTTCTTGCCGAGCAATATTGACAAACCTGCAGTCACTCCGAAGTTGCCGTCCATCTTGACATTTGCCTTGCGGTGACTCATACTTGGCTCCACCACATATATCTCACCGTCGAAATCGTCGGAGAGGAGAGCGCCTCTTACGGCAATCATAAACCTCACATAATCGGTGATTTTGAATTTGTTGATAACGCCAATATTGAACATGCCGCTTCGCACGCCTATGACGTTACGGAGGTCAAGATGTGCGAGGGCATAGTACTGAGTGAACCAGCCTCTCTGTTTTTTGAGTTCCATATAGTCATACTTGGGGTCGGCGCGTGTGTAGAAATCGTCGGTCTTGAAGTTGGCGACATACCACGTCCCCGCGTCTCTCGACTGATACAGTCCCTTGAAACGGGCAGTGGTGATGCCTAAACTGATACCTATTGAAGGTGACGCCCATTTGGTAATCTGAAAATCAATTGCGGGGAAGGCTATCATCTCTGTGAAATCCTTCACCTTGTCGTCGTTTTCTCCATAATAAAGATGCGGACCTATACCGGCGACAAACTCCCAGTTATGCCAGAATCCGTTTGTGAAAAAGACCTCTTTCTCCACCACTGTGGTGGTGATAATCTTAACCGAATCCGTTACTGTTTCCTCAACAATGGTATAAGACTTGCCTTTTTTGTTTTCCTGTGCGAATAGCATGCACGGAATCAGCGTCAAAATCATAACCAATACTGTTATCCGTTTTCTCATAATTACGTTTTTATATAAGTTGTTATACATTAAGTTCCAACCAAGAGCTCTCAACCTCCACTGAGGCTGAGCCCAATATATCGAGCGACACGTAAAGACGCCGTCTGTTGTCTTCAGTACGCGTCACCGTGCCCTCCAATCCTGCAAGTTTGCCAACCACAACACGCACTTTGTCGCCGGCAGAATATGACATTCCCGTCTCCTCAAAGGTGACGGGCAGCTCATCTTGTTCGAGCATACGGCGGAATATCGCCATCTCTTTGTCGGGGATGACAGCCGCAGAGGCTCTTCCATCTATATTATCGCGACGCGACGGGTCTACCATAAAACGATAGATATAAGGCAACGTCACAACGTTCTTCAATCTTTCGTTTTCTGTCGTGCGCACAAAGACCTTTGACGTAAGCACCAATTTGTCAACCCATTTTTTACGACCGCTGGCGTACTGCTTAAACACGCGTTGAACCGGAATATAGTTTTCATATCCGAGCTCCGTGAGCCTCTTCCCACAAATCTTTTCGCTTCCATGTTTCACGATGGCGACAAACCAACGTTTTTCTTCTGAAAACGCTATGCCTACGGCGTCGGCTGCGACATTTGCAGTCGTATTTGTAGGATAAACAACTATTCGTGTTGTACGAGCAACCATACAAACGATTGAAAACGAGACACTTACGAAAAATCGTTTCGCTATCTCTAAAAACAACTGCAAAAATACATAATTTATTTATATATAATAAATAAAAAATGCAAAAAGTTATCAACAAAATTCAACGGGGGGGGTATTGATAATCAACGACTTACAATTTTTTCAAAATAAAACTAAATTTTTAGTTACATCGTATTAAAATAAGTTGTATATTTGCAGCGTTAATTAGACATAAAAAATACAGTTATGAAAGAGTTGACTAAAGCTGAAGAACAGGTAATGCAAGTGATTTGGAAGATCGGACAGGGTTTTGCCAACGAGATAATGGCGGCGTATCCCGAGCCGAAACCTGCGTATAACACAGTGCTGACAATGGTCAGGATTCTGGAAAAGAAAGGTTTCGTGGCGCACGAGACGTTCTGCAAGGCGAACCGCTACTACCCTCTTATCAATAAAGAGGAGTATTCCGCCAATTCGCTGAAAGGCCTGGTGCAGAATTACTTTAACAATTCGTACATGGACCTTGTTTCGGCATTTGCGAAAAAGGAAAACTTCACTATTGAAGAAATTGAGGAACTGAAAAAAATGATTGAAAACATTAATGAATAATGTCAAGGCATGCCTTGACCCAACGGGATAAAACAAACATCCAGTAAGGATAACACAGTGTTATCCAATAAAAACAAACATTATGATAACAAGTATTATTTCAATAGCGATAGCGACAGCGGTGCTCTGGATAGCGTACAGAGTGCTGTTTATCAACAGCAACCGGCTGACTTTCAACCGTGCCTTTCTCATCGTCGCACTCGGCTTTTCGCTGATATTGCCGGCAGTCGGCATGTATATCGGCAGAAGCACCCCGCAAATTGTGAGCTACCGTGAGAGTCTGTTTCAGGGCATCATGCTTGATGAGGTCGTTATCACCGCTGAAGGCGTGACAATAAGCAAACCGATGGAAAACACAGCTGACAATGAAGGCGCCGCGCCGGCAGTGGCAGGCAATAAAATAAGCTTTGACATTAGAGGAATCATGCGTCTTATATGGCTTATAGGTGCTATCGGCGCGACGCTGGTGTTCCTTTTCAAATTAGGGAGAATCGTTAATATAATTATCCGCTCGCCAAAGAAGAAAATGCAAGGTTTTACGGCGGTTTTCACCGGAAAGGAGCACGGACCGTACTCGTTTTTCAACTATGCGTTTTTCACCGATGAGGACGTGAGCCCGGAAATTGTGCGGCATGAGAAGAGCCATATCGAGCATCATCATTCGGCAGATATCATCTTTGTGGAGCTGATGATGATTCTGCAATGGTTCAACCCGTTTATCTACTTGTATAAGAGGGAGTTACAGAGCCTCCACGAGTATATGGCCGACCACGACGTTGTGGCCACCGGCGTTGACAAGAAAAACTACATGATGCTGATTTTGCAGCAGTGCACGGCTGTCGATTTCAGCGGAATGAGTAATAATTTCAGCTTAATCCTAACAAAAAAACGAATCAAAATGATTACACAAAACAAAAAAGCTAAGGGCGTGGTAATCAAGGCATTACTCACCCTCCCAGTGTTCGCGCTGCTTTTGTTCGCGAACTGCAAATCGAATGGTCAAAACAACGTGGCAAACGAAAGCAGGACCACAATAAAAATAGGCGAAGAGTCCTACGTCACGTTTGCCGACCCTATGGAAATAAACCTTGACGGGGAAAACTACACTCTCGACATCAACAGTGTCAAGAAAGAAAAGACCTTCAAGCTTGGCGACCACAAACTTTTTGCCAAAAACAACCATGACGAGCGCAACAGCTACACTGTCACTGTCGACGGCAAGCCGTTTGACCTCAAATACCTTGTCAGTATGATATTCGATGAGGCCGCTGCAGAAGCAGATGGTGACGAAGTTTGCATGAGCGCTGAAAAATACCCTGAATTTCCTGGCGGAACAACAGCCCTGTTTGACTTCATCAACAAAAACGTAAAGTATCCAAGATCAGCAAGGGACAAAGGCATCGAAGGCAGGGTTTTTGTTCAGTTTGTGGTTGAAAAAGACGGCAGTCTGTCATCATTCACAGTGTTGCGTGGCGTTAGCGATGAGCTTGACGCTGAAGCAATCAGAGTGTTGAAGGCGATGCCGAAGTGGAAGCCCGGAATGAATGACGGCAAGCCTGTCAGAGTACAGTTCACAATACCTTTCAATTTCAAGTTATCAGACGATGGAAACACCATGACTGCCCTTTCGGGAACAAACTGGGAAGGCAGAGGCATAGGTGTCATGGACGGAGTGACATACGACATGTTCATGACAATGAGTTTCTACCAAGACAACGACGGTTTGTTTGTGATGAAACTCGTAGCCGAGCAAAATGGCGAAAAGGCTGTTGTCTTCAAAGATGTGGCTCTCGACTTCAAGTACACCTTCGACGGCAAGTCGACAGGCTCTATCCAGCCGAAGAATCCTGACGGCAGCGACCTCGGAGAGGCCCAGCCACCGTACGGTTTCGTGGTGAAAGAGAAGAGCATCGTTGTCAATTTCTATGACTTCAAGGACGATTGCGGCATCGAGGAGATTACTTTTGTGAAAAAATAAACACGCAACTAGTCATTTCGAGTGAAGCGAAGCGGAATCGAGAAATCTCCTGCAAACAGAGTAACTGTTTAATTGTCGGAGATTTCTCCATTACGCTCCATTTCATTACGCTCCAGTCGAAATGACGGAATACAACATGAAACCATACACTAGAATAGGAATCATCATTCTGATTGTGTTGCTGCTTTTATCTTGCGGCACTCAGCATTCTGCCAGTTCTTCATTTTCACCGGAAATTGAAAACGGCACACTGATGATAACCAACGTAAACATCAGGAAAATCGACAAAAAGCTGCTGGCATCAGACAGCTTGCGCAACGTCATCATCGAGAAATGCGGTTTGAGAAGAATCAAATTTCCGAGAGGCAACAAGATTGAATCGATAAAACTGTTTGACAACAGCTTCAAGCGCGTTCCGCCGAGCATCAAACATTGCAAAAACCTCGAACATCTTGATTTAGAGCACAATAGAATCAAACATATCCCTCGTTTCATAGCGCAACTCGACAGTCTGCGGAGTCTGGATTTGAATCATAACCGATTAAAGCTATCCGAGTCGGACGTCAAACATGCTTCAAAAGTCAAAAAGCTGTCGATTGGAGGCAATAATATTGAGAAACTGCCCGAAAATATTGGTGATTTGCAATGCACAAATCTGAATTTGGGGAAGAATAAACTAAAGGATTTGCCGAAATCTTTTGCCGATTTGAAACAGGTGCATCATCTCATTTTTTATGAAAATGAGTTTGCGACGATTCCAGAAGAGATTTCGGGTTTTGAAAACTTGCAGCACCTCGATTTTTATAAGAATCATATCAAGGAAATCCCTGATTTTGTTGGCAATTTCGATAATTTACAATATCTGTATCTTTCTTATAATGAGATTGATGCCATTCCTGATACGCTGCGAAATTTGAAGAATCTGACTTATTTTTACATCCACCATAACAAAATTTTGACAATTCCTGATTGGATTGTGGAAATGGATTCTTTGGAGCGTCTCGGAGTCGGTTACAACAAGCTGATTTCGATGCCCGACATGTCGGATATGCAGTCGCTTATCGAGCTCAACTGCGAAGGCAACCTGCTTGAGGAGTTTCCTTGGAAACTGGTTTTCAAGCCTGGGATGCAGTTTCTGATTGTACGAGACAATCTGTTTGAGTTGAGTGACGAAGAGATTGAGATTTTGAGTCAGCCCAGAACAATGGTGATTGTTTTTTAATCTCACGACCCGTCATTTCGACTGGAGCCGTTAGGCGGAATGGAGAAATCTCCGACAATTAAACAGTTACTCTGTTTGCAGGAGATTTCTCCACTACGCTCCATTTCATTACGCTTCGGTCGAAATGACAAAAGCGTCCCAGGGCATGCCTTGTGGCATCGGGGCGGTGACTGTCATCTGCGTTTTCAGCGTAGGGTGCTCGAAGGTGATTTTGTAGGAATGGAGGCATATCGAGGCATCGGGGTTGGAGCGCGGATAGCCGTATTTGAGGTCGCCTTTGATGGGGCAGCCGATATGTGCCAGCTGGCAACGTATCTGATGATGACGGCCCGTAAGCAAATCTATTTCAAGGAGATAGTAGTTGTCGGATTTGCCGACCACGCGATATCTTAATGTCGCCAATTTCGCTCCGCTTGTCCCTTCTTTCACTATATAAGACTTGTTCTGAGCCTCGTTTTTCACCATATAGTCGTTGAGTTCGTCGGCTTCTTTTGGCGGACGGTTTTTCACGATGGCGAGATATGTCTTATGGAAGTTACGGTCTTTCACCATCGTCGTCATGCGGCTGAGTGCCTTGCTGGTGCGCGCGAAGATGACGGCGCCGCTGACAGGGCGGTCGAGACGGTGGACGAGGCCTGCAAACACCTCACCGGGCTTGTTTTTCGTCACTTTGATGTACGCCTTCACGTCATCGAGGAGGCACACGTCGCCGGTTTTGTCACCCTGGACGATTTCGCTCGGGAGCTTATTCACTATTATTAAGTGATTATCTTCAAAAAGAATGCGGTCGTTTATTCTCATATCCTGTTGGGACAAGGCATGCCTTGTCCTTACGGGTTAAAAATTAATATTGTTCCGATTCATTGGGGAATGTGACCTCTTTGACATCGTTGATATAGGCGTGGACGGAGTCTTTGATACTGGTGTATAGGTTGTTGTAGCGGCGCAGAAAACGTGGTGAGAAGTCGTTTGAAAGTCCGAGCATGTCTTGCAGGACGAGCACCTGTCCGTCGCAGCCGTGACCGGCACCGATGCCGATGGTCGGGATGCGCAGTGACTGTGACACTTCTGTCGCCAGTGCTGCCGGAATCTTTTCCAAAACTATGCTGAACACGCCTTTTTCCTGAAGGAGTACAGCGTCTTCGCGGAGTTTGTTAGCCTCATATTCGTCTCTGGCACGCACCACGTATGTGCCGAATTTGTTGATGCTCTGAGGAGTAAGTCCGAGATGGCCCATCACCGGGATGCCGGTGCAGAGGATACGCTCCACCGACTCGATGATCTCACGTCCGCCTTCGAGTTTCACGGCGTTGGCACCTGTCTCTTTCATGATGCGGATGGCCGACTCAAGAGCTATCTTCGAGTTACCCTGGTATGTTCCGAACGGCATGTCGACGACCACCATGGCGTGTGACACGGCGCGGACCACTGCCGAGCCGTACATTATCATCTCGTCGAGGGTGATTGGAAGAGTTGTCTTGTGACCTGCCATCACGTTAGAGGCACTGTCGCCAACCAAAATAATATCTATGTTCGACTGATCGAGAATCTTAGCCATCGTGTAATCGTATGCTGTGAGCATCGCGATTTTCTCACCTTTGTTCTTCATCTCCTGGAGGACGTGGGTCGTTACCAAAGAAGCGTTATGAGATAAATACATATTTTTCAAAATTTTTGCAAAATTAGATAAAATAATTGTATCTTTGCGCATCGTTATCCATTTATTATGAAAAAATATTGTTTGTTTGCCATATTGACGCTGTTTTTCGCCTCTTGTCGCACTGATATGGACTTGTACATCGAGAATGACGACACAACAATTGTTTATACGATACTTGACACCAACGCCGACACCAATTTTTTTAAGGTTTCAAAATCGTCGTTACACGGTGACTATTATTATGACAAAGATGATATTGACGTATATTTTGCCGGTCGTTTTAAAGATGAGAATAATGTTGACACCCTGAAGCTTGAGCTTGTGACAAAAATGGAAGACAAACGGTTGCAGTCATTTTATTTCACCACGAAAGAGCTTCGCGAGGACGAGGAATACGAGCTCTTCATCATCAGAAAAGCCGATGGTGTCAAGGTTTCGGCGAAAACCAGGACTATTTGTCCTTTTGTGTTTTTAAAGCCTCTTCCCTCCAACAAATATATCGATTTCAAATCCAATGTTCTAAAAAACGTGGAGTGGAAGGGCACCGATCCTTCGGCGAGCTACAAAATCAACGGAGAATATTACAACGTGGTGGGTTATTTCCATTACAGGGAGCTGATGCCAGGCGCACATGACACGGTGGACCGCTGCTTCGAATGGTTTTTGGGAAGCGGACAGACCGAAGGACTGTTCAACACCACCGATAATTACTATACCATACAATACATGCCATCACGATTCTTTTTCAAATTGGAGACCGACGAGTATCTCGTGAACAATAGTCCGCATGGGGTAAAACGGTGGCTTAAGGACTTCGAGTTCAAGATTTTTGTCACTGGGGAAGATCTTTATTACTATAATGTGGCAACTGGAGCGGACAACCACTATCCGGAAGTACCTAACTACACCAATATTGAAAATGGAATCGGGCTGATGTCGGTCCGCACGACAAAAAGCACTTTCAGGACAATAGAGCAGATATGCCGCAAACGGATAGCCAACAACTATCCTTACGGTTTTTATTATGACCCTAACAGATAAAAAATTTTTGTTATAATAAAAAAAATTGTATTTTTGCAGGTTTAAATGAGATTTCTCCACTTCGCTTCGCTACGGTCGAAATGACGGTGTGGAGAAGAAAAAATTAATGACCATGAAAAAACTGATTTATACAATTTTTGCTATAGCTGCGATGATTTTCAGCTCTTGCAGCACCAAGGTTGACCTTTACGGTGACGAGGGCGAGACGACAGTTGTTTACGGCATGCTTGATGCCAATGCCGACACAAATTTCTTCAAAATCACGAGGAGTTTCATCGGAAATGTCACCGAGTTGGCGCCTAATTACGCTGTCAGCAATTACACATACGACGAGATTGAGGTTAAGTTCACCGGAAAATTTGCGGGCAGCAATGCCACTCAGACTCTGACGCTGGACACCATCGCGAAGTGGGTGCCATACGACCCGGACGCTGTATTTTACACGGGTTGCTACCAGACCTATTATTATGTTCCGAAAAAGCTTCTTGAAGGCGAAGAATACGAGATTGATGTCTTGAGGAAGGCTGACAACGTCACTGTTTCTGCCAAAGTCAGCACCATCAACAGTTTCACTTATCAAAAGCCGTCAGCGACGATCCCAATCACTTTCACCGACGTCACTACAAGTACGGCAAACGTTGAGTGGAGAGTGCCTGTAGCCCCATTCCAATCGACGGCATCATATTTCGAGGTGACAGGATATTTCCATTATGCCGAGCTTCAGCCTGGGGCGACCGACACTGCGCACATCAGCATGAAATGGCCTTTGGGTTCGGGCAAAGCCGAAGATTTGTACAACACCAGTCAGAATCTGCCATATTATGTGATATCATACACCCCATCAATGTTGTATACATATCTGGAAAACAACAATTATCTGAAAAACAACAGTCCGTATGGGGTTCAGCGTTGGTTTGAGAAGTTCGAGTTCGACATCACGGCTGTTGGAGAAGATTTGTACAATTACTATCTGATCACCAACTCGTCGAGCGCAATACAGGATGTGCCGAATTACTCCAATGTTGAAAACGGGACAGGTATTGTGTCATCGCGCATCACCAAACCTCAAATGGTTGAAATCGCCGAAAGGACGAAGAACAAGATCAGGGAGAGATTCCCATATTATTACTTCAGGTAGGCCTTTTGCAGGCAACAAATGTGACATTTTGTCATATTGGCAATAATTTATAAAAATTTATAACCAATTGAGAATCAATGTTTTGTTGGTTCTCAATTTTTTATTTATCATATTTTTTACAAAATTTTTGATTTTTGGCATAAAAATTGAGGGAGTGATGACAGAATTCGAAAAAAAGTGTAATTAAAAATAGGAGATTAAAAATTATGTCAAAAATCATTGGTATAGACTTAGGAACAACCAACTCATGCGTTTCAGTGATGGAAGGCAATGAGCCAGTGGTCATCCAGAACAGCGAAGGCCACCGCACCACCCCGTCAATCGTGGCATTCACCGACAACGGTGAGCGTAAGGTTGGCGAGCCTGCAAAACGTCAGGCCATCACAAACCCGTTGAGAACCGTTTATTCCATCAAACGTTTCATGGGTGAGACCTACGACAAGATGCAGAGCGAGATTAGCCGTGTACCTTATAAAGTGGTAAAGGGCGGCAACAACACACCACGTATCGACATCGACGGCAAGCTTTACACACCGCAGGAGATTTCGGCAATGGTGCTTCAGAAGATGAAGAAGACCGCTGAGGACTACCTCGGACAGCCTGTCACCGAAGCCGTCATCACGGTGCCTGCATACTTCAGCGACTCACAGCGTCAGGCTACTAAGGAAGCCGGTGAGATAGCAGGTTTGAACGTGCGCCGTATCATCAACGAGCCTACAGCGGCAGCTTTGGCATACGGCTTGGACAAGAAGAAGAGCGATGTGAAGGTTGCAGTGTACGACCTCGGTGGCGGTACATTCGATATCTCAATTTTGGAGCTCGGCGACGGCGTGTTTGAGGTGAAATCGACAAACGGCAACACCCACCTCGGCGGCGACGACTTCGATGAGAGAATCATCAACTGGCTGGCAGAAGAGTTCATGCACGACGAGAACATCGACCTCCGCAAGGACCCTATGTCACTCCAGAGACTGAAAGAGGCAGCTGAGAAGGCAAAGATTGAGTTGTCAGCATCGACAGAGACAGAAATCAACCTGCCATATATCACAGCAACACAGAGCGGACCTAAACACTTGGTGCGCAAGCTCTCAAGAGCCAAGTTCGAGCAGTTGTGCGACGACCTCATCCAGGCGGGTGGTTCGACACGTATCCCTGCCATCCAGAACATAGTGCGCGACTTCTTCAAGAAAGAGCCTTCAAAGGGCGTGAACCCGGACGAGGTCGTGGCTATCGGAGCTTCAATCCAGGGCGGCGTTCTGACGGGCGAGGTGAAAGACGTGCTGTTGCTTGACGTGACACCGTTGTCACTCGGTATCGAGACCCTCGGCGGCGTGATGACAAAGCTCATCGAGAGCAACACC
>CADAFC010000002.1 GCA_902787095.1 uncultured Bacteroidia bacterium
TGTTCACATCGTCGACAGGTATTTTGAGGCTGTTGAGCCACTCGACGTGAAAAACGACGGACGTGGACTTGAGTTTTACATCTCCGAATCGAATATGATGCAGGAACCTGACCTCCCCGAGGAGTTCCGAAACGGCTTTTACGCCGTGGTAGTGGGCGGAAGCTACAACACCAAAGTCATCCCGACCGAAAAACTTATCGAAATCATCGAAAAGCTTGACGAGCCAGTGATTTTGCTTGGCGGTCCTAGTGATATGCAACGTGCTAAAATCGTCGCCGACGCAGTAGGGGAGAACGTCTGGAACCCAGTTGGAATGCTGAATCTTGAGCAGTCTGCATCCATAATCAAGATGTCAAAAGCGGTGCTTACCAGCGACACCGGCATGATGCACATCGCAGCAGCACTCAACAAACCTATGGTGTCAGTATGGGGCAATACCGTGCCAGAGTTCGGCATGTACCAATTGTATCCGAAAGGCTCGGCCAATAAACTTAACATAGTGGAAATCAAAGACCTGAAGTGCCGTCCGTGTTCTAAACTCGGCTACAAAAAATGCCCGAAAGGTCATTTCAAATGCATGAAAATGATTGACACCGACAAGGTTGTCTCATTATTAAGACAAAACGTCATTTCGACCGAAGTGAATAAATCTCCTGAAAATTAATACTAACAATCATGTTATCAGTCAAGACATTCATATTCAATCCGATACAGGTCAACACCTACGTCGTATACAACGAAAACAAAGAGTGTGTCATCATCGACGCAGGCAATCTGGAACCGTATGAGGACCAGCAAATTCTGGATTATATTGATAAAAATGGCCTGAAACCTCTGATGTTGCTCAACACCCACTCGCATATCGACCATGTGATGGGCAACAAGGTGCTTGCCGACAAATATCATCTCGAACTGGGTGCCAGTCCCGTTGAGAAGCCTTATTACGACAAAGTATGGGCCTACGCTACCGCGTTCGGACTCAATTTCACCCAAGAACAATGCGTCAAGCCGACCAAAGACCTCAACGACGGCGACATTGTCAATATAGGCGACGACAAGCTGAAGGTGCTTCTCACCCCTGGTCACGCTCCTGGACATGTCTGTTTCTACGATGAGAAAGACGGCATCATTTTCACAGGCGACACCTTGTTTTATAGGGGAATCGGTCGCTGCGACCTGATCGGGGGCGACTATAACGCTATAGAAAAAAGCCTCCGTGAGGTGCTTTACAAGCTTCCTGACAACACAATAGCCTATTGCGGACACGGCCCGCAGACAAGAATAGGGGATGAGAAACGTAACAATCCGATGGTTACTAGTCTTTAGTCTTTAGTTCTTAGTCTTTAGTCCTTAATCTTTAGAAATCACTATTATAACTAAAGACTAACGACTAAAGACTAGCAACTAAAAAAGCACCGAGATTCTCGGTGCTTTTTTGTATCGGGTAAGGGAACATTTAGTATAAACAAGAATAAATAAAAACAATGAAAATCAGTGTTTTATAAGTGGTTATTTATACTTGTTTACATAAAAACGACTATGTTTTGTTATTTTTTGTAACTTTTTTGTAACCCAATAAAATAAAAGTGTATATTTGCAAACAAAAGCAAACAACACACAAAATATAGTTATGGCAGCAAAAAATTTGAAAGACCCCAATACAGGAAAAGTCCGTGTTATTGAGGACGGCAACCCAAAATTAGGGGCAAAGAGGCTGAGCGACGGCTCAGAAAGCCTTTTCTTATGGTACTATGGCGGCTATTCAATGGAATATGACAACAGCCAAGACAAAATGACCCCCAAATATGACAGATACCGTGTATCTTTAAAACTCTATCTCACTCAGAACCCCCGGACACCATTTGAAAGGCAGTGCAACAAAGATACACTGGCACTTGCCAAGAAAATACGCTTTGAAAGGGAGCAGGAATTTTTGGAAGATAGAGAGGGCTACAGGCTCAAAAAAGACCGCCAAATTAATTTTTTGGACTATTTTCAAACCTATATCGACAATTACACAAAGAAAGATGTAAGGGTGCTTACAATGGCGTTAAACCGCTTTAAGGACTTTTTGAGAGAAACGCCTGAATACAACAAATATATGAAAACCATTAAGCCGGAGCAGATAAATGCAGATATGGTGGCACTATTCACCGAGTATTTGCAAAGTCGGAGCGTTGGGGAGGGTGCAAAGTGTATATACCAGCGTTTTAAAAAAGTAATCCACTACGCTATAAACCATGGTGATATGGTTAAAAACCCTTGTGAGGGTATATCGATAGCGTTTGATAAGAACATATTGAGAAAAGAATGGTTGTCGGCTGATGAGATTAAGCAGCTTTTGGCAACACACGAGGAGAAACAAAACGAAGATGTAAGGAGAGCCTTTATATTGAGCCTTTATTGTGGTATAAGGTTTTGTGATGTTAAGGATTTGACTTTTGCTAACGTGGATTATTCAAATAAGATACTCAAATATGAGCAGAACAAGACAAAGGGGCATTCTTCAAAAAGCGGTGTAATGGTGCCGCTCAACGATGCACTTTTGAGCTTAATAGGAGAGCCTACAGACGGCAACAAAAGCGACTTGATATTTCATTTGCCGTCTTATACAATGTGCATTAAATCGGTGCAAAGGTGGGTTAAACACGCTGGCATTGAAAAGCATATAACGTGGCATTGTGCCAGGCATTCTTTTGCAACCAACATACTCAATAACGGTGCTAACATTCAGACCGTTGCTGATCTGCTGGGACATTCAGGATTAAAGGAAACGGCAAAATACACAAGGGCGATTGATGAGCTGAAACAACAGGCAATTAACAGCTTACCAACGTTTGAAATAGCCTGATTTATCATTTAAAAAGTGGCAGAAAAATGGAAACACCGACAACACAACCGACACCCAGCAAAGAATGGCAGGAGTTGAAAACCAAAATTGAGGCGTTATGTGATGAACAAGAAAAGATATACCAACCACAATTTGAGGCCATATTTACAGCCCTGTATGAGTTAGAAGATGGGCAGCGGGTAATATACAATACTAACGGCTGGAATATGGGGCAACCCCTACCCGACAAAGCCGATGAGGGGTTAATTGCCCAAGCCATAAATAAGGCTGGATTTGCAAAGAAAAAATCCATTGCCGAGGGCTTTTTGAGGTATGCAAACACGGTGATTAAGGGCAAAAGGTTACAGGTGGAAATGGCATTGCAAAACGCAAAGGAACTGACACCGCCACAGCCCGCTGTTGTGGCTGGCTGGGTATTCAAACCCTTTGCCAACATTATTGCCCCTATGGAATTACACAGTACCATTAACAAAGTTGTGGCTGATGAGGCGTTAAAAGGGGTATTTGACAGTACAACAGACATTGCCGATGAGAGTATAGATGTGCTGTTAGATGAGTTGATGATGGCCGAGGCGTTTAACATACCTTGCAGCCTCACACACTACACCGAGGAATTGAAACGATACAATTTGATACTGGGGCAAAACAGTTTCTTTGATAGGGATTGCACGCGGCTATTGCTGGCAACCCTCAAAGAGGCCGTTTTGAGCCTCAAAGAATACACCGACCAACCCAACAGATTAAAGAAAGCTATTGCCGACATTGTGAAACGCTTTGACGATGTGAAAGTGTGGGGCATATTCTTTCAAATACTGGTATTGCAGGGGTTGTGTGATATGCTGGAAAGGCTTGATATTAACGAGGGTGAAAGCGGGTATGATGAGGCACAGGCTTTCTATAACTGGCTGATAGAGGAACTATGTAAAAAGGGGTGGTGGTTTGCCTGTGTTTCCTCAATGGCCTATGGCGATGGTGATTTGCTGCGGTTTGAGCCGTTGTGTGCATACCTGATGAGTACCACGGCGGGGCAGTTGGTACAAAAGGCGTTAAACAACGATAAAACAACGGACACGCTCAGCGATGAGCGAGCAGACGCTCAGCAATTACCCGATGAATTGAACACAGACAGAGCCAATAAATACTTTGAAAAAGCTATAAAAGCTGGCATAATTAATTATAACAAAGGGCGATACGGTAAAGAAGCCAATATTACAAAAGCCCAGCTTGCATATTTTCTTGAAAAGGTTTTTTGCCCAAACAATACAGATAAATTTCCGGAACAAGCTTTAAACATATTATTTAATGAGAGTAGGTTGGGTAAAGCAAGGGGGGCAAACATTGACAACAAAGACGGAAAACCGAGAGGATATGAACGAATAGATGAGGTTTTTAAAGAATGATTTGGTTTTTCTGATTATTTAAAAATGCTTGAAGATAATAAGCCAATATGAAAGAAACAGAGAGAATGGAAATTATAAAAATATTTCTCGATATGTTTGAGGTCAATAATATTGAGGATTTACCTAATGAAGCTTTGCCAAATTTACTTGATATGATTACGCCACAAACAAATGAGGGAACTTGGAGTATCATATACAAGGAAAGTAATAAAGATGAGCGTAAGCAGCTTATAGCGGATATAAAAAATTGTTTGAACGAAAAATGTAAAATGTCTTTATATCATATTTATTGTGAGGGCATTATGGATGAAAACACTAGAGATTATTTTGACTTTTGCAGCCGTCATAGTGTATGGTATGAAAAATGTGACCCATTGAGGTGACCCACGACAACACCCCTTTTATTTTCTGATATTTTATTTCTTTGCACCGTGTTAAAGCGGACACGGCAAAGGGTAACGCCTGAACGCTCAGCACGTGGGCAAAGATTGGGGCGGATGTTACCCCCTACCCCTTGACAGCCCAAACTATTAAAAACAAACGCGATGAGCGAGGAATTAAAACAAGTTGCCGATATGATAACGGCAAACATTATTTCAACACAAAAAGAGGTGTTAACCAGCGATGAGGCGGCACGTTATATGGGTATTTCAAAGTCTTATCTTTACAAGCTAACCTCAACACAGCAGATACCCCATTTTAAGCCATTGGGCAAAATATGCTATTTCAACAGAGCGGAGCTGGAGCGGTGGCTACAGACAAACAGAGTTGCAACCGATGAGGAGATAAGCCAACAGGCAAACGCCTATTGTATGAAGAAAGGGGGAAAGCGTGGAAACTAATATTTTCAGTGCTTATATGAAGCTGGAGCAGCTGGATGATGAGATAAAGGCACGTCACAAAATCAAAGTGGGTGCAAAAGTGCCACGTTATGACCTCACACGCTTTGCCGGATATTATAAGCCGTTGCAAAGCCTGATTAACGCCAAGGGGCAATTATGTTTGTACCTCAACGGCACTACCGGGATTATCGACAGCCCCGATGAGCGTAGGGCTGAGCGTTATTTACAGGGTAAAGACAGCCTTAATTTCAGCAGCGTTTATTTGCTTAACAACCCCACCACAACCGACAGCGGCTATATTGTGGGATTTGGCAACCCCAACCGCTCACAGACCTATAGCAAAGCCCACAAGCCCAACCCATTTTATGAGTGTAGGGATGACGGTTTTCTGTTCCTGATTGCCCCCGATTGGAAAACCCTTGAAATAATCGTTGTAACGAGTGGATATAACACCATACAGGGCAACGCCAAGGGGTTAGCGGACGGAGTATATAATGAGGCAATAGAAACGATGAGAGAGGCGGCAAAAACGTTTTATCAATACTGAGGCAATTTTGCTAATGTCTTATAGTAAGTAGTAACTTTTACCAAAATTTGGTAAAAACATATTTTCAAAAAGCAATGTTAGACACCGTTAATTTTTGGATAGATAGGAGCGACACGACAAAGGGAAACCCCTTTGGAGTGTTGCCCTATTTGTCCGATGTGACGGAGCAGCGGAGCGACAAATTAGGGTATAGTGCAAGCGGCAAATTAGGAGATTACACGGTGAATTGTTTTGAGGGCGGAGTGTCCTTAAAAGGCAGTTTGGCAAAGTATTATTTACCCTCAAACGTTTTCACTCTGACACGACAGACGGCAGCTGAAGCTATAGAGAGGCTGGGGGATGAGTTGCACCTGAATATAAAGGCGGCAAAGGTGACAAGGATTGATGTCTCAACGGTGATACCCACCAGGCGACCACCAACGGACTATTACAACGGACTGGGCAACAAACCACGTTTCACAAGACTACAGGCGACAAAAAACACGCTTTATTATAACCAACGGCTTATGCAACTTGTTTTCTATGATAAGACCCAAGAGGCAGCGGCAAAAGGGGCGTTGATACCGGGAACGCTCAGCGGATGCAATCTGTTGAGATATGAGCTGAGATTTGCACACAAGCCACAACACCTGTTGAAAATGGCTGAGATTAGCGGAGCGACCCTGACACAACAGGCGTTTTATTACTCGATAATTCAGAAGTGGAAGATTGAATTTGACACGATAAAGAAAATCAACACTATTAACACTATGACAGACAACATAAAAACCCCCAAGGATGCAAAAGAGGCTTTGTTTGCCATTTTGCTACAACAGAACGGACAAAGCAACATTGATGATTTTGTTAATGACCTAAAGGCAAAAAACGCCTTTTCTGATCCAAAATACTACAGCCGTTTGAAGTCCGATTTGTATAAGATAATGCAAGCCCCCACAGAGGCGAGGGATGAGATGATGAGCGAGCTTGAGAGGGCCGTGGCGGATGTTGCCCAATACGCCCGATAGGAAAAAAGCGGATTTTGTGGATTGATATAAAAAGGGTGAAAATTGAAAATGTCTTATAGTAAGTGGTAACTTTTACCAAATTTTGGTAAAAAGACAGCCCACTGTAAAGGGGGTAACTTTTACCAAATTTTGGTAAACAAAAACAGTAGGAATATGGAAAATACACAAGTGAAAGTAAACAAAACAGGGCTGGAGGACGTGGAAACGAGCCTGTTAGTGGAAGAATTACAGAGGCGTGGCTGTGACGTTTGGAAGCTGGAAACGTGGGATGATTGGGATTTGTCAGTGTTGGACGTGTAAGCAAAACCGACAAATCCAACACATATAAAAAGGCTGAAAAATCAAACACATATAAACCAAACGGTTTATAAATTCACGCTCAGCAAAAAAATCTTTGGCGGCATTCAAAAAAACACCTATATTTGCAATCCCTAAAACTCAACAGCGGACGCTCAGCGATGAGCGAGCCGGACAATTAAAGATTAGCCCTTTGTAAGGTGGTGGCAGCGGAAACGCCCACACGGTATCTGTTGAGACCGAGGACACCCTCACAGAGGGCGTTTTCTTCCTAAATTCAACAGTTATGAAAAACCCACCTTCACCGTTTCAGGGGTTGCTAAACCAAATCAAGATGGCACTTGAAACAGAGATGAACGCCAAAAACGAGGCGTATTTGTTCATTATTAAAAGCGGCAACTTTGAGCGTTTCAGAGATTTTGTGATGCAGAGAAAGGCGGAGTGTCCCGATGTTATTAACGAGTGCCGGATTGCTTTGCTGACGCTCAGCAAACAAGCCGCCCAAGACGTAACCACCAAAAATTAAAAGCCATGGGAAACACAGGCAAAACAAGGCTTGAAGCCTTTAGAGAAGCCCAAAAGACCGGGCAAATAGCTATTACAGAGACAACAGCGGGGCTTTTTATGTCGCTATTAACCATTGAGGAAAACGTGGATAATATTTCAGATTTGTTAGGCAGTCCCTATGATGACCAATACAAAGATGAAATATCGGACAGGGTTCACGGCTACTATGAGCCTATGTTTAAAAGTCTTATGAATGAGATTGCCAACCATATAAAGGATGTTTCTTTGAGTTCAATAGAATTTCAGGGGATATGATGAGTGTAGGCGGAAAAATAGTATTTTTGCAACGGCTTTAACGAGCCGACTATATTTTGTGTTGTGGTGTGGGTGTGCCGTACACTTGCACCACTTTTTTACACGCCCATTTTGCCCCCTTTGTCGCTTTTTGTAACCCTTTTGTAACCTGACAAAATAAAACACCCTGTAAATCAATAACTTACAGGGTGTTTGTTGTATCGGGTAAGGGAATCGAACCCTTATTTCGACAGTGAGAGTGTCGTTACCTAACCGTTAGTAGAACCCGACCTCAATTGCGCTGCAAAAATACAACATTTTTTTATACGTCCAACAAAATTTTTTTTAAAAAATTAGACTTTAGTTTTTAGACCTTAGACCTTAGCAAAAACTACTAAAGTCTAAGGTCTAAAGTCTAATGTCTAAAGACTCTTCACAATCTTCTTCACCACGCTATTTCCATTGTTGTCGCTGACTCTCACGAAGTACACGCCTTCATTCAATGTCGTGACGTTGACCTCGTTAGCGTTCTCAACCGACATCACCTGCTGGCCGACAGCGTTGAAGATGGTCACATTCTGAACGTCGCCATCAATATACAAGGTGTTGCTCATAGGGTTAGGATAAACCTCGAAGCCTGCAGCCTCATTCTCAACAACGTCGTCAAAAATAGCTTCGTTGATTTCAACAGAAATGGTCTGAATACCAAGGCTTGAGATAATCTCAATAGTCGTGTTTACATAACCTTTGGTATATAATCCTATGTACACTGTGACATCCAAGCTCTCACCTGGTTGAAGTGTTACAGGAAGCTGCTCGCTGGTCTCAATGGCGAGATATGTATACTCAATCTCACTGATGCTGTTGACATCAAATGCGCTTCCTGTGTTGTTGGTGATAGTGAATGTAGCAGGTTCATTTTCTTCAAAAACAATGTCAGTCACGCTGATTGTCGGCTCTGCTGGAACGTGTGTCTCCATCTGGAAATGATGAGGGTCGAGCTCGGCAAACACCGGCTGTGTGTAACGGCGACCTGACTCGTCAGCACCGAAAACATAGTAATCGACGCTCGATTCGCTCTGATAACCTTTGATGTAGCCAACATACTCATCAGGATTGCCGGTTGCTGTCATGTGTGCCACCTGGTATTCTCCACCGTCGATGCTATAATAAACAAGGAGGGAATCCTGCTTCAGATCCTGACCGCTGTAAGCGATGAATTTGCTTGTGATTGCTATTGAATCCTGCCATTCCTGCTCGCCAAAAATGACGTCTCTATGGTCGACGAAAAGCATGCCGAAGTCCATCACGCCACGGGTGCGGCAGTGCAAAGCGTCGGTATTCTCCCAGCTGATGCCTGATCCGTTGTTAACAACGCCAACGACCTCATATCCTGGCATGGCGTCGCGGTAAACCTGCAAAGCTTGCTCGTTATATGTGCTGTTTGTTCCCAACGGTACATACACTGACTTGTTGAGAATCAATGAGTTGGTGTAAGGTGCGAGGGTGTAGCCGCCTGGCTCCTGCACGCGGTAAACATGATAAGGATAGCCCCAGCAGCAGTTGGTCGTTGCAAAATAGTCTGCAACTTGCTCATACAGAGCGTATTGTGGGTTGCTTTGCGGCAGCTGTGCAATCAAAATCTTGTCAGGTGCGAGGTACTTGCCCCAGCAGTCAACGTGTGCGATATAGTCGCCCTGCGGGTCGATAGTGACATGATACGGGTCAATGCCGAGATAGTCACGCATCTTGTTGCGTACATTGGTCTCGTTATTGTTGTTCTCCTGGAACACAAGCTCGTCGCTGACACCATGGCCACGACCGTCTTCCATCATGTTGCCGCCAGTGTGCTCGAGGTTCATGCCGTACATGGGGATGTTCCAGAAACTGGCAAACACTCCCGACATGTTGTCGTCGTTAGGACGTGGACGGTTGTATCTGTTGTCGACGATAGCCGGATGCCTGTCCTCAAAAATATACCACGGACCGTAGTCGCGTACCCAATATGAATCAGACTGGGCATTCACAAAGGTCACATTGTCCATGTTCACGCCTGCGCCCTGGAACGAGTTCTGCGCACTGCTCTGATAATATGATTCAACAATGCAATAAACATGACAGTTGTTAGCCAGCTGCACCACCAAACTTGTAGGAATTCCAAGAGGGTAACGAATCATAACACCCTGCATAGGCTCAAACTCGGCCACAAAACGAGGCGCGCCTGTAGGCGGGTCGGTCTCAACAAAGTTTTCGTTTCTAACTGGCGTATGCATCTCCTCCTCAGAGAGATAGTGCCATCTTTTCCAATCCGGAGTCTTCTGCTCCTGTGCGTTAACTTTGATGCTGAAAATCAAAGCAATAACAGCAAAACTGAGTAATATTTTCTTCATTTTTCTAAGAATTTATTTGTCATAAAAAATTTAGGCTGCAAAGATAATTATTTTTGATTTATTAGCGTTATTTTTTAAAAATTTTATATCTTTGTAGCTTAAAAAATATTGTAACGAGTACCAGTAAATTATGAAAAAACAGTTGGTTTTTGCATTTGCGGTCTTGGTGGCACTTTTGACATCATGCGCAACGATTCAGGAGTTTAACGAATTTCGCAAAGAAAAAGCGAAACAAAACAACACAACAAATACAAATCAAGAGAATAACGTCGAAGATAACGCTGATAATCATGCAGTTAACAATCAGGAGACTGTCGATGACGATGTCGTTTCGGAAGAGGATTTGACTTATGACGACGATTTTGAAGAGATAAATCCTAATGATCCCGACAGCATACAGATACAGATGCAACAGATGTTTGACGATGAAAATTCAGGAATAGGCATCGTCGATGAGTCGGTTGAACTGTTGGAACATATTGATACTCTTCAGGTTATACCATATTTTGAAGGGAGTCTGGAAAACACTTGCAACTATCCTCCTGGTTATATCCCTTCATTCCCAGACAGTATTTATGCCAAGAGGATTGAAGAACTGAACCGTAACACTACTATGGATTTGGTATTTAATAAACATGTGAAGTCGTTTATTGATGTGTATGCGGTGCAGAAACGCAGCAAAACCGAGAGAATCCTTGGCCTGTCAGATGTCTACTTCCCGCTTTTCGAGCAGACTCTCGACAAATACAACATGCCGCTTGAGTTGAAATATCTGGCCGTCGTCGAGTCGGCTCTTAACCCAACTGCCGGTTCTTGGGCGGGTGCCAAAGGACTATGGCAGTTTATGTATGCTACAGGTAAACAATACGGACTCAACTCAACCACCATTGTAGACGACCGTTACGATCCGCTGAAAGCTACCGACGCAGCTTGCCGTCACCTGAGAGACCTGTATAACCAGTTCGGCGACTGGTTCCTTGCCCTCGCGGCATACAACTCTGGCGCAGGCAACGTCAACAAAGCCATCCGACGTGCAGGAGGTATCAAGAATTACTGGGCAATATGGCCTTATCTGCCACGCGAGACCCGCGGCTATGTGCCTGCTTTCATCGCAGTCAATTATGTGATGAACTACGCACCGGAGCATAATATCTGTCCTCTCGACCCGGGTATCATCAAAAACGGCACCGACACCGTCACCGTACACGATGTGCTTCATTTCGACCAGCTTAACGAGATGCTCGGCGTCCCGATGGCCGACCTGAAGTTCTTCAACCCACAATATAAAGCCGAAATTATTCCAGCTACAAGCAAAAAACCTTGTCTCCTCACCCTTCCTGAACAATATGTCGGACCATATATCGATAATGAAAAAGCGCTATATACCTATAAGACAAAGAGCGGCATCGATAAAGAAAAACTTCAGGAACGCATAAAGTCAGTGTCCGACCGCAGCGTCCATATCGTGAAAAAAGGCGAGACGCTGAGCACCATCGCAAGAAAATACCATGTCAGCGTAAACCAGCTGAAACAATGGAATAACATGAAATCCGACCGACTCAGTATCGGCCAGAAACTTGTTGTTTATAGCTCTGGAGCCCCAATGGCACAGGCAGGCAACGACAAGCCAGTGGAACGCTCTACGACACAAATCACACATACAGTGAAAAAAGGCGAGACCCTGGGCAAGATCGCACAGAAATACAAATGTACAGTAACCGACCTGAAACGTTGGAACAAACTGAAGTCGACCAATATACAAGTGGGACAGAAGTTGAAAGTGTATCCGCCTGAGAATCAGAATGTTAGCAGTGGAAATAACAATAACAAGCCTGCCTCAAGTTCAAGCGGTACAACAACCTATACCGTGAAAAGCGGCGACTCGCTGTGGTCAATAGCCAAGAAATTCAACGTCACCGTTGACCATATTAAGAAACTTAACAATCTGAAAAACAACGATATAAAAGTCGGTCAGAAGCTAAAAATCTAAGCTCCAGATTATCGACTCAAGCTGCCTCAACAAGTCACGCTTTGGCTTGTTGGGGTAGTAAACGTATCCTTCCACGGTGATAAGCTGAGTGGATCCCGGATTTACAATGGTATATGAGACATACGGTCCAGCCATGAAGTCTCCCTCGGTCTTCCACATTCCACGCATCTCGACAGCGTAACCTGCCGGAAAATCAGGAATGGTCTTGAAAACAGGCGGGACAAACTCTTTCTCCAAAGTCATATAGCTGCCATCAGCGGGTCCTGGAATGTATTTCTTTGTGACTGAATCAGTTGCGTGAATAATCTTAGCCTCGTTGAGGTCTTCTGTACTGGTGTATGGACGTGAATAGATGATGAAACCAAAACTCTTGTCAGTCTCTTCTCTCCTCAGCCATATAAAATTTTCCTTGTCAACAGCTACGTAATAACCCTCCGGCACCGTCATCGAGAACCCGAACTTCGCTTTCAGAGCCGTCATGACATCAGCATTGGCCATCGGACGGAAGAAATCCATAAAACGGGCACGCTCGTTGCAGTTGAACTTGTTTTTAATGTCTCCTTTTTGAGAATCAAACACTTTGATCCATGTCTCCGCATCTCTCGCCACGATTTTTATGGCATATTGTGGTGCTGACATCCAGTCAACCTGCGACTCGATGATTGGGTTGGGCAGGTCAGGTACAATATCCGCAATGATAAGGTTGCGATGCTTCTTGAACATGTCGTTGAGTGCATTAATATTAATATGTGCCACCTTGAAATTCTGCTCATGTTGAGGCAATCCGTATTGTTCCACCTCGAAATAGTCACGGACCGCCTGACCCATCTGACCATTCCATTGCTCATCGTTCTGAGTCACAAACAAAATCTCTGACGAACCTCCCACCGAACGGTCCTTGCGGGGCTCTTTGTTATTTGAACATGAAGTGAATACTGAAGCTAAAGCAATAATTAATGCGATGATACCTAATCTTTTCATAGTATGAATGTTTGACGTCACAAAATTAACGTAATTTTTATTATGATATTATAAAATTTATTATCTTTGCATCAAGTTTGGGACAAAAACAAGTAAAACATGGAAGAATTCAAAGTATCTGCTAAATCGCCATCAAACATCGCAATAGTGAAATATTGGGGCAAACATGGCAACCAACTGCCCAACAACCCTTCAATAAGCTTCACGCTGAGCCGCTGTTTCACCGAGACGTCAATCTCTGTGAAACATAATGACGGTGAGAACTGTCATATCAGCTTTCTTTTCGATAGCAAAGAGTCCCCGAAATTTCAAGATAAAATCGACAAATATCTTGTTGATAACCAACAGTATTTTGAATTTTTAAAAGGCCTTGACCTCAAAATCGATAGCTATAACTCGTTTCCCCATTCCTCGGGCATCGCGTCAAGTGCCTCTTCCATGAGTGCTCTCGTTTTATGTCTTCTGAAGATAGAAAAGATTGTAAATCATGATGTTACACCTGTTGATTTGCAAAAGGCATCGTTCTTGTCACGTCTGGCATCCGGCAGTGCGGCACGCTCGCTTTATCCCGTCATGACTCTATGGGGAGCAACTCCTTCAGTGTCAACGAGTTCCGATGAGTACGCAGTGCCTCTCACTGATATGGTGGCCCCTGTTTTCCAATCCTATCACGACAGCATAATGATAGTGTCGAACAAAGAAAAAAGCGTATCAAGCCGTGTCGGACATTCGCTCATGAACGGTCACCCGCTCGCCGAACAACGTTACGCCACCGCTCGCCAGCATACCGAACAACTGCTGAAAGTGTTGCAAAATGGTGACGTTAAAGAGTTTATGAAAATAGCCGAAGCCGAAGCACTGCAGCTGCACGAGATGATGGCGACATCTAATCCGCCATATCATTTGATGGAGGATAATACACTGAAAATCATTGAGTTGGTAAAGAAATTCCGCCACGACTCAGGCACTCCGCTATGCTTCACCCTCGACGCAGGACCTAATGTACATCTGCTCTATCCAGATGCATGCGAACCTGAAGTGAAACAGTTTATAAAAGAAGAACTATTGCAGTATTGTCATGAGTATAAATGGATTGACGATAAAGTGCTAATCAATAATTTGTAGTTTTGTTGTCATGGAAATAAAGCATTATTACGGGAAAGTGATTTTATTCGGCGAATATTCAATGATTTACGGCTCGCCGGCACTTCTCATGCCACTTTATACGGGCTCGTCGCATTGGGATTATATCTGGCGTAATCATGGGAAGAAAAACTATTCGTCAAACCGCAGCCTTCACGCTTTCGCAAATTATCTTGAAAAAGATCCATATTTTGCCGAAAACATTGATATTGAGAAGTTTAGAACCGAGCTCAAAAAGGGTCTCTTCCTCGACTCATGCATCCCGTCGGGCTATGGAGTGGGTAGCTCTGGGGCCCTCACAGCAGCCGTTTACGACCGTTTTAAGTCAAAAGAGATAGAGGATCTGCTCGAACTGAAGAAGTTCTTGGGCGATATGGAGAACTGTTTCCATGGCAGCAGCTCAGGCCTCGACCCGCTGCAGTGCTACCTCGGCAAGCCTTTCATCCTGACCGAAGACAAGAAAATAAATATTTTGGAGAAGGAGTTTATCCCCGAAGATATCCATATCTTCCTGATTGACAGCAAGATAAAGAGCGATACCAAGTCGCTGGTAAACTATTTCAAAGCCCAACGTGAGAACCCGAGTTATCTGAAGGCTTTCAACGAGCTTTACTATCCTTTTGTGGGTCGCTGCATCAATTCATTGGTGTCAGGCGATACCGGCAAATTCTTCGACGATTTAAAGCATCTGTCTTATTATCAGACAGTTATGCTGCGCCCGATGATTACCGACAACATGCTGCCACTGTTCTCTCTGCAATGCGCCGACGTGCATTTCCAGATAAAGATATGCGGCTCCGGCGGCGGCGGATTCTTCCTCGGATTTGCCGACGATGTCGAAAAAACTAATCAGTTTATGAAGGAAAACGACTTCCCAATAACTTGGATCGTCTGATTTTCCTAATGATATAAAATATTTATATCAGGGCGTTTAGTCCTTAAGGAATTGATTTCCTTGGCCTTGATCTTGGTGTTTATCGCCTTGATGTATCTCAACGATTCTATCTTACTTACTGACGACAACGTCTTCACATTGGTGTTGGATATGTTAAGCTCCTCAAGCGATATGCAAGATGATAACATCTTGATATTCTTGATTTTAGTGTTTGATATATTCAGCATACGAAGCTCTTTCATGTCTTCCAACGCGTTGATGTCTATGACGTTGGTGTTTTCAATCGAGAGGACCTCCATCGATTTCAGATTGCTCAACACACTCAAGTCGGCGATTGCATTCCCATCAATGTTGAGCTCCCTGAGTTGCTGCGACTCGCTGAGCGGACTCAAATCAGTGATGTGATTGTCATTGATTATCAATTTCTTGAGGAACATAAGCTTCGTCAACGGCTCAAGGTTGTTGATAATAATCCTTGAGTCGACAGTGAGCTCTTCTATGTTCGCAATAGCCTGTAACTGCTCGGCTTTAGGATTGGTGTCAATATCGATGGTGTTGCGGAAAGCCTCTCTCCAGTTGTTGTCGAGAGTGTTCCACCAAATTTGTAACTCCTCGGTCTGATAAATCACCGTGACTTTCGGCTGAGCAAGTCTCAGCTTAAGAACTTGGTCTGACTTTACCTTGGTGTTTTCTGCGTTGATTTTCACCAAGTTAGACAAATCGCACAAGCACTCAAGCTTTTCCACATTGGTGTTCTCCATATTGATTTCCTGGAGGTTGGTGAGGTCGCTAAGTGGTGCCAGATCAGTCACTTTGGTGTTCTTGATGTTCAGATAACGAAGGTTATGCAGTGTGTGCAACGGGGTGAGGTCGGCAATCTTTGAACTTTCAAGGTTGAGCTCCTCAAGATTGGTCAAACGCTCGATAGGCATTGCATCCAAAAACGAATGGTCAAGCGTCAACGATTTCATGCAGATAATGTTGTGCAGCTCTTCCGGACTTGGGTCTAAACTGGTGTTGTTTTGTGCGGCAAAAACCCTCTTCCATGAGATGTGAAGCCTGTTCCACCAGTCTTGCAACACTTTTGTCTCGTAAATGACGATGGTTCTGCGGTTTTCACTCCTGAAACTCTCCGCTTTCTCTGAATCTATCTTGGTGTTGTCACAATAAATCCTGACGAGATTTTGCAGGTCTTTGAGCGGCATGATGTCGCTGACACTTGTGTTTTTGCATTGTAACTCAGTAAGCTTGCTGAGGCCGGCCAATGGGCTCAAATCAGTGACGTATGTGTCGTCAATAATCAAAACTTGCAGGTTTTCAAGGTTCGACAAGTTACTGATGTCGTCAATTTCAGTATTGCTGAGGTTTAAGAAACGTATCGATTGCGGCAAAACTATCGAGTCGAGACTTGTCACTTTTGTGCTTGACATGTTAAGGTCTACAAGCTGTTCGCAATTTTCCAACATGCTGATGTCAGATACATCGGTGCCTGCTACTGACAAGTTCGTCAGCTGACCGTAGAGCCCGATAATCTCAATGTCGCTGAGACGTATGTTTTCGGCATTCAATGTCTTGATGTTGTTGGCATATCTCAAGTCTGAAATGTCTGTAATCAGAGTGTTGCTGATGTCTAATGCATTGATTTTATTGAGATTTCTGATAGGGGAGATGTCTTCGACATTAGTGTTCGAACAGTCGAGGTTCTGCAGCTCGGAGAGCTCAATCAAGGGGTCGAGGGTGGTGATGTTTTTGTTATGACTCACATCCACTTCAGTGGTCTTGGTGATATCCGTCAGCTTCTCATATAACACAGGCATGTCGCAGGCTATCGTACTCTCCATCAGGCTGTCGTTGACAATGACGATGGAGTCGCGGTAGATGTGTATGATGTCGGCCATCTCGATGGAGTCGAGGATGTATCTGTTCTCGCCAAAATACATCTTCCAAACCGACGGCATCCTGTTCCACCAAACCCTAAGTTCTTCTGTCTCATTGGGTTTCGTGGTGTACATGCTGACTATCTTCAGATCTTTCTTCGAACGGTCGACGTTCACCTCCATGTATCTTTTTATCGTGCTGTTAACCGTGTCGCCCACGATGTTGTGTCCGACGATGGTTCTCATCATCGTCACCTTGAAATAAGTCTCGCCCTTGTCGTTGGTCTGTGGCTTGATGTCTTCAACTTTTAAGGTGAAAGCCGCATCTTTGAAGAAAAAGTCAATGTCTTTCAGATAGGCTTGAACATCCTTATTAATATTGGTGCTGCGGTTGTCGTCAAGGTCGTCTTCGATCTGGACTTCGTCATCGCGGAAAATCTTGGAATAGCTTTCCTTGAAGATGATGTCTTTCTCTTGTGCAGTGTTTTCCGGGTCTCCGATAAACGAGAAGGTCTCCTCCAGATACTTGACCATCGACCTTATCTGTTGCGAATACTCTTCAAGCTCAGTTTTGCTGAGATTTGATTTCTGTGCGTTGACGCTTTGGCAAAACATTAACAATAACGCGATAAAAAGTAGTTTTTTCATTTTCTTGGTTGATAAATCTTTAAAAGTGTTTCTTTTTCATCATTTTTAAGGTAGACGAGGTTTGAAATCAGCCATCCCGAGTTGTAGCCGCTGCGGTTGAACCACGACACCTCAAAATACCAGTTGTCGGTTTGCAGGATGTGGAATTTCACGCTTTCCACATGGTCGAATTTCAGGTTGCCTTGCTTTATCTCATAGAAAAACAGCGTGAGATAATCGGGTGTGTATTCGTTAGATGCGTAATACTCAACGACTTGCTGGTCTTCGAAAACCTTGTAGATATTCATAAAGTCAAGCTCATGACTCTGTGGATGCAGGAAATGTTTCTCGCGCTCCGACAGCTCCCCTTGTGGGAAATATTTCTGAAACTCCGAGAAAAACACATTGGTGAGCACCCATTTCGAGCCGAGGCCTTCTTTCTCTATGGACATTATCATGCTGACATCGACTTCTTTGCCTTTCCAGATAAACTTAGCTGAGATCTCTGAGAACCAGTTGCCTCCAAGAAACTCCATATACTGGCCCTTTTTCGTGATGTCTTCGATGAACATGTCACGCAAAGTGCCGTTGGTTCTCGGGTTTTCGAGGTCGAACAGCAATGGCACTGACTCCCTTCGTTTGCTGGCGCTGCGGTAGTCTTTGTCGCCAGGATACAGTCGTTTGCCCGTAGGATCTTCTTCATAGTTGAACCTGTGCATGAACTGTCCCATTTGCTTGGTCATGGTGTAGAACTCGCGTTCATCCACCTGGACGTCACCAAGACTGCCTACCACCTGGGCGTCGGCCTTATAAAATAGTGCCAGCAAAAACGCTGGCACTATGATTTTCAATAACTTAGTCATTATTTATGAGTTGTCTCCTTTACACGCATGTCGCCAAGTAACACATCCCAGAAGCCGATGAGCTTGCCGCCGATCTGTGTCTCTTTACGCTTCACGTACACAGTGATGTCTTTCTTTGTGGTGTCCTGATAAACGAGTCTGCCTTCAGCGTCATAGCCCTTGAATGTCTGGAAGATGGTGATGACACCGACGTATGTCCCGTCAGGCTGGCGTTGTAAATCCGACACATACTGTATCTTGTACCAGTCGATTTCGACGCGGTCGTAGTTGAGGCGCATCAGTCTCTCGAGATATTTGCGTACTTTGTAATACTCGACTTTTGTCTTCGACAACGATGAAACGCCGATTTCTGCATCTGGTGCGAAGAGCTCTTCGGCACGGTCGATAACGCGGTTGGCCTCGCTCCACGGAGTGTTCTTCGAGCCGATCAACTTGACGTATTTGGAGAGGTCGCGAACCTTCTCAAGTGCAAGACTGTCAATGGCTTGCTTGCGCTCAGGGTTGAGTTCCGGCTCCTGCGCGAAAGCCTGATATCCTGTGAGTGCGAAAAATGCGAATGCTAATGCAAATAATACCTTTTTCATCTTATTTCTTTTTTAATTCGAGTTGTGTAATCTTGTTGTTTGAATCGTAAGTGACATCGTTGACAATCACGTTGACTTTCTTCTGGTCCTTGATGTAGTTGAGGTAGTTCTGCGCTGTCGTCGGACGGTCATAGTCGCCATAGTTGTTGAGCAGGATGAGAACCACCGCGTCAGGCGACGCGAACATCTTCAAGGCCTCTCTGATGTAGCCGTTTGCCGTGTTGACGTCCCTCGCACCGGCAATCATGTTGAAATAATCCATGAGGCCGGTCTGTGGTCTGTTTTGCTCCTCAAGCTCACGCAGACGCTGCTCTTCTGCAAGACGCTGCTCCTCCGCGAGACGGTCTCTCTCAGCAATTTCACGTGCTATCTTGGCCTCAGCGCGGTCAATCATTTCCATGATTTCAGGGTTTTTCTTCGAGAAATCAACCTGTTTGATCTCGTTGACGCGAGCCTGCTGCTCCTCCAACGACCACTCTGTCGTGCCATCCAAAATGGCGTTCAAATCTTTGGTGGCCTGCTCGACCTTAGCCTTGTACTCTTTCTTTGTCATTTTGCCTGATGACTTGCAACTACTTGTGCCACAGATGGTTACAAGCGCAACCATCGCGATGATGATAATACTTTTTAAATGCTTAAACATATTACTTAAAATTTTGTTTGCCAATATTAATAACTCGCAAAGTTAAGAAATATTTTGATATTGTGTACGATTATTCAATGTTTTTTAGCAATTTTGATGCCGAAATGAAATATTACAACATCCCGATATTTTTGCCTGAGCTGGCGTGTCCGTTCCGATGCGTCTATTGCAATCAGTTTAGTATTACTGGAAAACAGCAAATACCTGATACTCAATATGTTAAAAATACGATAGACCAATATCTCTCCTCCTTTACGGAAAATGAGAGGTTTGTCGAGGTGGCTTTTTTCGGCGGAAATTTCACGGGTCTGCCCGAAAAAATGCAGGACGATTTTCTGAAAATTGTGCAGCCTTACCTCGAAAAAGGCGTAATTCAGGGCATACGATGCAGCACCCGACCCGATTATATCGACGAAAAAAGAGTGAAAACACTCAAAAATTTCGGGATGCGCAACATCGAACTCGGAGCTCAGACCACCAACGACGAGATTTTGCGGAGATGCGGTCGCGGACACACCTTTAGAGATATCGAAAAAGCATCGCAAGTCATTGTGGATGAAGGTATTACACTCGGCTTGCAGATGATGCTCGGACTGCCGTTCGACACATTCGAGAACGATATGCAAACCGCCCATGACATCGTCAGACTTGGCGCGAAAGAGACACGCATATATCCGTGTATCGTGGTGAAAGACACTGAGTTGGAGCGACTTTACCATGTTGGCGAATATATACCTCTGACATTGGACGAAGCGGTGAAACAATCAGCGACATTGTATGAATATTTCACCGAAAACGATGTGAAAGTGCTCCGAATAGGCCTGCACACCTCCGACGACCTTAACGGCGACGCATTCGTTGCAGGACCTTACCATAAAAATTTTGCCGAGATGGTGTTCAGCCGCCTATGGGGCCGCAAATTCGACAAAATTGACGGGAAATCCGATACCATCACCATCGAAGTGCCTGAAAATCAATTGAATCACGCAATAGGGTATAAGGGTGAGAACAAAAAGAAACTCGAAGAACGATATAAAAAGGTCGTCATTAGAAGTGGTCCGTCATTTCGAGTGCAGCGAAGCGGAATCGAGAAATCTCCAGCAAATATGATGGAGATTTCTCCACTACGCTACTCTTCGATACGCTTCGGTCGAAATGACATGTGTGTCATCGCCAGCGCCACAATGCCAGCCGAAGCTCGTGCGAATCTCTCAAAACTGGGCGAAGTGGTGTGGCTCGAACCTTCCGACGCCGCCTATCCATCAATCTCGTCCCACCCCGACATTTTCTGTTTTTGCCATAACGAAAGATATTGTGAATCAGTGATTTGCGCAGAAAATGTCCACATTAATTTTCCCCAAAATATATGGGTTGAAAAGGGCGGGAAATCCGTCGGAAACAAGTACCCCGAGACATGCCATTATAATGCTGTTGGCGTCGGTAATATATTGATACACAATTTGTTACATACTGATTCTTCCATATTGGATATGTATGGACAAATGTGGACAAAATCCGTGCAACTCAATGTAAATCAAGGATATACGCGATGCAATTTGTTGGCACTTGACGAACATAACTATATCACTTCCGACCTTGGCATAAAACGTGTATTGGAAGAAAACAATTTCAATGTCTTTTACGTTGACCCGCGTCAAATAACACTTCCAGGTCAGAAATATGGTTTTTTCCCCGGCTGCTGCGGCATGTTCGACGATAACCTCGTGGTGTGCGGCTCCTTGGGACGTCTCAAGGAATGTAAGGAACTGCGGAAGTTTGTGCGTCGCAACGGCATGAGAATCATCGAGTTGTACGACGGCGAACTTGTTGACGTGGGAAGCATTTTCTTTGTTAATCCTAAAAAATAAAATGTTATCTTTGCAAAAATATTTGTCGTGAAAAAGATAGAGCTACTTTCTCCAGCGAAAAACTTAGAAGTGGGTGTCGCCGCCATCAACCATGGCGCCGACGCGGTGTATATCGGCGGTCCGGGATTCGGCGCACGCGAGAAAGTGAGCAACAGCATCGAAGACATAGAGAAACTCTGTCGTCATGCCGCCATTTACAACGCAAAAGTTTACGTCACACTCAATACATTGTTGTTTGACAACGAGTTAGAGCAGGCTCGCAAGATCGCTTGGGACTGCTACAACGCTGGCGTCGACGCACTCATAGTGCAGGATATGGCCCTCCTGATGATGGATATGCCACCAATCGCACTGCACGCATCTACACAATGTAACAATACCAAAGCCGATAAGGTCAAATTCCTTGAAGATGTGGGTTTTAAACAAGTTGTGCTTGCCAGGGAATTGAGTATCAACGAGATAAAGGATATCCGCTCCAAGACCACCGTGCCTCTCGAGTTTTTCGTGCATGGCGCTTTGTGCGTGAGCTATAGCGGTCAGTGCTATCTGAGCCACGTCATCGGCCATCGTTCGGCAAACCGTGGGGCGTGCGCCCAACCTTGCCGACTGAAATGGGACCTCGAAGATGAGAATGGTAACACTTTGATAGCCAACCGACATCTGCTGTCGTTGCGCGACATGAACAACTCGAAAAACCTCGAAGAGCTCATCGACGCAGGCATCACCTCGTTTAAAATCGAAGGCCGACTGAAAGACGCCGACTATGTGAAGAATACGACAGCTTACTATCGTCGGGCAATCGATGAGATAATTGCACGCTGCCCGGATTTGGAGCGTGCCTCGCAAGGAGTGTCGTCACCATCGTTCGTGCCGAACCTCGAAAAATCGTTCTCGCGCGGTTTCACCGATTATTTCGCACATGGCCGACAAAAAAATATCGATGCACCATTCACCCCGAAATCGATGGGAGAATATATAGGTGAAATCATAAAAATCGACGGCAAACGCCTGACTGTCAACCTGTTAAAGGGTATAGAGCTTCACAACGGCGACGGACTCTGTTTCTTGGATGGCGATAATAATTTGCAAGGATTCAATGTCAATGGAGTAGAAGGGAACGTTATCTTGTGTTCAAAGGAGATTTCTCCGCTCCCTTCGGTCGGTCGAAATGACATAAAAAAGATCGTCATTTCGAGCGAAGCGAAGCGTAGTCGAGAAATCTCATTGTATAGAAACTTCGACATCGTCTGGCAAAAATCTGTAGATAACTCCACCGGCAACCGGAAAATCGCAATCAGATTACAACTGTCAGACACTGCCGATGGTCTGAAATTATCAGCGTTTGTTGATGGTTCCGTAAGTGTGAATGTTGAGATGACTTGCTCCAAAGATATCGCAAAAAACACTGAAAAGGCACTCGAAAACATCCGCACGAAGCTGTCACAATGGGGCGACACGAAATTTGTTGTTGAAGACATTGATATTCAATTAGATGCAATTTATTTCATCCCTGCCTCGGTTTTGGGCGAGATGAAACGGCAACTGGTCGCGAAATTGGAGGAGACGTTGGTTAAACGTCATTTCGACTGTAGCGAAGCGGAATGGAGAAATCACCGGCATTTGAATGATTCGAAACAAAATTTTAGCGGTGATTTTTTTGCCAAAGGCAAAAGCTCTCGCTTCGCTCGGGTCTCGGCTTCACTCCGTTCCACTCGAAATGACGGTGTGGGCGATCATCTCTCATACCTCGCCAACGTCACCAATTCCCTCTCCCGCCAATTCTATGAAAATCACGGTGTTACGCATATCGATGACGGACTGGAGAAATCGATGCCTGAAGGCGAGATCGTGGTGATGACCACCAAACATTGTATCCGTTATGCCAACGGGATGTGCGTCAAAGAAACAGGAAAACCTGCAACACCTTTATATATTAGCAACCCTCACGGGCGTTTTCGCCTCGACTTCGACTGCAAAAATTGCATTATGAAGTTGATTTATAAAAATTAATTTCTTGCATTTCCAAAATTTTTGTAAATTTGCAAGTTTGTAGAATATAATAAATAAACGATATGTTTAGAACTCATACATGTGGTGAACTTCGCATGGCCAACGTAGGCCAGGAAGTCACATTGAGCGGCTGGGTGCAACGCGTCCGCGACAAAGGCGCCCTGCTGTGGATTGATTTGCGCGACCGTTATGGTATCACGCAACTGTTTATGCAAGAAGGAGTTAGCTCGGCAGAGACGATGAAGACCGCCCGCGAAATCGGACGTGAATTCGTCATCCAAGCCAAAGGCGTCGTGGTGGAACGCGAGTCGAAGAACCCGAAAAACCCGACAGGCGACATCGAGCTGAAGGTCGAAAGCCTTAAGATTTTAACCACCTCGAAAGTGCCTCCGTTCACCATCGAAGACGTCAGCGACGGCGGCGACGACATCCGCATGAAGTACCGCTACCTCGACTTGCGCCGTAACCCAATCAAGAACAACATCATCTTGCGCCATAAGATGGCTCAGGAAGTGCGTAAATATCTGTCAGGCAACGACTTCCTCGAGATTGAGACTCCTTGCCTGATTAAGTCGACCCCGGAAGGCGCCCGCGACTTCGTGGTGCCGTCACGTATGAACCCGGGCGAGTTCTACGCTCTCCCGCAGTCACCGCAGCAGTTCAAGCAGCTCCTCATGGTGGCTGGCTTCGACCGTTACTTCCAGATTGTGCGCTGCTTCCGCGATGAGGACCTCCGCGCTGACCGTCAGCCTGAGTTCACACAGATCGACTGCGAGATGTCGTTCGTCGAACAGGAAGACGTCATCAACATGTTCGAGGGCCTGGCAAAACATCTGTTCAAGACCATCAAAGGCATCGAATTTGGCGATTTTCCAAGAATTACTTGGCATGACGCAATGAAATATTACGGTTCCGACAAGCCGGATATCCGTTTCGGAATGAAGTTTGTCGAGCTCAACGACGTGGCGAAAGGTCACGGCTTCTCGGTGTTCGATGAGGCAGAACTTGTGGTCGCCATCAACGCTGAAGGCTGCGCCAATTACACCCGCAAGCAGACCGACGCACTCACCGACTTCGTGAAACGTCCGCAGGTGGGCGCTAAAGGCCTCGTTTACGTGAAATACAACGAAGACGGCACTATCAAGTCGTCAGTCGACAAGTTCTACACACCTGAGATTTTGAAGACATGGCTCGACAAATGCAACGCCAAGCCGGGCGATATGCTGTTGATTCTCAGTGGTAAAGCCATGCCGACGAGAGTGCAGATGAACGCTCTCCGTCTTGAGATGGGCAACCAACTCGGCTTGCGTGACCCTAACGTGTATAAACCATTGTGGGTCATCGACTTCCCGCTTCTCGAATGGGACGAAGAGACACAGCGTTACTATGCTATGCACCATCCGTTCACGGCTCCGAAACCTGAGGATGAATACCTCCTTGAGCAGCCTGACAAATGGGGTGAGATCCGTGCCAACGCTTACGATATCGTGCTCAACGGCACTGAAGTCGGCGGCGGCTCGGTGCGTATCCACGACAAGAACCTGCAGAAGAAGATGTTCCACACCCTCGGCTTCACCGACGAGAAGGCTCAGGAGCAGTTCGGCTTCCTGATGAACGCCTTCGAATACGGAGCACCACCTCACGCAGGATTGGCATTCGGCTTCGACCGTCTCTGCTCGCTCTTCGGAGGTCAGGACTCAATCCGCGATTTCATCGCATTCCCGAAAAACAACCAGGGTCGCGATGTCATGGCAGAGTCACCGTCAGCGATTGCTCAGGAGCAATTGGATGAGCTGCAAATAAAATTAGATTTAAAATAATCATACACAATCGTCATTTCGAGTGGAGCAAAGCGGAATCGAGAAATCTCCAGCATTTGAATGTCACAGAACAATTGTTTGGCGGAGATTTCTCCACTTCCTTCGGTCGGTCGAAATGACGGAAAGGGGTAAATTATGAAACGAGTTTTAATAACAACCGGTGGCGGCGACTGCCCAGGTCTTAATGCGGTGATTCGCGCTATTGTGAAGCGTGCGTCGCAGGAGAAAGACTGGGAGGTCCTCGGCAGCATCCAGGCCTTCAACGGAGTGCTTTGGGAGCCGCAGGAGATAGTGCGCCTCACACCTGAAGTAGTGCGCGGAATACATTTCCGTGGCGGAACAATAATCGAGACGACCAACAAAGGCGGCCCGTTCTCATGGCCAGTGAAGAAAAACGACGGCACATGGGAGGTTGTCGACCGTTCCGACGAGATGATTAAACGTCTGGAATATATGGGCGTCGACTGCGTCATCAACATAGGTGGCGACGGCTCACAGAGGATATCTCAAAAGCTTTATGAAAAGGGCTTGAACATCATCGGAGTGCCGAAGACCATCGACAACGACCTCTCGATGACCGACTGCACCTTCGGCTTCCAGACCGCAGTGCAGATTGCTACAGAAGCTGTCGATAAGCTCGTGACTACAGCGGCATCACATAACCGTGTGTTCGTGCTCGAAGTCATGGGTCGTGACGCTGGCTGGATCGCCCTTAATGCAGCAATAGCTGGCGGCGCCGAGGTGTGCCTGATACCGGAATTTCCTTACGATATCAATATAGTGAAAGCACGTCTCGAGGAGCGCTTCCATAACGACCGTGGTCATGCCATCGTGGTCATCAGCGAGGGCGCAAAACCGAAAGACGGCACACAGATCTTCACCAAGAGCAACGAGCCTGGCTACGAGAACGTGAAGCTCGGCGGCATCGGCTTGAAGTTTATCGAACAGATGAAAGCCGCCGGTTTTGAACACGATATGCGTGAGACCACACTGGGTCACCTGCAGCGTGGCGGCGTGCCGATAGCTTACGACAGAGTGCTCGCGGCACAGTTCGGCGTGAAGGCATTCGAGATGGTGCTAAACAAAGAATATGGCAACATGGTGGCTTACCATCATCCTAATGTCATCAGCGTGCCAATCAAAGACGCTGTGGCGAAGATGAACTTTGTGGAGCCTGACTGCGACCTTATCCGCACCGCAAAAGGATTGAATATCTGCTTGGGAATTTAAAGGATATTCATACGGTTTGCGTCCTGTTTCAGGAACACGAAAACCATCATGGAAAACATCAAGAGGCTTGAGCCTCCGTAACTTAAGAATGGCAATGGGATGCCGATGACTGGCACTAATCCTATTGTCATTCCTATATTTATGGCAAAATGGAAGAAGAAGATACACGCTATCCCATAGCCATAGATACGACTGAACGTGGATCGTTGCCGCTCGGCTAAATGTATGATTCTCAATACTAAAGCAAGATAAAGCATTATCACAGCGAAACATCCCAAGAAGCCGTTCTCCTCTCCGATGGTGCAGAAAATGAAGTCGGTGTGCTGCTCGGGGACGAAGTTGTATTTCGTCATGGTGCCTTTGAGGTAGCCCTTGCCGGAAAAACCGCCGGAACCTATAGCAATCATTGACTGATTCAGATTATAACCGACGCCTTTCGTGTCTTTTTCCTTGCCTAAAATGATGTTGATACGCGTCTGTTGGTGTGGCTTCAACACATGGTTGAAGGCGAAGTCGACGGAGAACACGAAGGCACAGGCAGCTATGAGGATGCCTGTCAGCAGCCAGACGTTTTTCTTCGTGCGGTCGATTATGAACAAAAATATAGCGAAAAGCATCACGAGACCTATCATCACATGCCATTTCGAGACGCATAGCGACAAGATAAATAACGTTGCAGCCACAATGCCGATGATGAGGATTTTGCCTCCCATGCCTTCACGGTAGAGGACGAGCAAAAAGATGATGAACACTGAAGCAGAGCCCGCATCGCCTTGTGCCAAGATGAGCAGCATTGGGACGAATACGATGCCGTAAGCTATGAGCTGTGTCTTGAATTTCGAAGGGTCGGTGTCAATTTTGCCTAAAAAATGCGCCAACGCCAGTGCCGTGCCGAACTTCGCAAGCTCCGAAGGCTGGAACGAGAAGGAGCCGAACTGTATCCATGAGGTGGAGCCTGAGATTTTTGAGCCAACCACAAGCACCAATAACAATGAAAATATTGACAGACCATACAAAACATAAGCAAAAGTGTTGAAAAACTTGGCATCAATGAGCAGGATGATGAATCCTATTACAAGGCTGATGCCGAAGAAAAGCAATTGCTTGCCATAATTCTGTGTGAGGTCGTATATGTCGGGATGACTCTCATTGTAAGCGGCGGCATAGATGCTGAGTATACCTACAACCACCAATGCTAAGTATATGATTAGCAACCAGATGTCGATTTTCCCTATGATGCCTTTGCTTCTCATTGCTCGTCGCTGTTAAGTGTTAATACTCGTAATTCCACGTTTGGACGTTTCACATAACCGCGGATGTATTTTTCAATCATCAGAGAGGCGATAGGGGCGGCCCATGTGGAGCCGAAGCCTGCGTTCTCAACCACCACGGCGATGGCTATCTGCGGGTTGTCGACAGGTGCGAAGGCCATGAATATGGAGTGGTCAAGGCCATGAGGGTTCTCGGCGGTGCCGGTCTTGCCAGCCACCGTAATGCTGTCGATCTTAGAGTATCGAGCCGTGCCATGGTCGCCTTCGAAGACATTGCGCATGCCTTTTTTCACATCTTTGAAATGACGCTTATCAATATTAATGACGTGTTTCTCAAGAAAGGCTGAATCGATGTCTTTATCAGTGTATGCATAGCTTCTTATATAATGTGGCTCATAATAGTAGCCCTCATTGCCGATGGCGGCTGCCACATTGGCGAGTTGCAGTGGCGTGACAAGTATCTCGCCTTGCCCGATGCTGAGCGAGCGTATCGTCATGGCGTTCCAGGAGCCGTTGTATACCTTGTCGTAGAACTCCTTTGTCGGGATGTTTCCTGATACGGTGAACGGTATGTCGGAGTTGACGGCGCGTCCAAGACCGAAGCTCGTCACGTTATCGTACCAAAACTGGTAGGCTTCCTTCTGGCTTTTAAACCTCTGGGCGTTCATCATGTCTTGAAAAGCACGCCAAAAATAAGGATTGCAGGAATTTTCAATGGCATCGTAAAGCTTTACCGGCGAGCTGTGATGATGCGTGCATTTGATAGGAGCACTCTCAGGCCCATTGCACGGATAAGCGGTATATGCCGTTACCACGCCACTTTGCAACGATATGAGCCCGTTTACCATCTTAAAGGTGGAGCCAGGAGGATAGACGCCGCTTATAGCTCTGTTAATCAATGGCTTATCCGGGTCATTGAGCAGCTCTGAATAACGTGTGCCTCGCTTGCGCCCGACGAGCTCGTTTGGGTCGTAACTTGGGCTTGACACCATGGCGAGAATCTGTCCCGTGGAAGGCTCTATAGCCACGATGGAGCCTGTCTTGCCAGCCATAAGATATTCGCCGTATGCCTGTAGGTCGGCATCCAGTCCGAGGATGATGTCGGTGCCGTGAACAGGCGCCGTGTCGTACTCACCGTCCATGAAACGCTCCTTTTCGCGGTTATGCACGTCGACGACAGTGATTTTTATACCTTTTTCTCCCCGTAACTCTTTCTCGTAATATTTCTCAATGCCCGATTTCCCTATATAATCGCCGAGTTTGTAGTAATCGTCACGCTCCATATCCGATTTCGTCACCTCACCGATGTTGCCCAAGGTATGGGCCGCTATCGGCAACGGATATTGGCGCACTGAACGTGTCTGGAAATAAAACCCGGGATAATGATACAACATCTCTGCGATGTGTCCGTATTCGTCTTTAGTAAATTGCGACATGAATATCGACGGTGTGACCATCGAGTATTTTTTCGCTTTGTTGAAATATGTATTATATGTTAAATTGTTAATATTCAATAATTTACACAATGAGGCGGTGTCAATGTTCCTGGCTTGTGACGGAATAATCATAAGGTCATAAACAGCATCGTTGTATATTAGCAACTTGCCGTTGCGGTCGTAGACTTTGCCTCTTGACGGGTATTGCGTGACATATCTTAATGTGTTGTTGTCGGACGATTGTTTGTACGAATCATCGATGATTTGAATGATAAAAAGCTTGATTACGAGTATAGTCGACACCAATATGAATATCGAACCGATAACATATTTCCGTCGTGAGTAATTTATCTTATTCTTAATCATATTGTTGCGACAATTTGACTCGTTTTTTTATCGAATTACAAAAATATTAAAAGTTTAGTAAAGTTTTGTAAATATTTAAAAAATAATTCATATCTTTGCAAATTGTGAGAATGTGTATACTCTTCACGAGTTTTTAAGCTTATGGGTAAAAGGGTTTATATACTTATAGGATTGATAATGATAATGTTAGGTTTTGTTTCTTGTTCTAAGGAACAAAATGCTGATGTTTTGTCTCGTGAGTTTGAAGGTGAGATATGGCATCGTTTTGACATTCTGACGGCATCTTATAACGTTGTTAAAGCCCCTATGACTGCCGATGTGGTGCTTGATGTGGAGGTTTCTGATGTGTATCCCAACAGCTATCAGTATCAAGATGAGGAAAACAACTTTCTGTCGATTGCTATGACAATCAGCGGTCCTGACGGAAGTCGCCGTACACGCGAATACCATTATCGCCTGAGAGATGATGAAGGAAATTTCAAATCAGAAAAGGTTGACGGGTATTATCATTACAGTCTTCCGATGATAAATGAGATGAGTTTTAACGAAAGAGGAGAGTATGTCTTTAAAATAGAGAATAAATACTCAAAAGAGCCGTTATGCGGAATTAAAAGTTTGAAAATCAATTGTTTGGAGATAAAGAAATAAAATTTAATAATATGAAGAAACTGTTTTTCCGAAGTGTTTTGTTTGCCGCAGTTGTCGTGACATTGGTCTTGACATCATGTGTGTCGCAAAAAAAGATCCTGTATTTGCAAAATGAGACTATGAGCGATAGTATCGCTTCAATTGAGTACCAGAACAAACGTAGTTTTGACTACAAGGTGCAGCCAGGCGACAACTTGTACATCAGGGTGTCGAGTATGGACAAGAACTTCTCGGAGTTCTTCAATAACACAGGTGACAGGATGGGGTCGTATGGATCAAGTAGTAATTCAAGTGGTAACCCAAGTATCTATCTTAATGGTTTCAATGTGAGCGACGAAGGTACAATCGACTTCCCGTATGCAGGCAAGATTTACGTCAAAGACTTGACCATCGATGAAATTCAGCAGAAGATACAGACTATTATTGGTGAGTACCAGAAAGAGACCATCGTTTACGTGAAGCTCGGTCTGTTTAACCTCACAATCCTCGGTGAGGTGGCACGCCCAGGCCAGTATCAGATATACCAGTCGGACATCAACCTGTTCCAAGCCTTGGCTTTAGCAGGCAATGCTACCGATTTCGCAAACAAGAAAAACGTGAAAATCGTTCACCAGACAACAGAAGGCTCACAGATTGTAAGAGTGAATATGAATGATGCCGATATTCTTGAGAATCCTCAGTATTATCTTAAGCCCAACGACATCATCTATGTTGAGCCGATGGGTATCAAGAGATACGGTTTCACCACGATGCCTTACTCGACCATCTTCTCGGCAGCATCATTGTTAATCACGGTTATGACATTTTTTATGATAACAGTAAACAAATAATATTGTGATATGAACAACGATATTCAGAATTTGCAGAAACCTATTCAGGTGCAGGAGGAAGACGGTATTGATATCAAAACCATTATCATCAAGGTTTTGAGTTATTGGTATTTATTCATTATTTTTGGAGTCTTGGCGTTGATGGCTGGTTATATCTATAACCGCTACACCCCTAATGTCTATCAGGTTTCGTCAACAGTTTACATCAAGGAAACTAAGATGGGCGTTGACGCTGCAGCAATGATGACAGGTATGAATTTCAGAAGTTATGGCAACATCGACAATGAAATAGGAATCCTGAAATCATACATGTTGGCGGAAAAAGCTTTGAGAAATTTGGATTTTAACGTGTCATATTACGCTAAAGGCCGTTTGGCAACAGCAGAACTGTACAAGGATAATCCGTTTACAGTAGAGGTTGATTATTCTGTGCCGCAGATGGTTGGCGTGCGTTATACAGTCAAGATTCTCAATAATGGAGAGTATAAGTTGACAGCCAAAGCCGATATGGCAAGTATGTATGATTTTAATAAGGATTTGTATGTCGGAAAAAGAAGCGATGTTAAGTTTGAGGAAACATACAGATTTGGTGATACTATAGACAATGGCTATAATAAATTCAGAATTCTTTTGAATAGTCATTATAATGTGGATAACGATAGCAGAGTGAAGTTTTCTTTTTGCATCAACAGTATGATTACGTTGGTCGGTAGGATGAGTGGTAACATGTCGGTGGCCAATATCAACAAACAGGCATCATTGTTGGTTTTAACACAAAAAGGAACCAACGCTGCCAAGATTACCGATTATCTTAACGAGCTATGTCATCAGTTCATCCAGAGAGACCTTGATTTGAAGAACAGAGTATCCGACAATACCATCAAATTTATTGATAATGAGTTGGTTGGCATCCAAGATGCTTTGAGCGAAGCTGAGGTTGACCTTCAGAAATTCCAGCAAGGCAATGACTTTATGAACCTCAGCACTCAAGCTAACGACCTGTTCAACTATTTGAAAGAACAAGAGAAACGTAAGGCTGAACTTGAGCTCAACCTCAAGTACTACACCGATTTGAAGGTTTACATCGAGGCCAACCTTGACGAGCCTGACAAACTCATCGCACCGAGTGCTATGGGAATTCAAGACCCTCTGTTGAACAGCCTCGTGAGCCGTTTGGTCGACCTCTCAAGTAAGAAGTCAACACAATTGATCACCTCAACCGACAAGAACCCTGTGGTTATCAGTTTGGACCAGCAGATCGCACAAACCAAGCTGCAGCTGTTGGAAAACATCAACAACATCATCAACAATGCGACATTGACCCTAAAGGGTATCAACGACAACATTGCAAAACTCGACGAGCAGGTTAAGGAACTGCCGGAGACACAACGTCAGCTTCTTGGTTATGAGCGTAGATTCACCTACAGCGAGAACATCTACAACTTCTTGATGCAGAGACGTTCTGAGGCTCAGATTCTCAAGGCAAGCAACACCCCAGACAATGAGATTATTGATGTTGCGAGGTTACCGATGGTTAGACGCATTGCTCCTCGTGCAATGATGAATTATCTTGTGGCTTTGATATTGGGGCTCCTTATCCCGATTGCGTATATTTTCCTGACAGACTTCTTTAATACCAAGATTATGGAGCGCAAGGATATTGAGAAGGCGACAAAATTCCCGATTATCGGACAGATCCCTTTGATTGAATCAAGCTCCAACTCGAAGACCATGGTTATCGAATCGCCGAAGTCGCCTGCTGCCGAGTCGTTCCGTTCAATCAGAACAAACATCGACTTCATCACTCAGGGCAAAGAGAAGAGCACAATCCTTGTTACAGGTGATATGGCTTCTGTGGGTAAGACATATATTTCCATCAATATGGCATCAATTTACGCCCTATACGGAAAGAAGACGGTGCTTATCGGATTCGACTTGCGTAAACCTCGTCTGTATCAGGAGTTTGGCTTGAGCAACAAGCTTGGAACGACATCATATCTTGCCAACAAGGCATCTCTTGATGAGATTATCCAACCTTCAGGCAAGTTGCCGTCATTGGATGTCATCTGCGCTGGTCCGGTGCCGCCTAACCCGGCTGAGTTGATTGCTTCAGATCGTTGTAAGCAGCTGTTTGACGAGCTTAATGAGAGATATGACTATATTATCGTCGATACTCCACCTCTCGCACTTGTTACCGATGCATTCTTGCTTATGAAATACGCCGACGCCAACTGCTACGTGGTGCGTCAAGGCCGTACAAACAAGAAGGTGTTCGCATCTATCACAAAAGATTTGGAAGACCGTGGTCTTAAGATCAACATCATTATCAATGGTATCGTGTTCTCAGGAGCTTATGGATACCGTTACAGCTATGGTTATGGCGGTTATGGCTATGGATACGGTTATGGCTACGGCTACGGTTATGGCTACGGCTACGGCTCGGGTTACTACGGAAGCGACAACCATCATCATCACAACAAGAAAAAAGAAGGTCTGTTAGCTCGTATTCTCAGAAAAAGAAGAGAATAATGGCTGAAAAGACCATCGCGAGGTGGTATGCAGTCTATGTGAAGTCGAGATATGAGAAGAAGACTTGCAAGCTGTTGGAAGACAGACACATAGAGGTGTATCTGCCACTGTTAAACAGACTTAAACAATGGAGCGACCGCAAAAAAATGGTCGAAGAACCATTGTTTAAGTCTTATATATTTGTCCGTACTGATCTAAAAAACTATTACGATATCCTCAACACTCCCGGTGTTGTGCGGTTTGTCGGCTTTGAAGGCCGGCCGGCGCCTGTTCCCGACAACCAGATTATGGCGGTGCGTCAGTTTGTGGGCGATAACGACGGTGCCTTAGAGCTCGATGAGATTCAGAGTCTTCATGAGGGACAACTTGTAGAGATAGTGTACGGAGAGATGAAAGGGCTCGTGGGACGGCTCGTCTCGTTCAATGGCAAGCAACGTCTCATAGTGGATATCGAGTCGGTAGGACGTTCGATACCTATTAATATAAGCCGCTCACAGGTGCGCTCACTCCAGAATGGTCTTTAAGATTTCGTTTGATTTTATCTCGTTGAATCCGCTGACGTGCAGCTTGTAATATGCTATCACGGCATCCAACAGCTGTCGGCGTTCGGCATTTCTAAGATTCATCATTACATTTTCAAAAATGTTTATTTTACAAAGCTGGTAAAAAAGATTACTAAAATGATAATCAATAACATATACACTATTGGCACTGTCATGACGGAAACAGCCTTCCTCAAGGTCGAAAACGTAACCTGGTTTGTAATCACCGATGTTGGGCGCGAACCCAAGGTGACGGCTTAACTCTATTGAGAACTGCAACGGGAAGTCGGCGTAATTTGCTTCGGCCTCGTCGAGATGTGTCAGGGCATCATGGATGAAACAAAAAAGCTCAATGTCGGTCTCGCTATCTTGAATGGATTTAGAGAGCAGTTCGCACAGAAACAACACTATGGCGTTTTTGTTTATCTCGTAAGGTATTGATTTATAGGCATATTCAATGCCTGCCTCTTTGAGATATCCGAGCTCGCCACGTGTGTCGGCACTGATTATATCGAGGAGTGTGAGTGGCTGGAACAAGGCGGCGCGTATCTTTGCATTTTTGTTATAGGCTCCTTTTACCATGAAGGAACGTAATCCGTTTTTCTCGGTTAACAGCTTAACAATCAAGCTGTTATCGCCATATTTTACGGCTTTTAGTACAATGGCGCGTGTCTTGTCGGTGTTGTCCATCGGTTATTTCATGATAAGGACTTTGGTGGCATAGGTCTCTTTGCCCGACTCGTCGCTCACAAAGATGAGGTAAATGCCTGGTTCCACGTTGCGTCCGTGGATGTCGGTGCAGTCCCAGACAGCCTGTCCGCCTTCGGCTTGGATATGTGTCACGAAGGTGCCATTAGTGGTGGTGATTTTTACCAATGCATCGTTGACGAGGCCTTTGATGCCCACTATGCCACGGTTTTCCGGGCGTACCGGGTTGGGGTACACGATGACGTTTGAGTTTGTCGTGTTGCCTTTCGAGGCCGTGCCTTTGTATGCTATCAGACCTTTGTCGGTGGCAAAATAAATGCTGCCGTCGTCGTCAATGGCTATATCTTTCACAGTGTTGGAGAACAAGGGACTATTTTCGGTGGTGAAATGATTGTAACTTGTCTGTCCGTCGTTGGAGGTGTGCAGCACGCCGTCGTTGGTGCCAAACCACATCTTGTTGCCGCCGTCGACCGCGATGCTGAGCACCGACTGTCCTGAAAGGAGATAGTCGGCCTGTCCGCTGCCGTCGTTGCGGGGGATGAGAATTCTTGAACAGGAATAGGTGTTGTTGCTGAAGATCTTCCTTGAGTCATAGAATAGCGCCACTCCATCGGTGGTGCCCACCCAGACGGTGCCATTGTTGTCGGTGGTGAAGCAGATGGCATTTCCAGGGAGGTTGCCTTGGCTGCTGTTGGTGGAGACAGTCTTGACAGTGTTGCCGTTGAAGACGATGATGGTGCCGTCGCGGTGCAGGACCCATTTTATGTCGTTCTTGTCGACCATGATATGGCTGATTTCGCCTGTCCCGATGTTAAAAGACTCCCATGTGCCGTTGGTGCGCCATACCGATAACATCTTGTCGGCGCCGCTATTGGCAAGCCAGATGTTGTTGCCGCTGTCGAAGTCTAAGCCAGTCACGAAAGTGTTGTATTTGCCGTATGAGAGCCATGACAAGCTTAATCCCAGACTACTGTTGGTGTAGTCGTAAACATTTTTCACATTATTGTTTTCAAAGACTATCAAGCCTTTTGAATATGACGCTGCATAGACGATATCTCTGTTTGCTGGATTTGCTTTCACGCATGTGATATCAGTAATAGTGTCGAACACCGGATTCCAAAGGTTGTTCGACCATAGGTCTCCGTTATAACGGAAGAATCCGTCATGCCTCCATGTCGGAGCCCAACTGCTTGTGTAGCCTCCTGGAGCAATAAATACATCATTGCCAGAGGTGTTTACCTCAAAAATACTGTTGTTATAAGGCCCGTTGAAAGATATTGAAGAATAGTTTCCTTGAGGATTCAGCTGGACTAATGAGCTGTATGAGGTACCAACCCAGTAGCAGTTTCTCGCCTTGTCGTAAAAAGCCGAGTTCGGATTTAAGTTTTCTTTGGTAAACACGAGATTTTTATTGGTGTCATACACCTCAATGGTCTGGTTTTTCACTGTCACGATGAGGAAATCGTCGCTGACACGGAGCTCATTGATAGTACTGAATTGATTATTAACGAAATAGCTCCATGATATGGTGTCGTTGATGGCTAACAGTTCGTCGTTGTCGTTCTGGCTGCCCGAGAAATTTGCCACCACATAGCCGTCAAAAGTCTCGATATTTGAGAAACTCTGCGAGGCATGAGGCAATCCGTGACCCATGCGGCTCCATTGTGAGAAATCGGCGAGTTGTTGGTTGTCGACGTTGGCATAATAGATGCCGTTGGCGGTGGCCGCGTAAAACACACCGTTTAAAATTGTTAAGTCGTTGACACTCATATAGCTGCCGTTTTCACCAATGATATAGGTGTCTTTCACCTCCTTGCGCTGCATGTCGATTACGACAATGCCGAATCCGCAGCATACGTACGCGTATTTGCTGTTGAAAAACACGTTGTTGATTGTCTTGTCTCCAAGGATATATTTGTTGTAAATATCAGGGATATTTATGACATTATCTTGATTATCAATGATATCAATATTTGTGTCGGTGTATCCGACGAACATGAGATCGGAGGTTTTGTCATGTCTTATGATGCTGATTCCTATGTCGGAGAGGCCGTTCACCTTCGAAAGATGGTTGATGCTGTTGTCGTCGGTGTCATAGTAATAGATGTCGTATGGTGTGGCCGAAAACACCTTGTTATGCATCATATCCACGCTGATTACGTTCAAACCGGGAGTATGGGTGGTCCATTCGCCGATGGCTTGTGCAAAGCAAAATATATTGGTTATCAATAAGATAGCTAAAATAAGTATACTTTTTTTCATATAGATAGATTGATATTACTAATTAATAACGAAAACCAGCTTTAAATATTATGAAAAAAGTACCCTCGCTGGGAATCGAACCCAAATCTAAAGTTTAGGAAACTTCCATTCTATCCGTTGAACTACAAGGGCATTTTCTGCTGCAAAAGTACGAATTTTTTAAATTAATTGCACATTATATTTATGAATTGTTTAATTTTGCATGTTTTTAATAATAAAATTTGAAAAATATGATTCAAGTTTTTAACTTTATCGCTGATCTTCAATCGTTTTTGAAGGCAAAACGTGATTCTGGCCTTACTGTCGGCCTCGTCCCCACCATGGGCGCATTGCATGAAGGACATCTTTCATTGATGCGTCGTGCGAAAAAGGAAAATGACATCGCTGTGGCAAGCGTTTTCGTGAACCCGGTACAGTTTAACAACCCTACTGATTTGGAGAAATATCCGCGCACTCCTGAGAGAGACGTGGCATTGCTTGAAAGTGCGGGCTGTGACGCGGTGTTTATGCCATCGGTGGAGGAGATGTACCCAACAAAAGTTGAAGACCATTACGATTTCGGAGCCATAGAGCATGTGATGGAAGGCGCATGCCGTCCGGGACATTTCAATGGGGTGGCCATCGTGGTGCGCAAGCTGTTCGAGATAGTGGAGCCCAACAGAGCCTATTTTGGCGAGAAAGACTTCCAGCAGCTGGCTATCATCAGTAAACTGGTGAAAGATTACCATATAAATCTCGAAGTGGTGCCATGCGACATCGTCCGTGAGAAAGACGGCCTCGCCATGAGCTCGCGCAATATGCGCCTTAATGCTGATGAACGCGCCATCGCACCTATGATTTACAAGGTGTTACGTGAGACTGTCGCCAATGTCGAGACCATGAGTCCGGCTGAGATGAAGGCCTTAGCATTGAAAAAATACAGCGACATAAAACAATTTGACGTTGAATACGTTGAAATAGCGGACGAGACTACATTGCAGACCGTCACCGACTGGAAAGACAGCGAACACGCACGTATCTTCGTGGCATTGCAGCTCGGACCAGTCCGTTTGATTGATAACTTGAGAATTTATTAAGATGAACATAGAGATTCTGAAATCAAAGATACATCGCGCCACCGTGACGCAGGCCGACCTTGATTATATCGGCAGCATCACTATCGACGAAGACCTGATGGATGCCGTCAACCTCATTGAAAATGAGAAAGTTGACATCTACGACGTTACCAATGGCAACCGTTTGCACACCTACGTCATCAAAGGCAAACGCGGCAGCGGCGTCATCGGCATCAACGGAGCGGCAGCACATCTGGTGAAGAAAGGCGACATCGTGATAATTGCGTCGTACTGCGCGATGGACTTTGAAGAGGCTAAGAGATTCAAGCCGATGATTGTTTTTCCAGACAAAAACAACAAGATTTGAATAAAAAGACGTCCAAAACACTGTGGTATGTGGCCTTCCTCGCGTTGGGAGTGGCTTTGTTATGGTTCAGCTTCCGTAACATCGACTTGGCACAGCTTTGGACCGACATCAAAGGGGCAAACTACACATGGATGCTGTTGAGCCTCGTGTGTTTAGCTGTCTCGTTATTTTTCAGAGCTTTACGTTGGAACATACAGATTGAGGCGCTCGGCTACAAAACGAGAGCCTCATCAACATATGGTGCAGTTTTAATCGCTTATCTCGCCAACTGCATCTTCCCGCGACTCGGTGAGGTGGCACGTTGCGGCGTGCTGAAACGCAAAGAAAATATTCCTTTCGACAAGACTTTCGGCTCGGTGATATCTGAAAGAATCATCGACCTGTTGGTGCTCTTCGGACTGGCGTTTCTGGTCATTGTCTTTCAATGGAAACTTCTCGGAAGTCTCATCACCTCGTGGATGGTACCGCTTCTTAATAAGCTGATAAACAATGTGTTACTTGGAATTGTGGTGGTTCTGGCAGGCATTGCTTGTATCGTTTTATTGATAAAAATCATCAAAAGAAACAAGAAAATAGCTTCACTTTGGCATGGTTTCATTGATGGCATCAAGTCGGTGGTAACGATGAGGAAAAAATGGCGTTTTGTCCTTTACACGCTGGGTGTTTGGGGCTTCTACGTCATCATGACCTGGCTGCCGTTTTACATGCTGCCCGAAACGAGTCACTTGGGACTTGTTGAGGCTATCACATTGCTTGGCATCGCCACTCTCGGTGTGGTGGCGCCAGTTCCGGGAGGCATCGGAACATATCATTTCATCGCCATCACCTTGCTGAGCGGCTTCTACGGCATCTCGGAACAGGTGGCAGGCTCATTCGCCGCCATCAACCACGGCTCACAGATGATATTTTACCTAATTACTGGCATCATCGCCTATGTAGTGATGTTTTTTATTGATAAGAGAAAACCGATAAACAATTGATTATGAATTATTTCGAGAAGATAAAAAATAAGATTTTAGAAGGCGAGGGGTTTGAAAAATGGCTTGATGAGTGCCGTAAAAACGGCAAAAGAATCGTTTTCACCAACGGCTGTTTCGACATCTTGCATCGCGGTCATGTGGAATATCTGTCGAAGGCGGCGGCTTTCGGTGATGTGATGGTCGTGGGCTTGAACACCGATGCCTCCGTGAAGCGTCTGAAAGGCCCGTCACGTCCGGTGAATGATGAGTATGCACGCGCTTTTGTGCTGGCAGGGCTGGAGTTTGTGAGCGCCGTAGTGCTTTTCGATGAAGACACTCCTTATAATTTAATAAAGAAAGTGCAACCCGATTTTTTGGTTAAAGGCAGCGACTACAAGCCTGAAAACATCGTGGGATACGACATTGTTACCGCAAAAGGCGGAAAAGTGGTCACAGTGGATCTGGTTGAGGGGTTTTCGACGACGAAAACTATTGAGAAGATGTCTGCGGTCCAGCATTAATGGCCTTAGGGGCTTTAATGGCATTAATGCCTTTAAGGTGGGACCGCCATAGCTCTAGTCAATTTGTAGCACCAGTCCCTTCAAATACGCTCCCTCCGGATGATAGATGTTAATCGGATGGTCCTCGGGCTGCGATAACTGATACAAAATCTTTGCTCTACGGCCAGTTTCGATGGCGGCGGCCATCACGATGCTCTGGAACTGCGCCTTGTCGACGGCCTGTGAGCAGCTGAAGGTGAACAGCAGACCGCCTTTTTGAATCTTCTTGATAGCCTCTTTGTTGATGAATTTGTAACCTTGCAAGCCACGGTGCAGCGACTTATGGTTTTTCGCAAACGCCGGCGGGTCGAGGATAATCAGATCATATTGATTTTCAGGCATGTTCTGCAGATAAAGTTTGGCGTCTTCCACGAGGCTCGGGTTATTTTCTTTTGAAAAACCATTCAGCTCGATGTTGTTTTCGCAAATCGTTATCGCTTTCTTTGAGCAGTCGACGGAAACCACTTGTTTTGCGCCGCCTTGCAATGCTGTGACGGAGAATCCTCCGGTGTAGCAGAAGGTGTTCAAGACGGTGCGGTCTTTGGCAAGTTGGCGCACCAAGTCGCGGTTGAAACGCTGGTCGAGGAAGAAGCCCGTTTTTTGTCCTTCCTCCCAGTCAATCAGAAACTTGGAGTCGTTTTCGAGCACGAAGTCCTCGCATTTTCCGCCGATGAGATAGCCGTCGTCGACAGCGTCTTTGCCCATGCGTTGCATCGCTTCGGAGCTCTTGTTGTAGATAGCCTCGATTTTCAGCTCTGGGATGGCTTCAATGGCCTTAGCTATCGCGTTGACACTCAATGCCATGCCTTCTGTCTGAGCCTGGATGACGGCGGTCTTTCCATAGATATCTACAATCAGTCCGGGAAGGTTATCGCCTTCGGAGTGGACCAATCTGAAGCAATTTGTGTGAGGGTTGTCAATGAATCCCAGGGCTTTGCGTGTCTCGAAGGCTGCGTTGAGGCGTTCCTGCCAGAACATGGCGCCTATCTTGGTGTTCTCGAATGAGAGCAGTTTCACTGCGATGTTGCCTGCCTCGCAGAAACCGGTGCCGAGGATCTCGTCTTTAGAGTTCGTAACTGTCACAATATCACCGGCTTGCAGTCCGGGAGCGGCTTTTGCTATGGCGCCCGAGAAGATCCAAGGGTGGAAACGTTTCACGGCGTCGTCTTTGCCTTCACGAAGCTTGATAACAGGGTATAATGGATTCATTTTCAATTATTTTTCAATTTTCCAAGGCTCATCGAGGTCGATGTCCCAGTTGGCGCGAACCTCCAGAGTGCCGTTGTAAAACACTATCTTTTCGGGTTGCAGCCTCTTCGCGAAGTTACCGGGGCTCCATTCGCCGTTAGCGTCTTGGTCGAGTGTGGCTTTGAGTTTGTATTTGCCTGGGTCGAGATACTCGAATGCTAACTCGCCTGATTTTGTAAGTATGTGTTTCTCAACGACTTTACCTTGTTCGGTCAGTAACTCAATAATAACCTGCGGTAAGTCGCCGGGCACTTCGACGATGAGATATACATTCCCGAACGCCGACTCTTCCTGCACACCGAAACTCAGCTGTATGGTGTCGTTGGTGAGACCCCTGAAGCCGAAGAAAGTGGAGTCGGGCACAAGAATCTGGTATTTCGTCTCGGGCGCCAGCTCTTTGGCGAGTTGATATTTGAAACCGTACTCGTCAACTTTAACAAAATGTAAGTCGTTGAGTATGGTGTCTTTATCCGCGATGAGCCAAGTGGTGTCGTGCTCGTTGAGCATGGTCACAGGCTCGTTAAACGAAAGTATAAGTGGCTGATAAGGCTTTAATTTACCGCTTTTCAGGTTGTTTTTTATAGTGAGACTCTTAGCCTTATTCTCTTCCTGGTTGCGGCGCCATCTCGACACCGACTCACGCGGTTTGAGACTGTAATGTGTTGTGTCACTGATGTTTGCGCCATCATTGATGCTAATCCACAGGCTGTCTTTAGTTGGGGTGAAATACCATAAGACAGTGTCTTTTCGTGCCGAATAAACCGACATGATGTTGAAGGTGTCAGGAAGCTCTTCCAAAGGTGTAATGCTCACATTATCAGCAGGATAGCGAAAAGCAAAACGCAGCAATCCAGCCTCTACGAGTTCTTTCTTGAAGATTTTCTGAATCGAGTCCTCCTGAACGAACGAAAACAACTCGTAACTTGTAAATTCAGAGTTTTTTATCTCCAAAACTGAATCGTTGTTGGACAATGAGTCGCTTTGGATTGTGTCGTTGTGTCGTTTGCTAACTATTTTATTCTCAATAAAATATGGTCTGACCAGATCCAGATAGAACGCTATTTCTTCGTTTGGTAGGTCGAAAACCATGTTGGAGTTGTTGTCGTTCAAAGCAAAAATAAGATATTCCTTGTCGGCGAGGCCTGAAAACTGAAACTCGCCATTTTTGTCTGTGGTAGTGATGTAGTTAGGCTTGACTTTATACGGCAGCGAATCGAGCGTAACTGTATCATTATCATCGGAATACAATGCCACATAGAAGCCTTCGTCAGGTTTCAGAGTGGAAGCCGATATGACACTGCCTTTCAGCGAAAGCGAGTCGATTATGTCGCCTGTGGAGAAATTGAAGGTGTAGCCACTGAACACATTGTTTTCGTGCAGGTCTTTGATGGCGTCGCCGAAGTTGATGGAGTAGGTGGTGTTAGGCTTCAGAGGCTCTTCAAACCTGATAATCACTGTCTTACCGCTCGTGCGATATGTCGGTTTTTTGTTCATCGGTGGCGATATCAACACGGTGTTCGATGGGTTGTTGAGTGTCACGAACTCATCGAATGTGAGGTGTATCGAGCGTCCCTTGAAGTTTGTCGAGTTGTTGGCCGGCGACGCCTCAAGCACTACTGGGGCCTTGATATCCTTCGGTCCACCGCTCGGTGAGACAACATTGGCACACCCGCAAAGCACCAACAAGGTGACAAAAATCGCAATATTTCTGACAAAAATTTTCATGATGCAAAAATAATAAAAATTCATTATTACTCCTATTCGAAAAATTAGTATCTTTGACACATTATTAATAAAGAATTAATCATGAAAAAATTTTTATTGGCCCTATTAGTTTTTTGCGCTGTTACGATGAATGCGCAGATAATGGAAGTATCTGGTAATCAAAGCGGTACATGGAGCGGTGAGGTCCATATCGTAGGTGATGTGACCGTTCAATCCAATAAATATCTTGTCATCGAACCTGGTACAACTGTCATATCAGATGAGTACTATGGCATTACGGTTTTAGGTGATTTACTCGCTGAAGGTGAAAAAAACAGTCGTATAACGTTTACCGTAGCCGACACCACGGGTTATTCTGATTATGAAAATTGTAAAAAAGGTGCTTGGAAAGGTATCGAGTTTATTAAACCTGGTGCCGTAAATCTTAAATATTGTGATTTTTCGTATGGAAAGACTGACATTGACGGCGACGGCGGTGTGATTCGCATATATTTGGGCAAGTCTTTTGAGATTTCGGAATGCACTTTCCATCATAACACTGCCCGTAGGAAAGGCGGTGCGGTTTATGCCGAAGATGCCGAGTTGTATATACATGACTGCGAGGTTTATGATAATTTTGCAATCGGAGAGATTGGCTCCTACTGCTGGGGCGTTGGTTTTCAATTTCTCAGATGCAATATCAGAATGAACGATATGGTGTTTCATGACAATTACAGCGAAGTGGCTTATGGTGGCGGCATGAATATCGACAGCTGCAATATGGATTTGTCCAATGCTGTTTTTTACAATAATATTGCAGTAAATGCTGGCGGATTGGGTATACAACGTTGCAAGGATTATAGAGTGAGAGTGTCTAATATGTTGGCATACAACAACGCTGTGCTGCATTATGGCGGTGGTCTCGCTATAGCGACATCAGACCCGGAACTCAACAATCTCACTGTCGTTAACAATTATTGTGGTGGCGGTGGCGGTGCCGGAATGCAAAACGCCTTTGATGCCGCACCAACGCTAAACAGTTGCATTTTCTGGGGAAACCATGCCATTTATTCTTTAAATGATAAAGACACCCTGGAATATTATATGGGTTCGCAGATCTGGCTTTGGGGAAGCGACTGCCGTCCTGTTTTTAATAACGGTATAGTTCAGTATGGTATTGATTCTATTGTCGGACACGAATATATGACTCATGATGAATATAACAATATGAAGGATATCAATCCATTGTTTGTTAATGAGAAAGAGCATGATTATCAATTGGCTACAGGTAGCCCTTGCATCGATTCGGGTTTGGATGACATTACGGGGTTGTTTATTCCCGGCACCGATTTGGCAGGTGGACCACGCGTTTTCAACGACAAAATCGATATTGGGTGCTACGAGTGGAATAATATTGGAGTAAATGAGAATTTCGCCGAAGAAAATACTTTGTCTGTTTATCCTAACCCATTGAATGACAATGCATTCTGTGTGGTAAATCTGAATAAAAAATCGGATGTGGTCTTGCATCTTGTTTCACTCGACGGAAAAGAGATTTATCGTGAAAATGTAGGAACTTTTGAGGCTGGTGAGCATCAGATTTCGCTGGGCAGAATGGTGAACAATCTTAAAAAAGAAAATAAATTGTATTTGTTAAGAATTGATAATCAATGTGTTAAAATTGTTTATTAACAGGCTCCCGTCATTTCGACTGAAGCGAAGCGGAATGGAGAAATCTTTAACAATAAAAATATGAATAAGTTTGTTGAAAACCATAAAAACACGCTTTGGATTGCGGTATGCATCCTGGCTTTTGCGCTAATAACTTTGGTTTATTTTTCCCCGATAATGCAGGGCAAACGCCTGAAACAGCACGACATTGAGATGTATAAGGGCATGTCGAAGGAAATCGTTGATTATAAGGCGCAAACAGGCGAGCAGAGTCTCTGGACCAACTCCATGTTTGGTGGAATGCCTGCGTGGAATATCGGAGTGCCACAAAACAGCAACCTCATGACATACATCAACAGGGTGCTGAATTTCGGCTTCCCGCATCCAATAGGAGCCGTGTTTGTCGGAATGTTAGGCTTTTTCATATTGCTTTTAGTGCTCGACTGTAAGATATGGGTGAGTTTCATCGGAGCGCTGGCGTTCGGATTCACCTCTTATATGTTCATAGTAATTGGCGCCGGACACAACTCCAAAGCCGTCGCGATGGCATATATGGCACCTGTCATTGCCGGTATCTTGTTGACTTACAAAGGGAAATACCTCTGGGGCGGTATCCTGACAGCTATCGCTTTGGCCCTTGAGATTCGTGCGGGACACCTTCAGATAACATATTATCTGTTGCTAATCGTGGTCTGTATCGTCATTGCTGAGCTTGTCGATGCCATAAAAGAAAAGAAGTATCTGCATTTTTTGAAAGCCAGCGGCATCCTGATTGGCGTGGCTGTTGTAGCGATACTGACTTGTACTACAACGCTTTACGCAAATTATGAGTTCGGAAAAGAAACCATGCGCGGCAAACCTATATTGACGAAAAACGTTGAAAATCAGACGAGTGGGCTTGACAGAGACTATGTCACCCAGTGGAGCTATGGCATAGGGGAGACCTGGAGTCTGATGATCCCTAATGTCAAAGGCGGTGCGACAGGTTATATCGGCAACGATAACAAGGCTTTGGACAAATGTGACCCGCGTTTTCGCTCGACGATAGCACAACAAAATGCATACTGGGGCGACCAGCCAGGCACCAGCGGACCTGTCTATGTGGGCGCTATAGTGTGTTTCCTTTTCATTTTGGGACTTTTTGTGGTTGAAGGCAAATACAAATGGATACTTTTGGCAGCCACGGTGCTATCCGTTTTGCTCAGCTGGGGCAAGAATTTCATGGGATTCACCGATTTCTTCCTCGACTACATCCCAGGTTACAACAAATTCCGTGCCGTCTCAATGACGCTGGTAATTGCCGAAGTGTGTATGCCGTTGCTGGCTTTCCTCGCCTTGGCGGAAATATTCAAAAATCCTGACACACTCAAGCAAAATAGAAGATATGTGTATATCTCGTTTGGAATTACCGGCGGCCTGTGCCTGCTGTTTTACATCATGCCACAGACGTTCTTCAGCTTCTTAAGTCAGTCGGAAACCATTCAGTTCCAACAACTTCAGTCGGAAAGCGATGGCGCGATTTACAAGTTGTTCGCCGATGAACTTGCCAAGGTGCGTGTCGCCATTTTCCGTGCCGACACTATACGCAGTTTCTTCTTTATTACAATTGCAGCTGCGCTTATCTTATTGAACATCAATGGGAAATTAAATGTAAAATATATGTTTGCAGGCTTGACATTGTTCGTCGTGGTCGATATGTACACAATCGACAAACGTTACTTGAACAATGATAATTTCATCGACAAGCGCAGAGTTGACCGTCCTTTCGTGATGACAGATGCCGACAAGCAGATTCTGCAGGATAAATCGCTTGATTATCGCGTGATAAACCTCACGGTGAGCACATTCAACGATGCGAGTACATCGTATTTCCACAAGTCGGTGGGCGGCTACCACGGTGCCAAACTGCGTCGTTATCAGGATGTAATCGACCAGTATTTGAGCAAACACGATTTGAACTATTGGAAGATGCTTAACATGTTGAATACCAAGTATATAATATATCAGAAAGACCAGCAAAGAATGGTGTCGAAGAACTACGAGGCTTTCGGAAACGCCTGGATTGTAGGTGACATCAATTGGGTTGGCACTCCGAACGAGGAGATTGACGCTATCGCCGACACTGACGTGAAAAATGTGGCTATTGTCAATAAAGAGTTTGCGAATTTGATGGGAGATTTCAAAGCCACACCGGCGGAAGGCACCATCCAACTTGTTGATTATAAGCCTAATGAGCTGAGATATACATTCGATTCATCGAAAGATGAATTGGTGGTTTTCTCCGAAATCTGGACCAAACAAGGCTGGATGATGTGGATTGACGGTGTGGAGAGTCCGTTGCTGCGTGCCAATTACATATTGCGTGCGGCAGTCGTTCCAGCAGGCCAGCATGAGATCTTAATGCGTTATGAACCAAGTATTTGGCGCATTGGAAACACCATACAGTTCATCACCTCATTACTGATTTTGTTGGGATTTGCCATTGTTTGTTACCACACATTCAAGAAGCGTGATGTGACTGTATGAAACGTGTCCTGATAATCACATATTATTGGCCGCCGTCGGGTGGTTCGGGTGTTCAGCGCTGGCTGAAGATGTCGAAATATCTGCCCGAAAACGGATGGCAGCCAGTGATATACACAGCCGATGACGCTGAATATCCTGTTGAGGACCAGTCACTTATGAGTGATGTGGCACCCGAGACGGAGGTTATCAGACGACCAATAGTGGAGCCTTATAGCTTTTATAAAAAATTTCTCGGAATCAAGAAAGGGGAGAAGGTGAAGGCGGGTTTCATCAACGAGGGCGTTAAGAAAACCGGCTGGAAAGAGAGCCTAAGTGTTTGGTTACGTGGCAATTTGTTTATCCCTGACGCACGTTGCTGGTGGATCAAGCCATCGGTGCGTTATCTAAAGAAGTATCTCAAAGAACATCCTGTCGATGCCATCATCTCGACGGGTCCACCGCATTCTATGCATCTGATTGCCAGTACGTTACATAAAAAACTCAACATCCCGTGGGTGGCAGATTTCCGTGACCCGTGGACCGATATAGACTATTATAAAGACTTGAAGCTGACATGCCGAAGCGACCGCAAGCATCATCGTCTTGAGAGACAAGTGTTGAGCGAGGCCACGAGGGTGGTCACTGTGGGCTGGGATTGCGCGAAAGGCCTTGAAAACCATGGCGCAAAAGACGTGGTGGTGATAACAAACGGATATGACGATATGTCTGTAAAAACGTTCCATGAAACGTCTCCAAAACAAGACAACAAGGTGTTCACAATGTCTCATATCGGTATCATCGGTGCAAACCGCAATCCGGAAATGTTTTGGCAAGCAATATATGAATTGATTCATAACACGGATGAAACCGAAGTAAAGACGCGGTTAATCGCATATCTACGGGTGCGCCTTATTGGGCAAATGGATTGTTCCGTTGTCGAATCAATAAAACGTAACCATATTGAAAATTATGTTGAGATAATTCCATATATTCCTCATAATCAAGTGATTGCGGAACAACAGAAATCGGATGTGTTGCTGCTTTTTGTGAACAACACACCGAATGCTAAAGGCATCCTGACTGGAAAAATATTTGAATATATGGCTTCAGGTCGCCCGATATTGTGCATCGGACCAGAAGACGGTGACTCGGCTCGCATTTTGAACGAGACCCAGACAGGTGTCACCGTCGATTTCAACGACAAAGAGAAAATGAAAGCGACAATTCTTGATTATTTTAATAAAAGCGAAGAAAATCAATCTGTTACAGCTGATATCAGTAAGGTTGAAAAATATTCAAGAAAGAATCTTACGAAAGAATATGCGCAATTGTTAAACCAAATAATTTGAGTATTATCGTATATGCTGAATGATTCAAATAAGCCGAAGATTCTGTTTGTCGCATCGAACATTCCCACACCGAAACGCAAGTCGAATCAGGTGGTGATGAATATCGCGCACAGATTGTCGGGGAAATTTGACGTCTCAGTGCTTCATCCTGCCGAGATTGCGCCCTTTCCATTCAATCTGATGAAAAAATACCGTAATCTTGCAGGGAAAAAAGGATGGAGCGACGGTGATATCAACGTGAAAACATTCAGGTATCTGCGTCTTTTTGGCAAAAAACACGCTTTCGACCTTTTGCCGTGTTATTGTAAGAAAATCAATCGGGTATGCGAAGATAATATCCAGCTGTTACATGCCCATTTTATTCTTCCTGACGGCTATATCGCCTATGAAATGCATAAAATGTCGGGTATTCCATATATTATTTCAGTAAGAGGCTCCGATATAAAATTTTTAAAGCTAAATCATTGTAACACAAAGAAATATATTGATAAGACACTTTCAAATGCCAGCGTGATTATTGCTCACAATGCGGCTCAACATGACACATTGGCACAACTGGGTTATAAGAGTGTCATCGTGCCACATGGTGTTGAACCTGAGTTTTTGAGGCCTAAGGCTGAAACTGATGCCAATAATGTCACTATTATGAGTGTCGGAGAGCTTATTCCTCAAAAACATCTCGACTGGGTGATAGAGGCGGTGAAAAATTATAAAGGGAGCAAAAACATCACTTTGAAGATTGCTGGCGAAGGTCCAATGCGTGCTGAGCTGGAAGTAATGGCGAAAGATGACGCGAACATACACATTTTAGGTAAGATTCCGCATGATAAAGTCGGGAAACTGCTTGAGGAGTCACAGATTTTTGCACTGCCGAGCGTGAATGAGACGTTCGGTCTGGTGTATATTGAAGCTACGGCTCACCAAAATGCGGTGATAGCCACACGAGGCACCGGAATTTGGGGCGTTTTCGACGATAATAAGGAGATGCTTTACTGCGATTCACAGGAGTCATTTACCCTGATGCTGTATCAACTCATTGATAATGATGAGTTTAGAAATGAAATGGCGAGAAAAGCATACGAAAAAACTGCCCAACACTACACTTGGGATGAAATCATAAGCCGTTATTCAGAAATATACAACAGCTGCTTAAATGGTTGATTTACAATGCGTTAGCACCACCTACAATCTCGATGATCTCGTTGGTGATGGCGCCTTGACGGGCTTTGTTGTACGACAGGTTAAGCTCTTTAAGCAGCTCGCTGGCGTTGTCGGTGGCCTTTGTCATTGACACCATGCGCGCACCATGTTCAGAGGTGAAGCTGTCGAGCAATATTTTATAAACTTGTAGCTTTAACGAATTGGGTATCAACGCGTTAAGTATCTCTTCCTTTGAAGGTTGGAAGATATATTCGGTCTCTTCGGCAGGATTAATAGTTTCATTAACTTGATTTGTGCTGACAATCGGTAAGAACTGTTCTTTCACTAAAATCTGTGTGCCGGCACTCTTGAACTGATTGTAAATGAATACGATACGGTCATATTTCTCACTGACGAAGTCGTTCATGAGCCTTTCGGCAAACGCGATGGTGTTTTCGTAAGAGAGGTTGTCGAGGAGGTCGTTTTCGTTGGCTGCGACATGGTATTTCTTGAATCGCAGCGTCTCTTCAATCTTTCTGCTGATGCATAGTATGTCGACGTTGCCTTTTTCATATTGCACTTTGAAGTCTTCTTTCAGAACATGCAAAGTCTCGCGTAACACGTTGACGTTGAACACTCCGCAAAGTCCTTTGTTTGATGCCACCGGGATGAGCAGTATCTTGTCGTCTTCCTGATTCTGATTGTGAATCGTGGCGTAAACGCCTTCCGTCGAGGTCAGTAACGACGACGAGAGGCGTTGCATTATCTCTTGGAGCTTGGATGCATACGGACGCAATGCCATTATGGCTGTTTGCGACTTGCGGAGCTTTGATGCCGACACCATCTTCATCGCTGAAGTGATCTGCATCGTCGAGTTTACCGAGTTGATTCGTGTCCTTACTTCCTTGAGATTTGCCATGATTTATCAGTCTTTCTTAGTCATTCCTGCAATTACATCTTCGGCTGCCTTGTTCAGGACGGCACGTTCGTTGTCGCCGTAGCTACCAGTGCGCAGGGCGTTCATTGTGTCTTTCTGAGTGGTGTTGAGCAGGTCAAGATAGCGTTTTTGGAACTCCGCCACCTGGCTTGGCTGTATCTTTCTCAGAAGGTTGTTTACGCCGCAGTAGATAATGGCCACTTCTTCTTCCACTTTCAGTGGTGACGACTGTGGCTGTATCAGAATCTGCACGTTACGACGGCCTTTGTCGAGCACAGCTTGTGTCGCAGGGTCGAGGTCGGAGCCGAATTTCGAGAATGCTTCAAGCTCGCGGAACTGGGCTTGGTCGAGTTTCAGGGTTCCTGCCACCTTCTTCATTGACTTTATCTGTGCTTTGCCACCGACACGCGACACCGAGATGCCCACGTTGATGGCGGGACGTATACCTGCATTGAAGAGGTTGGTCTCCAAGAATATCTGTCCGTCGGTGATGGAGATGACGTTGGTCGGGATGTACGCCGACACGTCACCGGCTTGTGTCTCGATGATCGGCAATGCTGTCAGTGAGCCACCGCCTTTGACTTTACCTTTCAGTGATTCCGGGAGGTCGTTCATCTTCGCTGCAATCTCATCGTTGTTGATGATCTTGGCTGCTCGTTCGAGGAGTCGTGAATGCAGGTAGAACACGTCGCCTGGGTAAGCCTCACGTCCTGGTGGTCTGCGGAGCAGCAACGAGACCTCGCGGTATGCCACGGCTTGTTTTGAGAGGTCGTCGTAAATGATCAAAGCGGAGCGGCCCGTGTCACGGAAATACTCGCCGATGGCGGCACCGGCAAACGGTGCGTAGTACTGCATCGCGGCGGTGTCCGACGCTGTGGCGGCCACCACAATGGTATATGCCATAGCCCCATGATCCTCAAGGCTTTGCACTATGTTGGCGACGGTGGAGCCTTTCTGTCCTATTGCCACGTATATGCAATAGACAGGCTCGCCCTTGTCGTAAAACTCTTCCTGGTTGATGATGGTGTCGACTGCTATTGCTGTCTTTCCTGTCTGGCGGTCGCCGATGATAAGCTCACGCTGTCCGCGTCCTATAGGAATCATGGCGTCGATGGCCTTGATGCCGGTCTGCAGCGGCTCGTCGACAGGTTTGCGGAAGATGACGCCCGGAGCCTTACGCTCGAGAGGCATCTCCAATGTCTCACCTTTTATCTCGCCTTTGCCGTCGATAGGCTGTCCGAGGGTGTTGATGACACGTCCGAGCAGTCCTTCGCCCACGTTCACTGAAGCGATGCGGTGAGTGCACACCACGGTGTCGCCCTCGCTGATGTTGTCGGTCTCACTCAGAAGCACCACGCCGACATTGTCTTCCTCGAGGTTGAGCGCTATACCCATGGCGCCAGTCTTCTCGAACTCCACGAGCTCGCCCGATTCCACGTCACGCAAGCCATAAACACGAGCCACATTGTCACCGACATTGAGCACAGTGCCTTTCACGTCAAGCGTCGCTTGGTTATCGAAGTTCGTAAGCTCATCAAGCAAAATCGCTGATACCTCAGCAGGTTTTATTGTTGCCATAATTAATATTTTTTTCCTATTTTTTCATTCCAAGCCTTAAAGGCGAGAAATCTAATATCCTTTAACGTATAGATTACCAGTAAACAACGCCTCAAGATTTCTCAATTTGGTGTAAACGCTCGCATCATATTGATAATCTTTGTAGTTGATTACAAACCCACCAATTATGTTTTTATCTATCTTGTTGATAATCTGTATTTTACCATTTATTTCATGCTTTATAAAACTAATAAGATGCTGCTGTCGTTCTTCATCGAGCTTTACAACCGACGTTATCGTCACCACTGCGATGCCTTTGTAGTCGTTGTACATGTCGCGATACATAATCAGAAGATCCGTCAGCAGCTCCGGATGATTCTTTTCAAGTATCAAGTCGATGAAATTCAACGTTTTATCAGAAATCTTATCTTTAAAAACCTTCTTTATGATGTTTTCTTTTTTCGATTTCTGGATAAACGGTTGTGATAGTATGTTACGCAGCTCGCGGTTGCTTTGAATGGTCTCGGTAAGCAACTCGAGGTCGGCAAGACTCTCGTCCACCATATCGTTTTGGATGGCGTATTCGAGAAATGCCTTGGCGTAGCGACGTATGAGTAATATGTTTTTCATACTATCTTATTGTTTCTCAGTCTCTTTGATTACTTTGTCGATATATTCCATCTGTGCCTCGTCTTTCGAGAGCTCTCTTTCGAGAATTTTTTCCGCGACTTTTATTGAGATATTGGCGATTTCATTTTTGATGTCGGTCATCGCCGCTTTACGTTCGTTCTCAATCGTTTCTTTTGCCGCATCTACGAGGCGGTTGGTCTCTTCCTTGGCCTTTGTGCGGGCTTCTTCTATTATCTTGTCGCGTGTGATTCGCGCTTCGTTGAGCATCTCTTCGCGTTCGACACGTGCTTGTTGCAGCAACTCCTCGTTCTTCGCCTGTAGATTTTTCATCTCTTCGTGGGTGCGCTCAGCCTGTTCGAGGGCCTCGCTGATCTTCTGTTCACGGTTTTTCAATGTCTTTCCAATAATAGGGAAGGCGAATTTCGCGACAAAGAAGAACACGATGCCGAATGCAAGCACCATCCAGAAAAAATACCCGAAATCAGGACTTATCAATTCCATAATTCTATACTTTAATTCGTTTTAAAGTCTCAGATTGCAACCAACCGTTGCAATCTGAGACGGTTTCTCAACCAACTGCGACGAGCAAGCAGACAACCACTGCGAAAAGTGACACACCTTCCACGAAAGCTGCTGCCAAAATCATGCTCGACTGGATGTTACCAGCTGCCTCTGGCTGGCGAGCCATTGACTCCAATGCGCTGCTGCCGATTTTGCTGATACCCATTGCCGCACCGATTGTTGCGATACCTGCTGCGAGAGCTGCGCCTAACTTGGCTATAGGTGCCAAATCTGTTGCTGCTCTTGCGACTTCCTGTAACAAAACTAATAATGACATAACTTTAAATATTAAAGGTTTTATTATTATCTTTTATCTTTTAACTTTTAACTCTAATGATGTTCCTTACTCGCCATCCCGAAATACAATGCCGACAGCAGCGTAAACACATACGCCTGGATGTATGCCACCAGCAGCTCTATGCAATCGACGAAAATCGCCAATATCAGTGAGAAAATTGACATTCCGACTCCGCCAGCCACACTGATCTGTGCCACTATGAAAACGCTGCTGATGAATCCCAGCACCACAATGTGTCCAGCAGTGATGTTAGCAAACAGACGCACAGCGAGCACAAACGGCTTTGTGAAGCAGCCCACCGTCTCGATGATCGGCATGAGAGGCAGAGGAAACTTCAAGAACCACGGCACACCCGGTGTATTGAAGATGTCTTTGTAATATTCCTTGTTTCCGAGAAGGTTCGTGATGAAGAATGTGAAAAGCGCAAGACATGCTGTCACCGTGATGTTTCCCGTGATGTTGGCTCCAAACGGGAATATCGGTATCAAGCCCAACAGGTTGTTGATGAAGATGAAGAAAAACACCGTGACGAGGTAGGGCAGGTATTTGTCGACACTCTTCTCGTTGATGGCCTTGCGTGCTATGTCGTCGCGCACATACACTATGAGCCACTCAAACAGCGACTGCAGGCCCTTCGGGGCTTTCTCACCTCGTTTCTGATATGCCTTCGTGACAAGGTAGAACAACACAATGATGATGGCACACGAGATAAACAACGCCAACACATTTTTAGTGATAGAAATGTCGAATGGACGTTTCATAGTGCCATCGGCATTGACAATCACTATCTTACCTTTGTAACTGCCTTCGTGCGGGATGGTGAAAACGAGCTCTTCTGAATTGGTCTTGTTAACCGTTTTATACTGCTCGTTTTCATGGAAGACTTTTGACGAAAAAGTATAGCATTTGCCCTCATTGAAGACTATGCAAGGCAGATACACGCTCACTTCGTGGCCTTTCCAAGTGAAAATATGCCATTCGTACGAGTCAAGGACGTGCTCAATAATCACCTCGCCTGCGTTAAAACTCTCTTTTTCCTCGTTTTCCGCAAATGCAAAACTATGTGCGCCAAAAAGCAAACACATTAAAAATGAGAGACTTATGATATATTTCCAAATTTTCATCAAAAAGTGTCCTTCAAAAAATTACAATCTGCAATTATACAAAATTTTTTTGATAATGTGTTTATCTTTTTTGAGAAAAAAAATAGTCCTAATTAACAGTCTTTATAATACGATATCGTCATACTTGATAACAACATCCAAGCCTTTTTTGTTAAAATACTCTATGACCTCTTCTTCGGAAAGCTCTGTTGCAGCCAAAAAGAAATCTCCGCCCCAGGCACCAAGCGACTTGATAACTCCCTGGAAATCAGGATGTTGCACTTTTAATGGCGGCTGTTCCAACACTCGGCTCATGATGGCTTCGTGGCGGGTGAGAAGCGAGCAAAACTCATCAAAAGAGGTGACTTTTGTCAGAGATTCGGATATCTTTGAGATTTCTATGACCTCTGATGAGAAATCAATCGTTTTTGCACGTTCTTTAAATGATTTCACTTCTTTTCCTGAGCTCTGTTTGTGCCCTTGATAAACAAAATACAGTTTTTCGGAAAATGCAGGATTAAAACTGATTTCTTCAACGACAGGCTCGCCATTGATAAGTTGGTAAGTTATTGGTTTTGAAGCTGTTGCGCAGGCAATGTCGTATCCCGAGCCGCCCATGGTGCGTCTCAAAAGCTCGTAAGGATTAACGTTAGCCCATTGCGAGAGCAATGATATCAAAGTGGAACTGCTGCCAAGACCCCATTGTGAGTTGAACTCCAGGCGAGTGGTGAAGAAATAATCGTTTTTATCTTGTAAGATATTGGGATTCAATGATTTAATCTCTTGAAATATCTTACAAAGGTTGTCGGCTTTATCCATGTCGTCGGAGGCGTGCACCGTGAAGCCGAATTTGCTGAAGATGGCGGCAAACCAGAATCCTCTTGGAGTGTAGGCGTCCCAATGTATCATGCCTTCCTGTATGTCGATGGTCTTCACCTCGAGCGACTGCCCCAATTTCAAAGGCAATGCAAAGGCTTTGGCGCCTTGAAGGACAAGGTACTCGCCGGAAAGAAGGAATTTGCCGTTAGCGTGAAATCTATTCATAGTATTGTCATTTCGACCGACCAGAGGGAGTGGAGAAATCACCGGCATCCAATTGATTCTGAAATATTCAAATGGCGGTGATTTCTCAACTTCGCTCGAAATGACGGCCTTATTTAGTGTTTGTTGTTTTCAAAAACTCCTCGACTCCGGCGTAAGTCACTGTGACATCTTTAAAGTGAACCAGTGCTGCCGCTTTCTGCTCGTCGGTGGCACCGAGTTGGTTGAGGATGTTGGCAAGGTGCATCTTCATGTGTCCTTGCTGTATTCCTTTGGTAGTCAATGATTTAACGGCAGCGTAATTGTTTGCAAGTCCCATGGTGGCTGCTATCGTCATAAGTTCAGGTGCCGACGGATGTCCCAGCAACTCCAAGGATTCCTTGGCGAGAGGGTGGAGGCTCGTGAGTCCGCCCACGGTGCCGAGTGCGATAGGCACCTCAAGCCAGAACTTGAACATGCCGTCCTTTATCTCACATGAGCTGAGCGACTCGTAATGTCCGTTGCGCGAGGCGTAGGCATGTCCGGCAGCCTCGGTCGCACGGAAATCGTTGCCAGTGGCAATCACCACGGCGTCGATGCCGTTGTAGATACCTTTATTATGTGTGGTGGCGCGATATTCGTCGATATGAGCGATGTCGACCGCCTTCTTGAATTTCTCTGCAAACCCTTGACCGTCAAGGTGTTCGTCGACACCATCGAGGTCGTAGACAGGGCATTCGACCCACACTTTGACACGGCAGTTCGGGGTGTAGTTCGACAAAATAGCCATCACTATCTCGACATTTTCGCTGCGGCGAAGGAAATAATCCTGCAAGGTGTGACCGAACGTCTCAAGGCACGAGTTGATGAAGTTGGCACCCATGGCGTCGCCGGTGTTGAACGTGACACGCAGCTGGTAGTAGTCTGGAATCTTGTCGGTGAAGTCAACTAATTGAATATCAAGGATTCCACCGCCACGTTTCTCCATTTTGGCGGTGATGTCCTTGGTGGATTTCCGAAGCTCTGTCTCTATCTCAGGCATGAGGCTTTTCAAAACTTCTTTGTCGCCTTTATAGCAGAAATGCAGCTGTCCAACCTTCTGAACATCAATCACTTCGGCATGAAAACCACCTCTGTCACCCCAGAACTTAGCTGCTGCCGACGCTGCAGCCACCACACTGCTTTCCTCGATGACCATAGGCACCATGTAAATCTTGCTGTTGATAACCACGTTGGGCGATACGCCGTAAGGGATGTGGAAATTGGAGATGGTGTTCTCGCTGAACTCGTCGAACTGCTTCTGTTTCTCGGTGTCGCTGTACCAAAAGCCTTTCAAAAGGGCAATAAACTCGCCGGGATTCTCGATATACTCTGAAACAGCCTTCAATTTGTCCTCTTTCAGAAGCTTCGAAAACCCTTTAATTATACGGTCGCGCTTTCTGGGTTTGTTTTCTTCCATACAAAATGCAAAATTAGTAAAAAGTTTTTATCATTTATAAAGATTTTTGTGTAAATTTGCTCCGATATTAACACCAAATTACATTGATATGAAAAAAATCTTTACATTTGTTATTGCTATTGTATTGAGCCTTAATATGTTAGCTCAGTGCCCGTTGTCAACCGCTGTCGATTTTACAGCCACCGACGTTCACGGAACAGAGGTTCATCTGTTCGATATTCTCGATGGGGGACAATATGTTCTCGTCGATTTCTTCTTCACGACATGCGGCCCTTGTCAGCAAGCCACTCCAAAAATTGTTGAGTCATATTATGCTATGGGCTGCAATATGCATGACGTTTTTTATGTTGAGATAGCAACAGGTGACAATGAGAATGCTTGTCTGAACTGGGTTAACACCTACGGTGTTGAATATCCGACGATTAGCGGTGTTGCCGGGGGAACATCAATTTGTAGCCAGTTCCAGATCAGTCAGTATCCTACCGTGATCCTCATCGCTCCTGACCGCAGCATCGTAATCAACGACCTTTGGCCAATAAGCAATGCACAGACTGTTATCTCGGCTTTGGAAAACCAAGGATTGCAGCAGCATGACTGCGAGCCTGCTCCAACAGGTGAGGTGTTGTTTAGCGTTGATGGTATAAGCATGTCTACGGGTGGTTGCATCGAAGAGCCTGGAAGGTTCACTATTTATAATGAGACAACTACAGATGTGACAATTGAGGATTATATGGCCTCACAATATAGCTTTATGTGCCTGGATTCAGAAGATTTTACTGGAAATGATATCAAGGGTATGACAATAGCTTCATCTGACAGTCTTGAGGTTTATGTTTATTTCAATGGCGTAAGGGATTATGAGATTAACGACACATTAAAACTTGTGACTTCATTTGGAGAATATGAATTGCCGGTTTTAATTACTGTGTATGATGGCGTTGGTGAGGTTAACGCAAACGGTTTCACTCTTTATCCTAATCCGGCAAGCGATTTCCTGAAAATCTCAGGAGAGAATATTAAAAATGTGATGATTTTCAATTCTGTTGGCCAGAAAGTTGCTGAGTTTGAAGTCATTAACAATGAGTTGAACATAAAAACTTCAACTTACGAAAATGGTGTTTATTTCGTTAAAGTCGGTAATAGAACACAAAGATTTGTTGTAACTCATTAAAATATGAAAGTTTTAGTCCTTCGTTCCTTGTTTCAGAGCGACGATTTTGTGAAAACAGAATACGCCGACCTTATCTCGCGCCTTGAAAAAGAATGTGGTGCGGAAATTACCGTTATCGCAGAGTCAACTGATTGGAAATCAATATGTTTTAAACCTGATTATCTGTTGATTGCCACTGGCGGAGTGGAGAGCTTGTTTAAAAACATTTTTGTGGGCACTTGGTGTGCGACGTCGAAGCATTCAATATCAATCATCGCTGACGGTCGCAACAACTCATTGGCGGCGGCACTTGAAATCCTTACTTATCTTGTGGAGCAAGGCAACGAGGGTAATATCATCCATGGCACCAACGACGAGATTATCAACGCTATACATGCCAACGAAAATCATAGTGTTCCTGCAATTTCGAGCAAGTTGCGTGGCACCCGCATAGGACTGTTCGGCTATCCTTCCGACTGGCTGATTGCCTCGGGTGTTGACTACGATTATCTTCGCGAATATTATGGTGTTGAATCAGTTTATATTGATTTACAACGACTTATCGATGGGATACATGATATTTCTAAGGCTGAAGCCGCAAAAGTGGCAGATGAGATAAAAAAACGCGCAAAATCTGTCAAGGAGCCTGATGATACCGATATGATAGAGGCTGCCAAGACATATCTTGTAATAAAGAGAATCTGTGAGGAAGAGCGTTTGAATGCCATGACGATACGTTGCTTTGACATTGTAAAGGTCTGTAACACAACGAGTTGCTTGGCTTTGTCACTTCTCAACGACGAAGGCATAGTGGCTGGGTGTGAGGGCGACATGCAGACGCTTCTCACCATGATTCTGGCGAAACGTCTGTGTGGCGAGGAGGCTTTCATGGCTAATCCGTCGCAGCTCACCGACCACACCACGATGTTTGCGCATTGCACCATACCGTTGGCTATGTGCGACGAGACCATCATACGCTCGCATTTCGAGTCGGGACTGGGCGTCGCCATACAGGGAGCCATGCCGTTGACCGACTACACCATCTTCAAATGGGGCGGTAATCGTCTGGATAAGTTTATCGCTTTGGATGCAAAAGCTATTGAAAACCAATATAGTGACCATTTCTGTCGTACGCAGATAATGCTTGATGTCAACTTGAAGCCGTATCTGTTGCACCGCACCATAGGGAACCATCACGTCATCATACGGGGGCGGCATGCTACGGAGATACGAAGTTTCATGAAAGAAAATGGAATTTCATCGATATAAAAAAGTAGAGACGCGCCATGGCACGTCTCTACAATTTTTTAATCGATGATATTTTTTACATCATACCTGGCATTCCGCCGCCCATTGGAGGCATCTGCGGTGCTGGGTTCTCCTCTTTGTGGTTGGAGATGACGCATTCTGTTGTCAGGAGCATGCCTGCTATTGATGCTGCATTCTCGAGTGCCACTCTCGACACCTTCACTGGGTCGATGACACCTGTCTTGAGCATGTTCTCGTATGTCTCGGTACGAGCATTGAAGCCGAAGTCGCCCTTGCCCATCGCAACCTTGTTGACGACCACTGAGCCTTCGAGGCCTGCGTTCTCGACGATCTGACGGAGAGGCTCCTCCAGAGCGCGTTTGATGATGCAGATACCTGTTGTCTCATCGTCGTTGTCGCCTTTCATCTTCTCCAAAGCCTTGATAGCTCTGATGAATCCGACGCCACCGCCAGGGATGATACCTTCTTCGATAGCAGCACGTGTTGCGTTCAAAGCGTCTTCAACGCGGTCTTTCTTTTCTTTCATCTCGACTTCTGATGCTGCGCCGACGTGGATGACTGCTACGCCACCTGCGATCTTTGCCAGTCTCTCCTGGAGTTTCTCACGGTCGTAGTCAGATGTCGTTGTGGCGATCTGTGACTTGATCTGAGCTGCGCGGCCTTGGATGTTTTCCTTGTCACCGTGGCCGTTGACGATAGTCGTGTTGTCTTTTGTGACAGTGATCTTGTCGCATGAGCCGAGTTCTGCCAAAGTGGCATCTTCAAGACGATAGCCTTTTTCCTCGCTGATGACGGTGCCGCCTGTGAGGATGGCGATGTCTTCAAGCATCTCTTTACGTCTGTCACCGAAGCCAGGAGCCTTCACAGCCACGACTTTCAATGAGCCACGTAAGCGGTTGACAACCAATGTTGCGAGAGCCTCGCTGTCGATGTCTTCAGCGATGATCAACAAGGCGCGGCCTGTCTGTAATGTCTTCTCCAACACTGGGAGGAGGTCTTTCATCACGCTGACTTTCTTATCGTAGATAAGGATATATGGGTTGTCATAGACAGCTTCCATCTTCTCTGTGTCGGTGACGAAGTAAGGTGAGATGTAGCCGCGGTCGAACTGCATACCTTCGACGACGTCGACGTATGTCTCTATACCTTTTGAGTCTTCTACTGTGATGACGCCTTCTTTTTTCACTTTACTCATAGCTTCTGCAATGAGTGAGCCGATTGTTGAGTCGTTGTTAGCTGAGATGGTAGCGACCTGCTGAATCTTCTCGTTGTTGTCGCCAACGATTTCCGACTGTTCCTTCAATGAAGCGACGACTTTGGCGACTGCTTTGTCGATACCGCGTTTGAGGTCCATCGGGTTGGCGCCAGCGATGACGTTCTTGAGGCCTGTCGCCACGATTGACTGTGCCAACACTGTAGCTGTTGTAGTGCCGTCACCGGCGAGGTCGTTGGTCTTCGAAGCGACTTCTTTCACGAGCTGTGCGCCCATGTTCTCGATTGGGTCGGCGAGTTCGATTTCCTTTGCCACTGTCACGCCGTCCTTTGTGATATGAGGAGCACCGTATGATTTCTCGATAACAACATTGCGACCTTTAGGTCCGAGGGTCACTTTCACTGCGTTTGCCAATGCGTCGACGCCTTTTTTCAGGCCGTCGCGTGCATCCAGATTGAACATTATATCTTTTGCCATGACTTTGATTTTTAATTATTTACGATTTTAGATAATAGCGATGATGTCGTTTTCACGCATGATCATATAGTCTTTGCCGTCGAGGTGGAACTCGGTGCCTGCGTATTTGCCGTAGATGACGGTGTCGCCGACTTTCACTGTGACAGGGTTGTCTTTTGTGCCAGGACCCACTGCCACGACAGTGCCTTGCTGAGGTTTCTCTTTTGCTGTGTCAGGGATGATGATTCCGCTTGCGGTTTTCTGTTCTGCGACAGCCGGCTCAATGACGACGCGGTCTGCCAACGGTTTGATATTCAATTTTGCCATGATTTTATATTTTTTAATTGTTATTTTCTTGCGAATCTTCTTTATCAAAAATCGTTCCAAAATGGTTTTTGTCTGCCAAATTATAAAAAAAATGTCAGAACGAGTGACATTCTGACATTTTTTGTCTTACCTTTTCAGATTTTATTCAGCTGGTTCTGCATCTGGAGCAGGAAGATTAGCCGGTGCCTGAGGCACTTCGATCTTGCTTTCCTGACCGACACCCTGAACGCCGTTCTTAGGAATTGTGACGCTTGATGCGAGACAGAAAACCACTAAGAGGACAGCGAGGGTCCATGTTGTCTTCTCAAGGAAGTCTGTCGTCTGACGGACTCCGAGAATCTGGTTGTGCGATGAGAAGTTAGATGCCAATCCGCCACCTTTTGAGTTCTGAACCAAAACCACCAACATCATCAAAAAACTGATGATAAGGATCAACACTGAAATTGTTACGTACATTTTCTTAAATATTAATTGTTTAACTTATTTTTTAACGCATTAATTCGACCTGCAAAAATAATACTTTTTTCCGGATATTTCAACTTTAATTTTTCATAAATTGAAATTGCTTTTTCAAAATACCCTTGATTTTCGTAAATCGTTGCTAATGTTTCACTTACGATGTTCTCTTGGTCGATGACAGACTCTTGAGCGGCTGAAATCGGGTTGAAAAACTCCTGTTTTGGACGTGAAATCGACGGGTTTTCGGCGATGAATTTGTCGATAATTTCCGCTTTTGACAGTTTTTTTTCTTCTTTTTTAGGTTCTTTTTTCGCTTTTTCGAGCTCCGAAATCTTGTCTTCTATTATTGCCATGAGCTCGTCGAGGGTCTTTTTCTTCTCTTCGAGGAGCGCCACTTCACGGTTGAGGTCTTCCGATGTGCCACCGAGGTCTATTTCCGGAATCAGAATAGTCTTTTCTGGGATGATATCATGCTGATTGTCAACGTCTTTCGATGTTGTGACGTATTCATCGGGAAGTTGGGTGCACAGTTTGCGGAGAACATTTCTGTCGGGTGCCATGGCTGCGGCTTTGCGAAGCTGTATCGTGGAATCATTGTGACTGACACGTGTCATGCCGATGGCAAGCAACACTTGAGCCGCTGTGAAGTAAGGGAACTCCTTCACAATCTCCTTGAGTGTGTTAACATCCTGAGTGTCAATGATTTCAGGATTTTCAAATAACCGTGTCAGTTTCTTTATGTCCATGTCTACCAGTTAACAACAGCTTTGTTGAAAATGTCTTCGCACAACTTGTCGCATATAGTGTTGACAAGTGCTTCCTGCACCACGTTCAAGTCCTGAGTGCTCGGGTAATCGTCGTATTGAGAGAACTTCTGCTCGAAGTTCTTCGATTCGTCGTATCTGTTGTAAAACCTGACGTTCACGGTGATGGTGAGGCGGTTCAAGGCGGCTACCTGGTCGCCGGTGATGGCAGTAGGGGCCGTCTTGTAGTCAATTATCTCACCTTCGATGGCGAGGTCGCCGTTGTCGGACACCTCGTCGAGTGATGTCTGGTTCATGAAGCGGTCGCGCAGATTGTTGGTGATGATGTCGCTGAGCATAGGGTTGACCAAGTTGGCGTTGTTCGGGAAATGCTGCACCGACACGGTTTTCGCCTCAGCAGGGATGCTCGCTCCGGTGAAGGAGTAGATGCCGCAGCTTGTCAGCACAAGAGCCGCTATTAATATTAATAAGGTGTTAACTTTTTTTATCATCACATATTAATATTGTATTCTTTAATCTTTCTGTACAATGTGCGCTCGCTGATTCCCAGCTCTTTCGCTGCGTCTTTGCGTTTGCCGTTGTGTTTTTGTAATGCCTTGATAATCACTTCGTTTTCCTTGTCTTGGAGCGAGAGGTTGTCAATTGCAGGCTTCTCCTGAAGGTATTCTACCTCGGCATCTTGGGTGTTCTCGTATTCTACGAGGTTGGTGTTTCTCGAACTGTTGATGACGGTCGCCTTGATAGGTGTGGCAATCTGTGTCGTTGTCGGAATATGTCCTGCTGTCAGCTCGTCGACGGTCTTGCGGAGCTCGGTGATGTCTTTCTTCATGTCGAACAGCACCTTGTAAAGGATGTCGCGCTCGGAGATGGAGTCGGCTTTGCTCTCGTCTTTGAAGATGGCAGGAAGAGCTGTCTGCTCGGGCAGATAGTTTTTCAGTATCTCAGGTGTTATAATGCGCTCAGTCTCAATGATAGAAATCTGCTCGGTGACGTTCTTCAGCTGACGTATGTTGCCGTCCCAGCGGTAGTTTTCGAACATCGTGAGGGCTTCTGGAGTGAGTGTCACTGCCGGAATATGGTATTTCTCAGCGAAGTCGGAAGCGAACTTTCTGAAAAGCAGCTTGATGTCGTCTTTACGTTCGCGCAAAGCAGGGATGTGAATCGGGACGGTGTTGAGACGATAGTACAAGTCCTCGCGGAAGCGTCCTTTTTCGATGGCCATCGGGATGTCGACGTTGGTGGCGGCGACCACTCTGACGTTGGTTTTCTGAATCTTCGACGAGCCAACTTTGATAAACTCACCGTTTTCGAGCACTCTCAGCAGTCGGGCCTGCGTCGCTAATGGCAGCTCGCCTACTTCATCGAGGAACAAGGTGCCGCCGTCAGCCACCTCGAAGTAGCCTTTGCGGGTGTCGTAAGCCCCTGTAAATGAGCCTTTTTCGTGACCGAACAGCTCCGAGTCGATGGTGCCTTCCGGGATGGCGCCGCAGTTGATGGCGAAGTAAGGACCATGTTTGCGTACACTGTTCTGGTGTATTATCTGCGGAAACACGTCTTTACCGGTGCCGCTCTCTCCGCTGATGAACACGGTGAGGTCGGTGGCAGCCACTTGTACTGCCACTTCGATGGCACGGTTCAGAGCAGGGTCGTTGCCGATGATGCCGAAACGTTGTTTAATCGATTGAATATCAATCATCTCAATGTCGCGTTAAGTTGTTGCTCGATAGCCTGCTGAATCCTTGCCATGGTCTTCTCAATGACCTTGTCGGTCAAAGTCTTCTGCTTATCTTGAATCGTGAAGCTGACAGCATACTGTTTCTTGCCTGCAGGAATCTTGTCACCTTCGTAGATGTCGAACAAATTCACTGATTTCAGGATGTTACGCTCTGTGGCGAATGCCAGTTTCTTGATTTGCTCGAATGTCACGTTCTTATCCAGAACGAGGGCGAGGTCGCGGCGTACGCTCGGGAACTTCGGCAATGCCTCGAAGCTGATGGTCTTCAAGCTCTTGATGACTTTCAAGACGGCATCCCAGTCGAATGTGGCGTAGAAGACATCTTTCTTCACGTCGAACATCTTCAAGGTCTTTGCGTTTATCTTGCCTAAAGTTACTAACTTATTGTTATTCAATGAGTAAACGATTGAATAATCGTAATGTGACTCATTGCCTTCTGTCATCTCGAGTTCGTCGGTGTTGATGCCGATTTTGTGGAAGATGCCGAGGACATATTTCTTCAAGTCGTAGAATGAGAGGCTCATCGGCTTGCCATTCCATGACTCTTCTCTGTCGTTGCCGGTGATGAGCATGTCGAGGCGGAAGTTCTCGTTGTAAGGGTTGAGAGGCTTCTGCTCTGTTGCTTTGTTGGCGGCGTTGAAGCTATAGACGTTGCCGAACTCGAAGAACTTCATGTCGAAGTTCTTGAAGCTTTGGTTACGAGCGATGCTCTCGAGTCCGCCGAACAGCAGCGACTGGCGCATCACGTCGAGGTCGGAGCTCAACGGGTTGAGGATTTTCACGTTGTTTGCCTCGTCGAAGCTGTCGAGGTCTCTTGTATATGCCGATTTCGTGAGAGAGTTGTTCATTATCTCGTAGAAACCGTTGGAAGCCAGCATGATGGAGATTTCTTTCTGAATCTTCTCTTTGTCAGGTTTAGGGTTGACGTTGATGCTGGCGTTGATTTTCGTAGGGATGGCGATGTTGTCATAGCCGTAGATGCGGAGGATTTCCTCGACGAGGTCGGCTGGACGATAGACATCGACTTTGCATGTCGGGATGTCGACGGTGACGTAGGCGTCGGTGAGCTCAACCACCTGACAGTCAAGGTCTTTAAGGATATTGACGGCTATTTCTTTTTCAATTTCCTGGCCTGCTATCTTGTTGAGATAGTCGAACTTGAACTGTACGCGGACAGGGGTGAAGTCGCCGTTTTTCACGTCTTTCACCTCTGATGACACTGTGCCGCCTGCGAGTTCTTTCACCAGCAATGCCGCGCGTTTCAGTGCGTAGATGGTGATGTTAGGGTCGCAGCCGCGTTCGAATCGGAAGCTGGCGTCGGTCTGAAGTCCGTGGAAACGCGCTGTCTTACGGATGGAGGTGGGGTTGAAGTAGGCGCTCTCGATGAAGACGTTCTTGGTCTCTTCTGTCACTCCAGAGTCGAGGCCGCCGAACACGCCGGCTATGCACATAGGCTCTTCGGCGTTGCAAATCATGAGGTTGGTGTTGCTGAGCTTGCGCTGCACGCCGTCAAGAGTGGTGAATGGGGTGTCTTTGGCCAAGCATTTGACAATCACCTTTTTACCTTTTATCTTATCTGCGTCGAAGATGTGAAGAGGCTGTCCGACTTCCATCAAGACGTAGTTGGAGATGTCGACGATGTTGTTGATTGAGCGCAGTCCGACTGCTTCGAGGCGGTTTTTGAGCCATGCCGGTGAAGGACCTACTTTCACGCCACTGACGGTGACGCCGGTGTAACGAGGGCAGTTCTTGGTGTCTTCCACGATGACTTCGATGTCGTTGCTGGTGTTTTCCACCATGAAAGCGTCGACAGAAGGGCGTTCGATCTTATATTGACGGGTGTTGTTTTTATGGTTGAGGGCAGCCACGAGGTCGCGGTCGCATCCGATGTGCGATGTGGCGTCGGAGCGGTTGGCGGTGAGGCCTATTTCATAGGTGTAGTCTTCTTCCACAGGGAAGTAGAACGAGGCAGGCTTGCCCACTTCGTAGTTGTCGGGAAGCACCATGATGCCTTCGTGAGAAGTGCCGAGTTGGAGCTCGTCTTCGGCGCAAATCATGCCTTCCGACACCTCGCCGCGGATCTTGCCTTTCTTGATGGTGATATGTTCGTCGCCTATCCAGAGCTCGGTACCTATTGTTGCCACTAAGACTTTCTGTCCGGCTGCCACGTTAGGGGCGCCGCACACTATATGCAGAGGCTCAGCCTGACCGACGTCGACGGTGGTGATGTGAAGATGGTCGGAGTTAGGATGGTCGATGCATGTGAGCACCTTTCCGACGACGACGCCTTTGAGGCCGCCTTTCACCGACTCATAACGAGTCATGTCTTCAACTTCGAGACCTGTTCCGGTCAATGTTTTTCCCAATTCCTCCGCCGGGAGGTCGCATTTGATGTACTGCTTAAGCCAATTATATGATATTTTCATTTTATAAATGTTTATTATTCTTTTCTATTGAGATTTATTAACCTGCGGTTAATGCTTTCGCTTCGCTCAGGTCTCGACTTCACTTCGTTTCGCTCGAAATGACGAGTGGTAGTTAGAGATTTCTCGATTTCACTTCGTTTCGCCCGAAATGACGGTTGTGTGTTCGTCATTTCGACTGGAGCAAAGCGGAATGGAGACCTGAGCGAAGCGAAAGCATTCGCCAGAGGCGAATAAATCTCCTGAACAAACTGCAAAGATACAAAATTCTGACAAAATGTCAGTTAAAAAAATTTTATTGTCGCACAAATCTGCTGACACGTTCGGTTATTATTCGAAGGTAGTTACGCTTGAGTTTTTCAGATAATTGACTGTCATTTATTAACTGACGGGTGGCATCTGGCACGGCCATGAATTTGTCCAAAATCTTGTGTGAACGGCTGTTGACAAGATATATCTCGTTGGCAAACCATTCGAAATCCTGACGACACGGATGGCCTGTGCGGATATAGTTTTCGCTACGCGGCATATCAGGCGACAGACCTCCGTCAAGGGCAAAATCTTCATCACGAACGTGAAGTGCTGTGTTTAAAAGATCGTATGCCGGGGTGAGATGGTAATCGCCGTCGCTTAGCATCACTGAAAAATTCTTAAGATGAGCGTCGCCATTGGCATATATGTAGTTGAAAACCACAAGTTCAAAGAATTTCTCCATCTCTGTCATCCATGCCGGGATGTATCGGCGAATGCATTTGGCGATATCCAGATACGAGCCTTTGTATTTGAAAGTGGTGCCACCGTAATTTTCGCTTTTGCCAATCAAGGTTGCCATATCCTCCATCGGGTATTTGATTCCGCTGGGACTGATATCGAAGCGGCTGGTGATATATACCAGATGTCCGTTTGGAGTTTTGCAAAGTCCGTTGTCGGCCACCTCGATGCCGTACACCTGCGATGCTATTTGCATAGTGAGGTACTCGTTGGCGGGAATGTGCCATCGCTCGGAGAGTGAAACATCCCATGGCGCAGGCTTCAGTATATGAGTTGAGCGTTCGCCGTCGGCGGCGAGACGGATTTTGCCACCATCAACCACGGCGGGAAATTTCTCTTGAACACCTGACAGCGAGATGCGTTGCATGGCTTGAGTCATCTCGTCGGTATGATGCCTCGCATCGAGGTTAAAACTGAGTGTCATTGACTTCATTTTCAATCTTTTTTAAACTTACAGCACCAATATTATCCACATCAGACATTGCGTAAAGAATACCAAAATAGTCTTTCTCATCGATATGATTTGTGCGGCAGACTACACGACGTAGTGTCCCTTCAGGCAGCATATTGGCGAAAAACGGGAATAGACGCTCGCTTTCGTATGGTGTCTTTGACTTGGGCAGGGTCATAGAAACATGCGGAAGTTCGCTTGCCAAATACAGAGGATTATATTCAAAAATATAGCCTCTTCCTGGTCTCATCTCTGTCAGAGTTCCGGCTTTTTTGTTATTCCAAAAAACATTTAATCGTCTCATAATCAATATATTTTAAACTGTTTGGCGGATGCGATACACTATCTCGAGTCCCAGAATGTCAAGTAGTTTCTCTATCGTTTGTATAGAAGGATTCCCTTTCCCGCGTTCGATGTCTTTCACTGTGGCAAGGCTCACTCGTGTCATTTCGGCGAGGTCAGCTTGCGAAAGCTTCAGTTTTGACCGTCTTTCTTTAATCGTGTCGCTTAGTATCATAATAAGTCTAATATAATAAACTAATTCGCTGCAAAAATACGAAAAAATTTTGAAATAGCAATAAAAAGTTTAGTAAAATAGACTAAATATAGTAATGTTATAAATATCTCTTGCAATAGACAATTAGTAATTAGACCGAAAAGTAAAATTTTATTTTAATTTTATGATCATAACAAAAAAAATTATTATTTT
>CADAFC010000003.1 GCA_902787095.1 uncultured Bacteroidia bacterium
GCAACAACATCCCCCGTCAAACTGTAACTACTACCGAACGCACCAATATCCCATGCAGACGGCTTCCATGTTTTACCACCACTCTCATACTCACCATCGATGGTCGGCAGGGTAATACTCGTTCCATACTCGCCAACCTCGTTAATCGGAAGCTCAATCTGCACATCCGGTAACTGCGTGTTTGCATACGATAGCACAAACAGCTTTGCGCACTGCACAGACCATGCAGATTTGCCACGTGTTGTCGAATCACCCGGAATACTAAGCACTAAACGATCAGTCACTGGGAGATAACGAACAATGTCACTGTCGCTGTCTGCTTCAAACATGTTCCCATCATGTTGCATAAACGAAAGAGGAACAGCGCTATCATACAACTCATTTCTCGCGACGCTTCCGTCCTCATTGAATAGCGGATTACCAACTACAGTAAACATTTTATCGTTTGTTTCGTTTCTGCCGTTATCCGTGAACCAGAACGCTTGAACCGGCCCAGCAATAGGAACGCCGATAACGACGTTGGGCGTTGGCAATGAAACAGACGGCAGCTCATACGTCTCATAGCCGTCTTCGCTGTTCAGAACCACCGACGGCAATTCGTAAACATCCAATTCCTGATTGTATCCGGATACAACCTTGCCCGTCGTACTATCGACAACAACAAACGACGGCGAACGCCAACCTAACGCTTCTACTTCGCTTTCCGGTATCCATGCAGTCGTATCGATAATCGCTCGAATCAGATAGTAATTCCCATCGTCGCACGTGATAACCAATGCATCCGAAGCAACGCCATCTTTTACAAGTAAACTCGGTGTTGCATCTGCCGGATACGTTTCGCTATTCCAAACCAGACCATTCAACGAGAACCAACCCGTCGGATCAGCATCAGTCCAGAATGTGCCGTTTATCATGTCGTTCACGTCACCGTCATAGTATCCGTTGCCCGCATCTTCACCCCAGGTTGCATCGGCACAGCTTTTGAAAACAGTCGGTCTTGTTGCGTGTTCTGCGTATCCGAGTTCGTTGTGCAGGTAATCCCATGACTGCCAAACGCCATTCAGCTTATAGAATCTCATACCTCACAACTCCATCATATCGAGCGAATACTCAGTCCCGCCCAACCAGATTGAACCAGTCCCGACGATGACGCTTGCCGTTGCCCTTGCCATGTATTGTCCCGGCGATATCGATGATATGAATATTTCACCGTCTGCCCTCTCTACATGTGAAACGTCAAGTGCAATGTGTGCAGGGCATACCTTATAAAACCAATCCAGAAATCTTTCAATGTGTTCATAGTCTGTGTCGTACATTTCTACGATGTACGATAATGGATGTTCTGGCCTCGGTTCAAAAGTGTAATTCCCTTTTCCAAATAGATTGTGCATGACCTGCCTAACAAACGGATCTGTTATCGGGTCTGAATTGTTCAAATGCAGCAATATCATCTCACGGCGTTCATCCAACGTTGGATTTCCGTATAGTTTGATATCGAGTAGCGCCTCCCAATACTCAATCGTTTGAACGTCACACGTCTGGATAAAGAAATTGTCCATAATCCGTGTTACAAACGCACGGAATCTTTGCAGTTCAATGTTCTCTGCATCTGCAGTCGCAAACATCGATTTGATGTTGCGATAGACCGGCGGCAACAGGTCTGGCAAGTCATACCAATGCATGTGAATCTCCTATGAACCTTGCGTCAAAACCAACGAATTCAGGACCGGGATCTGCTGCCAGTCTTTGTTTTCGATAAATCCTATGTTTACCGTCTGTTCATTTACATATACGTCGTTTGCAACTTCAACGCCATCGATGTTGTTTAGGATTGTCACAACCCTGTTGTAATACAATACGAGCGAATACGTCGCGTTGTTCCAACTCCCCATCTTTCCCCAATCTTCAAGCATCATCTTGAAATGCTCATTCATTTGTTCAATCGCATCATCGTTGATTTCACTGATAGTTCTGGATGAACCAGATTTAATCGTGATGGTCGCAGTGATATCGATTGTTTTCTCGGTTGCAGTAGTTATGACAACTTTTGCACCGATAGGTGCCATTCCATAACCATTCGCAGATGGTTCACTCGGATCTGTAGATTCAGGTGGACAAACAAGATTCTGGATTTCGACCATCTTGTCAAAGCTAAGTGGATTGAAATCCGTATCGATTACGGAGCAAAGAACAGTTCCCGGCCCGTTATATGAAGGATAGACCTGCACAGCACCAACACCAGACAGAGACAGAATGTAATTCCGATATGATGCGATATTTCCACCAAATTCTACGGCACCGACCGCAAGCTCGTATCTTTTTCGTAACGAATCGTCTGTTTCTTCATCGTCACCATGTTCTACGATATCAAGCAATATTGCAGACGTAAGTCCGGAAATGTACGATACTGTTGACAAATCGCCGGAATATTCGTTTCCGATACTTCCCGCTGTTTCGCACGTGACTTCACCGATATACGGTGTGCCTGGGTGTGCAACGTCCGGGATGTGTTCGCACGCTTTCGATAAATAGTAGTAAACGTTTTCACTGATATTCTTGACGGCGAATCTTGTTCCTACTGGTGGAGCTGCATTGAAACGTGCATACCTAACTGCATTTGTTGCGGGTTTGCGTTGCAGATCGCATTGTGCAGCAATGTAGTCAAGATATACCCCCGTTGCTGTCTTTCCGTATGCTTGCTTTTGGATATAGGCAAGATTGATATATAGTCCCTCAATCGCCCATCCGGCAGTACCCAAACTCGTTCGGATTAGTGAACCCTCGCGCTTGTTCAAATCGCCTGGAATATCGGCGAGCATATCATCAAGAATTCGCTTATACGTCTTTGTCGATAAGTCTATCATATTCCCCTCACGATTGGATTGTCGTGGACACCGACACATCACCGAAAGTTGTCTGAACAACGCATGAAATCAGAATACCAGAATCCTCAAGCGGTGTGAACTGGAAATCATCCACCTGTAATATCCTGTCGTCAATCGATAATGCGTCACGAATGCGTCGGACGACTTCGGAGCGGATGTAGTTGTAATCAGTGCCAATCAGGTCATCAAATGTAACGCCGAAGTTTGAACCCATAACCGGCCATTTGTAACGTTCGACACCGAGCGCAAAACGAATATCCTGCGCAACTGCATCAAGAACCGATTTGGGTTGTCCGCTATCGCCTGATTCAAAATCAACAATCCATTCGTTAGATGAATATGATGCAAATTCAACTCGGCTTGTTTTGATGTTCATACCTACTCCGATTCGTCATCGCGCTTAAAAACGCGTGAAAGGATAACGAATTTTTGGCCACCGCATACACGGAGCATAATTACCTTGTCGTCTTTTTGCAATCCGCGATTGATAGTGACTACGATTTTGCTCTTATCTTCCGGTATTTCTACCGGCAAATGGTGTTCAGTATCTCCGTGTTCATTGACAAAAGCATCCAGAACGGTATCGACGATTTTGGTTTTCGACGTGAAGAATGTATCGGTAGATTTATTCACCGTTCCTGAGATCGCGCCTGCCGCCGGTTTCCCTGATATTGTTCCCTCGAACGAACCAGAAAACGGATGAGTATGGTTTGCGACGTTATCACCGATTTCATGCGTATGTTTTTTGATTGTGAGCTTCCGTTCGACAACGGCAGACGTGAGCATCAATGTATCGCCCCACACTTCCAACGTGCTTTCATTCAATCGAACCTTTAGCGGATTGACAGATGTAACAGTTCCAAAGCAGTATTCAACGGGATTTGTCGATTTGACTGCATTTACCGCAATACTCTGGATTGTCGTTAAAAGATTGCTCATGGCGTATCCCTCCAGAACGTTCGGACCTCCAAATCCATAGTGTGAACGCCGTCTTCAAACTTATGCTCAATCGAATCTATCACGACGCGTTGCTTCTTTGATACTTCATCATCCAATGACGGGAAATGGATTGTTATCATCATCCCGGCTCGTAAACCGACAACGCCCAACGCAGATATGCGCATTGTTTTAAACGGTCTGTTCTTCATTTCGAGGAGCTTATCCGCCTTGTCATGCATCTGTTCTTCATTCATTTGCTCTTCGACACTCTCGGTCAAACGCAATACCCCCCACTTGGCAACATTTGATTCATCTTGTGCCGTCGCAAAAACTCTACTGCCTGCGCCGCTCGATTCCCTATAAAGGAAAATCTGGTTATACGTATCTTCATCAATATCCGTCGTCAGTTCATAATCAACAGCAAGAGAATCATCACCAACAACGACGTCATTGAGATATGCAAGTGTCCAATCGATATCAGTGTATTCTTGTAAATCACCATACTCATTAAGCCAAACAAATTCATCAAGGTTTTCTCCTTCGTAGCCTATCTCGGCGTCATATCCAGTTATGCCTTCAAAAGCTCTGCGTTCGTTCAACAAATCAGACACCATTTCATCAGCATAACTGAGCCTCAACTCTCCACAGTTATCGTAGAAAACAATAATCCTTTGTGTGAGAACTGTTGCAACATCAACAAGCTTTGAGATTACATCAAATGCAGACTCATTATCGATTGTCAATGATTGTCCTGTATTTGGAACATCCGCTAGCTTTCCAACTTTCAACCCATAATGATTTGCAATGTCTGTAATAACGTTTTTGACTGAATACGATGATGGGTAGAAATTCGTAAACGAATTTTTAAGATATCGGATCTGATCATATGCCACAAAATTCAACACACCCCATCTGTTGATAGTTGTGTTAAACACCCGACCATAAAAAACCAAAATACCATCGACCTTTAATCGTACTGTTGCTCCCATTCGCGGAACATGATCTTTTACATCAGGTATTTCACCAGACAGCGTCGCCGGGGAACATGTTCTTTCTGTCCTAAGAGAAAGAGATGATGGGTTTACTTTAAATATTCCAGTGCTAAACGTATCCTCATAAAGCACATCAGCCTCTTGAAGGTCACCATATTCCTCAAGATAGACGAACTCGTCAAGATTTTTGCCTTCATAGCCGATGTTTGCGTCATATCCAGTTGTGCCTTCAAACCCCTGTCCGACAGAGAACCCGCTCTCGATGTTTTCAAATGTTAGCTCAAGCGTTTTCATTGTTTGATGTACCTATGTTGATCCTATTTATTGTGTTGCCGACGTTCCCTTTGATGCAATCTGTTTTTCGAACCCATCCGAGTCCACCAATATACACACGATTAAATGATTCACGTGCATCCGGAGGAAGAACTCGGTTCACAACAGCGCGAACGTCTGTTACAAATTTGCGAGACGATGAATATGCTGTAATCAGCTCATCATCTGTTTGGAACACGGGTCCATTTACAGTTACCATGTCTCCGGCAACAATTTCATCATTCGGAACGTCTCTTTGGTTTACTTGAGTTAAATATGTAACATCGTCCGCCTGGTCTTCTTCGATCAACTCAACAAATTGTGGAGAAGTGCTGCGATATTCGCTAACATTTAGCTTATAATAGACATCACCACTTTCACCACCTTTGTCTGATATCTCAAAGTCAGTCAAAACAGCTTTGAACGATGTGTCAAACATGTGTTGATCCGAATCAAAACGATTGATTATGAAATCAAAAACCATTTTTTTCTTTTGAAGCTGATGGAAAAATTCAACATAAAATTCTGGTTTATACCACGAGTTAGATACAGTTATATCGATAAACGCATTCCTTGGGAAAAAACTAGAAATCTCTACGACGGCGAGCTTTGGATTTCTTGGTATAATCACCTCGCCAATGTTTATTAGGTTATATGTGCTGCTTTCACCAGGATAAGACACGGTAATTTCCGTCGGATTAACAGGAAGACGAACGGATTGTTTCGTTACGCCGTCAACGTCAACAGTATTAAAATAGATTCCAAACTGATTTTCCATTATCCTACCTCCCCATACGCATTAAACGATCCTGCGTCAGCCATCTGTCTAAGCTCTCGCTCTATCGCACGTGCATAATCTTGCGGACTGTTGTTTGTGCCAGAAATGGTTAGGTTTATTGTTGGTGTAAGCTGTCTCAGATTCACATCATTTACAAATCTTTGTTCAGCCAAATCTTTCATCCATCTTAAATCTTCTTCTTTATGCGACATGCTTGATACGTCATGCGACATATCACCGGTGTCTTCCTTTATTTCGTTAATACTCTTGAGCGTTCTCGAACTCTCCTTGGCTATCTTCTTCATTGAACCGGCGGCAGTATCATCTTCATGTTTACCAAGACCAAGAGCGTTAAACGCACCACCGATCCATTCAGCCTGTTTGTCCCTCGGATCGATAAACTTCCCTTTGATACCAGACAAATCAAGTGTTTTTTTAGAGTAATCGCTATATTTATCTCCCCAACCTTTTCTTACATCTGAAATATTTTGTTTAATCTCTTTTAATGATCGTGCAGCGTCATCAATTCCAAGTGCTTCACCGAGAGGGTTCCTCGATACAAATTCAATAAGATCTGCAATCTTGCCAATTAGGCTCTCAACGAGTTGTAGTACCGCACTAACCAGACCCCTGAAGAAATTTTGAACAGTATCCTTTATAAGTTTGAATGCCCCACAAACACCATTTACTATATATTCAGTGAGCGTCAGAATGGTATTATAAAACCCAATCCATGCATCATATAAACCATAAACAATGCCGGCAATTCCGCCGACAGCGACTGCCACAACAGTTTCAAGCAACCCAATGTCTTTGCCACCAATTTTTCTAAAAATAGCTCTCAGACCGACAATGGCGGCCGTGAGGACAAGTATTGGCATCGCAAAAGATTTGCTAAACAATGCTTTTGCAAACATTGTAACCGCCAAGCCTAATCTTTTGAAGTTTGACGCCGTTTTGGGCACACCTTTGAATGTATTCATTGCCGCCTTTCCTGCGGGAATGAGGGCTTTTGTAACAAAGGAAACACCGCCAATAGCTTCTTTGAGGAATGTAAAGACTCGGACGAAATGTGTTATTCCGAAAGACAATCCGGCGAGCATAAATAACGAATTAAACAATTCTTTATTTTCTTCATACGTGTGCATTACTGCCTTTCCGAAATCCCAGATTTTCACAACCAAATTTCCAACTTCTTTTGTTATATCAATAATTCGTTGCCTATCTTCTTCATTTGCAAAGAACTCGTAAAGGTCATCAATTATAGGCCTGATCGCCTCGGCGGCAGCAGTTTTAATATCGTGAGCAGTAAAGTCATACGATGCGACAAGTTTTTCGACCTGTCTTGATGTGGATGTCTGAATCTCTTTAGCGACCCGTTCCATTTTATTCCTAATGCCAACAGCTGCCGCGCTCTCAGATGCAGAATTGATAACATCAGTAACCATGTCTTTAATCTTCGGAGACGCGCCCTTTATTGCATCTATAGCTTTAGCGCCAAGATTATTTACTGTATTTTCAAATCCTTTATCCTCATATAATGCGTTTGATTCAGCCATGAGTGTCTTTATTTCTTCCAAGGCACTGTCGACGTCTTTTGATTTTAACGCGCCAAGAATATTCTTTTTTAATCTTTTCTCAAGATCATCACCGCCTCCAAACAGCATCGTAAGACCATCAACAGATCCTTTTCTAAATGCCTCGTTTAGAGACTCAACAATTGCGTTAAAATCTCCACCAGTAAGATCTGAATACATGCCTGACAGATTAAGCGTGTCTTTTATTTGTTTGTTTGTCATCCCGAGCGCAGCAAGAGCTTCAACCATCTTGTAAATCTCGCTCTCAGACATCGCAAATGATTTTCCTATATCTCTTGTGATAGACAAAATCGCAGAAGATCCTTCAACTCCAAACATTGCGACACTTCTTTCTGCCGTTGCCAAATCTTCTGATACGTCTCTTAAACTGGCAATTGAATCAAGAGCTTTATTGTAAAGCCCAACACCAATGCTAATCAGAGAGTTTATTCTTTTATATAGTTTTATGATTTTATGTAAGTTCCACAGATGACCGGCTGTAAATGAAAACAGCTGATATCCAACTTTTTTCATTTCCTTCCCATATTTTTTTATAAACTCATCCGTCGGGAGTTTTTCAAAATCCTTTTTCGCTTTATTCGTGAAATTGCCTACTGTTGAGATAAGTTCTTCAAAATTGTTTTTATAGTCTTTTATTGCAATTCCGCCTGCTTCCTTCGCGTTGTTGGCAAACATAATCGCTTCGTCTTTTATCTTCAATCCGGACTTTATTGCGATGTTCTTCGCCTTTTCTGCATATGACGCGCTTGCATCATATGCACCTTTTACATTTTTCTCCGCATATTCAATCGCGCCAGAAATGCTCTCACTGGTTTTTTGAACGCCATTAACAACGGCACTTGTCGCCCCGACGACGGCATTTGCAGCAACAGCAGCACCATCCTGCATATCTGTCTTAAGGCCCGTAATGAGTAATGAAAGGCCCGACAATTCCCCCTTTCCAGTCATTACGTTTCTTATAATCTTTGGAAGAATTACTTCCGAAAGGAACAAAAGACCGCCCCAAAACACAATCTTTTTGATTGTGTTCAAAATTGCCCTAACACGCTCAACAGTTCGGATAACCTTATCAATCTTAGACAACATCCGTCCAACAATCGTGTTAGAAGCCCCAAGCATTCTCACTATCTTTTGAATGGTATTTGGAAATTCTGATAAGCCATGGCCTCCGATAGATATCTCTCCAAAAACAGGAGTGAATGAAGAATATAACTCCATCGCCCCGCCAATGCGGTCATTAAAATTGTTGAGCCGCTCAATTAGTCCTTCGATAGAGGTAGATGTAGACACAAGAGAATCATTTATGCCATAAATCTTTTTTTCGGCTGTTGACAAAGTACCAAGATTTGATCCGATAACCGTCTTCCCAAGCTTAACCGCATTAAACGCTCGTTCGAGAGAACTGCCCGTTCCTGTCACGACACTATTTAATTGCTTTGCAACGGATATGGCTTTTGACAATTCTGCCATGACTACCTCCAATAAAAGAATACCCGGACGTGCCGGGTATTACTTTTTGTTAGTTATTTTGTCTGTTTGTCTTTTTTCTCGTTTGGCCATCGCAATTATCAACGCCTTTTCTCTTTCGTCGAGTTCTGCAGACACGCTCGGAAGTATTCCATGATTTATAAACAAATAATAGGCAACGCTCGCATCTACATCATAGTCGTCATTGATAATTTCTTCGGCCTCGTCTATTAGTTTTTTGTGATTTCCCCAATAGAGGAGAAGTCTTCCTGAGACATGTCATTGACAGCCATGAAAGCTTTTCCAAGCTTGTCTCTTTCTCCGAATGAAAGCATCTTTGAGATTACAGCAATCGGATCTTCCGTTCCATAAGCATGACAAAGCTCAGGATCTTTAAAGTCTGGCTGAACACTTGATTCAACAAGGCAACGATCCAAAAACTCATCTGCATCCGGATCCTCTATCGTTTTACCATTAACCTTCTTAGTCTTAATTGATCTCTTCTGCAGCGAGTTTATAAGACTTAACGGGATTGATTTCAGTTTGAATTTTAATGGATTTCCTTCGTCATCAAGAAATTTATCTGAGACTTCGACCTCAATAAATTTTTCTGTATACGCAGGTTTAAGAAATCCTTTGAGATTTGACATACTAACTCCTGTTGTAAAATGACGCCGCTAAGCGGCGTCTGTTATTATCCAAGCTGAATCGGACGACCAAATTCATCCAAATATTCAAAGCTTGTAAAACTAAAGCTAACGCTCTCAGACAAAACATCGCTATCTGCATCGAGCATTGCGAGAACACCACTTTGCAGCTTTACATTGTAAAGCACAATCGTTTGTATCCCAACAGATGACGCAGGATCATCATTGGTTACTTGCATTGTAAAATACGGAAGGCTTCCAGTCTTAATGTAATTCTGAATCAGATTTCGAAAGTCTGGAGTGCCATAATAAATATCCATCGAGCCGGTTAAAGAAATTCCAGTTGTCTTCTTCTGAACGAGACGAGTCCCCACAACCTTGAAATCACTTTCCTCAAGCGAATAATCAAGCTGCACCTTCTTCATACCGAACATTTCAACTTGGCGGCCATTGATTGTACAAATCGCGCGGCCCTCTTTTCCATTTAACGCATCGCGTTCGAGTAAATATGCCATGTCTCACCTCGCATTAGGAAATCGTGATGTTGATGTAAATCTTTTCAATTGAGTCTACCGGCTGACAGTAAATCTCAATAACAACGGCGTCAACGTCTTCACCTTTGAGAACGGTAACATCATCTGCGACCACGTTCTGCAATGCACGGTTGCCCTGATACCGATTCATAATGTTGAGAATTTCGCCTTTGAGCGATTTGCGGCCCTCTTCATCATTATGAACCGCGCCAATGTAATACAGTGAGAATGCACGATAGATATCATTGCAAAGACCGAACACAGTGCGGACAACACGGTTCTTTTTGAATGCCTTGCCTTTGTTGACCGTAAACGAATGGAATGAATTGATATCAGTAAGGACTTGAACCTTTTCAAACTGACCAATCAAAGCAAAGTTTCCGGCATTGATAGCGGATTCCTGCTGCGATTTCGATAGCGCAGGCGTCACCGATACTGCATCAGGATGCGCGGCATACGTCAATGATTCATAAACATTAGCGCCGGCAGATGCACCGCCAACCCACCATGTCAGGTCTTGTGCGCTCAACACCGTCCCATCAATCAGCGTGAGCGACTGAGGATAGACAGAAATCACACACTCGTTGTCGGCTGCTGCGTAGTCACTAACGACCAACTGGCATTTGTTCCCCTCTTCGTTCGACTGCGATTTGACGAACTGCGCAAAGTTGCTTTTTTCAGATGCATCCGAACCGTCATATATAACGATATCGAACTGGTTTACAGCGAGTGCATCACGGAAATCCTGATAAGCTCCGGAAGCTATAGTTCCATTTGCGCCACCAGTTAAATCAGAACCAGACGTAACCTGAATTGCGGTGCCGCTAAATTCAACATATTGGTTTGCGACAAGCTGAGTAATGGCATCGTCGCCACCAGCGGTTTCAACATCCTGAGTGTCAACAACGACATTATCAAGTAATGTTTCAACACGATAATGATTTTCTGATGTAAGTGTACAAGCGACGCTCAAGCGATTGCCAAACGCACCTGAATATCTTGCCGTTGCCGTAAATGTGCTGCTGACCGTGACGGTTGCGGCTGCGCCACCGGTAGTCTTGAGCGACCAAACCAGAATCTTTTTTGCGCCATTTGTGCGATTCGTTCCGAGCAAGATCTGACGAACGAAAAGCATTTCTGCATCCGTCACGAAATGGCCCATCTGAACACAGTCTGCCGGATCTTCGATTGTGTAGAATTTTTCCTGCGCACCCCAATCGAGAATGCGTGCGATAGCGACCGTTCCACGTTCCCCCATTGTGGCGAGCGTAGATGGCGCGGATTTGTAATTGATGTAAACGCCAGGACGAATCTTGTTCTGGTCAATCCATGTTCCACCTGCCATGTGAACCTCCTCGCAATCTGCGATATGTTTTGATTAAACGTATTATTGCACGCAAACCTTGTGCGTGCAACAGAAAATCAACCTCTAAGTGTTATTGTGTTTGACGGATCCCAACCGAGTGCAATACCGCCGCCTGCGTAGATGAAGTTTCCACCATCGAACAGCGTGTCGTATTGGAACCCGTAGTAAACGTTTCTGAAAAAGTCTGTATCGAGATACCCCTTGAAGCAGTTGCCAGGGACTACACCATAACTGTTTGCGTCATCTGTTGAATGGGAAACTATAAATGCGCCGAATGCTGTTTTTCCAGATGTTGCAGACGAAGTTCGCGCTCCTGCGCCCACTGGCGGGTTAGTTCCTGTAATTTGTGGAATACTCTGGCTCGATACATACGTGACCGGTCGCGTCGTCACTGTACTGCGGAAATAGCAACCACCAAGTGATGCGTTCCAAAATATGCTACTAGTCCTGCTATTTAAGAAGTTTGCATTGATTTGAGATGCGTCGTATGCTGTTCCTTCATAAGTCGAAGCAGCTGCGTCTTTACCAAACAAGAAGCAACCATATCTTGAATAATATTGGTCATCGGCTTCATTACAAAGCTGACCAAATATTTTACCGATGCACAATGAATTTCTTATGGTTGAACTGCCAACGTTACCAAGAGAAACAAAGATTAAATCCTCTTTGGCGATGACAACATACCTATAATTAGTGTACGTCACAGCCGTACTATAATAACGAAGTAATGTATTTTGTGCTGACGTTCCACATTCGTTACATGGCCCAAGTAAAGACGTTGCATCATTCGGAATAAACGCGATCGTGGTGCAATTGTCAGATGTATCCCATCTGCTTTGACTACCGCCTGGAATCATTGAGAAACAAAGTCCAAATCCCCAATAACCGCCATAAGATCCCGAATTATATGACGAATCACAACAACACGCTTTTTGTATATATGGGGACGTAGTCGCCCCAAGCGTATAACAAACAAGCAACCTGCTTCCAGTTACGGTATTTATCAAGAAATGTGCATATTCCTGATAATTGTTTGCAGTTCCGCTGCCAATCTTCACAAAGTCGTCTTCAGTTGCAGTGTACTCAGCATCATGTGTCCAATGTGGCTCACATTGAATAATCAAATTACAAACATTCTTAATAATGAGTTTGACGTTCGCTTCTGTCGTCGCTGCTGTGCTAGACGTTTTCAATGTGAACACCCATTCAGCCGCTTTAAATCCGCCTGTTGCCATATTTGTCTCCTTTATTCAACCTTATACTCTATTGCAACCACACCCGATGCGCTTGTAAACGATGGCCATGTCAGGACGTCGAGGTTACTACCTTGCGTTCTGATACTCAGCTTCAGACTGTTCTCTATGGTTTGACCGTTGGAATCGATAAGTCGTACCGGCGTATATGTTTTTGTTGTATCACTCGGAATATAGCCACCGTTTGCATCATACAGGAGGTAAGGAAAGCCAGACATCAGATTTACAGATGATTTGTTCGCAGAGAAATAAGCAATCGGGTTAGTCGGCCCTGTCCAAATCTCCATCAAACCGTTCAAGCCCATAATGAACTCAAAGCCTGCATCCGGTATGAACTCAAGGTCGATGAAGTCTCTAGCGTTTCCGGTTGCGGTCATTAGTTCATCTTGGTCAGCGTCAAACGATATTGCATTAAGCTCAACCTGCTTATCAGGATTCGTTTGCATCTCACCGTATGTAAATTGACCTTGCGGATAAACAGGGCCGACAGGTGCAACTGTACGCCAGAGAAGTATCGCCGTTGTGTCAAGTTCAAGCGTCACGCTTTCACCGAAACCGCCGATGTCCCAATTCTCCGGAATGTATGTTGTGCCATCTTCCTCGAACTCGCCATAAACGGATGGCAATGTCACGTTGCTGCCCTTCTCTACGAGCATCGGCCCAGGCATCTCAACGTCGAACTGAGGATAAGTGACGTTTTTAAACGACAGAGTGACAAACTCACCGACCTTCCAGAGCAGATTGGCGACCTTGTTTTCGTTCATATAAACAGACTGCCCGAACTCACCTATATCCCATGCGAACGGCACCCATGTTTCGTCGTCAATGACTTCCTTTGCATAAACCGAAGGAAGTTTGACAATTGTGTTGGCATCTGAGACAATATCATCCGGCAGTTCGACAGTGAAATCCGGATGGTCTGTGTTCGTGAATGACAGCGTGTAAAACTCTGGCTTTAGGCCCTTGAGGAATACACGCAAGTCTTCAATGACTTCCATGTATGCCGGAGGCGTTGTGTCTTTCGTTACACGGAACTTGAGATTCATTGAGAATTTCAATGCGTCCATGTACATACCCCACGAGCGTTCGTAGGTGTGCGTGACAACGTTTTCGTATCCGTAGATCGGAAGATACTCGCTAATCTCACCTAACTGGTCAGCTATCGCGGCATAATCATCAAACAGATGTGGCAGGTTGAAATCGAGCATGTAGTAAAGGTCAATGCCGTAATTCATCCAATACCTTCCATGCAGATCTTCTTTGATGTTTACAGGTTCACGATGGACGATAAACCATGCAGGCAAATGCGTCCCTTGCTGATTTGGATTGTCATAGATATACGCATCCGGCGTTATGCGCAAAATTAACTGCGCAAGGGATTTATGTATAACCTGTGTGTCGATTACTATACTCATGGATCAATCTTCTCAGGAACACTTATGTTTAGTGTTTCAGCACACAAGGCATCAAACACTTCATAAAACCGGACCATCGCTTTTTGCGTGATGTTTTCTGGTTCTTTATACGATGTTTTTGTTCCAACGACAAGACCAAACAACTTTTCACCTGCGATAGGGATATGCCTTGACATATATCCCATATCGTCAACGTAAAGCCACGGAACAAAATGTTTTTTTACATTATGTCCTTGATCAACAAATTTCGCATATGGCATCTCATTATAAAGACTTACATTTAATGTGCCATCTTCCTCAATCGTATATGAGCATTGCCAGCTTTCTGCCATCTTTCCTGTGACCATGTTTCTTCCGCGAACTTCCCCCTGCTTTGGTGGTGTTTCTTCCCTTGCGGTTTCCAACATAGCCTGACATGCAGCCTGAATATTCCTTTCTATTTCTGCTTGTATTGACGGAGAAAATGACTTCCAACTTCCGAGTAGCTTGTTGCTGCTCCAAGATTGTACCTCTGTGTTTAACATGGCTAGCCAATCCTTTTCTCGTTTAACAATGCTACCTGCATGTGACTAAGATCTGCATTTATACCGAGGAATGGCTCAACATATGTATTCGGCAATCCGGCAAAATACCTTTCGACAGATACCGGTTCTGCGCGGATAAGCGCAGCCCTTTTCACATATATCTCATCTCCCTCTTTAATGTCAGTTCCGACGTCGCAGCAAAGAGTGTTGTTGGCGGTCACAGTTGCCGCCTGCTCGTTCATTGTCGGTTCGGGCGTCGGGTTGTTGTAAACACGACACGGAATGTCTTTAAGGATCTTTTGTCGATCATGCTTTGTAATCCCACCATCAACGTTATCGATAACACGATATGATGTAAATGTGTCTGTGTAAACATTTATTCCTGGCATCCAAAACATGACACGCCTCAAAATACGTATGATCCGCCAATGACGAAAAGTCTCGCCAATGACGCATACTGTTGTCCGTAAGTAGTCAGGTTAAACTGCCCCCAGTTCTGTGTACCCTGCGTTGCTGATGAAACGTCATAGGACACATTTGCGTCACCCAATGACGCGCTTGTTACAATACCGACAATCATCCCTGAATCTGCCGCTTGAATGGCAGTTGCGGATCCGCTGTCATTTCCTTTGTTCTGTCGCAAATACATAGTTACATAGTGTGCGACAAACAGGCCACATGCGAATCTCCACGCCTCAAACCATCTTGCCTCTGACACAGTCGAGTTTGCCATGGAAATGAAGGTAGACATTATAGCGCTCGGAACAAAGCCTGTTTCTGTCTCAGACTTTTTGAATTGCGGAAAGTCTTCATAAAACATGGCCTCTGTGTATGAGCCTGCTTCGCCATCAATGATGTTTGATGCCCGTCCTCTTAAAGTCTCAACATCTGCCCGTGTTACCATTCCCATAACTCACTCCAATAACAAAAAAGGCGGGCAGTCTGCCCGCCTTGGTGCGGCTTATTTTTTCTTTTTGTTGTTTTCTTCTTTTGCCGCCTCAACCTCCGCGCTCTTTCCATCGATGTGTGCTGTAATCAATCCAGATGAGCAAAGAGCTTTGAAATAGTCATTATTGGCTAACCATTCCGGAGGGCATCCGATGAATCCATTTTTGCAGCAATAAATCTCGCCGTCCTTGTTCTTGAACTCGCATGCCTGTTTTACATGGATAATCATATTGACTCTCCTTAAATTCCGTCAACATAACGGATTGTCTGGTTATAGAAGATTTCAAGCTCAGAGATGTTTGCCATATAGACAGAATCATAGGCAAGAGCTTCAATGTTGGGTTGTGTCATTGTACGGGTAAGCGGAACAAGTTCTTCAAGTGCAAGATATTTCTCGTTGTGGCAATACACGATCATTCGATCTGTTGAACCAGCGCCTGCACCTTTACACTGAACAGCTGCTTCGATTAAGAGCGCCTGACCGTTTAACTTTGAGATGTTGTTGTCGAGCAAGAACTCAAGAATCGTTTTGTCTGCATACTGAGACACCTTGCTCGTTGCAATCTGCGTATATTGCTCATAAGGAATAAGTATATGATTTGGGATTGCAGCACGGTCATATCCGCATGCGGTCCAAACGGCGGTGATTGCCTGATTGATATCATTCAAGATCTCATCAGGAGTTTTATCGGACCACTTTCTAGATGTTCCGCCCGCATTCATATCGGCATTCGCAGCGGTAACATTCGCATTGTTTGCCAACCCCGTCGTGCCATACTCAGACAAACCAAGATAAGCATTTTCATCCATATGTTTGTCGTAAGTGAGACGGACGCCATCTGTCAGCAATGCATCTAACGATTTGCCGGTTACCTGCATACGCTGCATGTCAACAAACGGAACACGGAGAATGGTCGAGAATACGTGTGCCCCGAACATATCTTTTTCAAGATTCATCTGTACGATCGGAGAACCATTAGCTCCAGGTGCAGACACGGTTCCATTTCCAGAACCGCCCGTAACACCGAAATCAATGTTCATTGCCGAAACATACTCAACCCATCCACCGCCAACCTTAATTGGGACGTCTCTGGTATAAGTAATTGACGTCAACGGCTGCTTGATCTGTGGTTCTCTTTTCTCAAGCTCAGAGACAAGGAAGGTCGCTCCAGTAGCGATCGCGCCATCCTTAAACGATCTAATTGATTTGCCATCGTTAAACCGAGCCACCGAGCTGATTCCACCGCTTCGGCCAATAACACCCGCGTTAATAGTACCGTAATTTTTCATTTCTCCTCCTACGACTTTCTTGGCCTACCTACTGGCCTTTTTGGTGTATTTTCTTTTTGAAGAAGTTGCTCTTGCTTTATTGCAAGTGCTTTTCTTCGATTCTTTTCCTGATTAATTTTTCGTATTTCGCTGATCCAAAGACGAACCTGATTTGCAACAGCCATCGCTCCGGCAAACGTCGTTACGACCCCAATGAAATCTGTTGGTCTTCTTGCTGCAAGATCTTGCGCGCTTTTGTCTGCTTCTCGTTTGGCTTTTAAGATATCCGATGCAATTTTCACAGTCCCGGTAGATACAGCCGTCAGCAACTTAAACATCTCTTTATCTGCAGCAGATACGTCTTGTCGGCGTTTAAGTCTTTTAAACCTAAACTCATCGAGAATCTTTTTAAGCTTATTCTCTCTTTCCATGACTATCTCTTCCCAAGCTGTTTCATGTATCTGAGGACTTCTTTCCTGGCTGCGAATCGCTTTTGCATCTTTTCGAGTCTTTTTTGAGAATCTTTTTGATTCGACTGAATCCTTGAAAGCGCTGCTTTTTCTTCTTTTACCTTGCGTCTACGAGATACCCATTCTGCATGTGCTTTTTTTCTTTTCGCTTCTATGGCGTCTGCTTTAGCCTTGTTGAGCTTTGCATTTACCATTTCAGCAGCATGTTCGAGCTTCTCAAGATGTTTTTTTGCATCTACCTCTTGATTAGTTGCTTTCATTATATTTATAGTAGCCTTTTTTGCAACCTTTCTGAGGTTTTCAACAACTTTTTTCTGATACTTAACGGCTTTTTCGTCCGCTTTAATGGCAGCCTTTATGTCTTGTTCTTTCTTTATTTCCGCCTGCCGCATTAAGCGATTAAGCTCTTCTTGTTTTGCTTTTTCTTCTTTTTTCTGTTCTTTTCGCTTTTGCTCGGCAGCCTTCCGCATTTCTTTTAATGCGCGGGATTCTTCTCTGCTCTTTATTTTTAAGAACTTGTCTTCTTCGATGTAATCATCTTTTTGTTCTTTTTCAAGCGCGGCGCGAATCCGTTCTATTGCATTCGACTGGATTTGCTCTTCTTTTTGACGAGAAATTCTGTAGTTCTTTTCTTCATTTTCCATCTGGCGCTTAATTTCGGACAAGATTTTCTGTTCTGCATTTCTCGCCTTGATCCGTCCTTCGACGCCTTTTGTGAATTCTTTTTCTCGTTGTTCTGAGACATTTTGTTTGCGTTTTAAAACGCGTTTAAGCATTTTTGCTTCTTTGATTTGCGCCTTAAGTTTAGACGATTCATCTTTTGAAGTCTTATCGCCGTATTTAAGCAGTTGTTCCTCAAGCTTTCCTATGAGTTTTTCTACGGCTTTTTCTTTTGCGATATTAAATGCTTTTTCAACGACCGCGCTTTTAAGCTTATCAATGACAGCCTGATTTTTCGATAGCTTATTGGCAATACTGGTACCGGCAGAAACGATGGTCGTCGCGACCGATGGTGCCGCCGTTGCCGCTACTGCCACAGCCTTTGCTGCTTTGTATGCACGTGCATATTTCACGACCTGGATGCCGACAGGAATAATTCCTGGGAGCATGCTTAAGATAATTAGTGCTATCTGCGTATAGTCTATATTACTCTTTTGCGGCTCTTGTGGTTTGCTGGAAAGCATGGCTTTCACTTTTTCAAGCAGCCGTTTAATTTTTTCACGGAGCTTTATAGCCGCTTGCTTGAGCTTAAACTTCATTCTCTCGGCAACAGACTGCTTCTTCGCAACGTCAGCACCAGAACGACTCTTCCCAAATATGGTTAAATCACTATGCCTCATTTTTTACCCCTCAATGATTTAACCGTCTTGACAAGTTTGTTTACAGATGATGCAACCTTCTCGCACGCAGAAGACGAAATGTTGTCAACAGCCAACAATCCATCTATTGCATGCAAAGAAACCTCAAGCGCTATCTTTAACATCTTGAGCTTTCTTCGTTTTGTAAAAATTGCATCATTGTGATTCATTGCTTTCTCTTAGGAATGTCCGATTGGAGATGTTTGGTTTTATCTTTGATTGAGCAGTTTTTGTGCATATCGGTATGCTGCGGCATCCGCAATGGCGCTTCTCACATTCGCAACCAACGTCGCAAGCGACGCTTTAATTGACTGTTTATCTGCAGATTTGAATGCTTTCATTAGTGCTTTAAATGCATTTTTGACCGCATCGACTGCAGCAATATATTTTTTCTTTGCAGCCTTAAATGCCGCCTTTCCGCTTTCCTTTGCTTTCTCCGGAAGCGTTTTCTTGCCGGAGCCAAAAAGGTCTTTATGCGCACGAGCTTTAGGAACAAGAACCAGTCCTCCGAACTCGTCGCTATATCGTTTTACATATTTCATAGCGTCTCCTATACGTCTATAAACCCGTATTGTTTTTTTATGCCTTGCATGGTCTTTATACATTTGATGGCAGTCGACACTAACGAGCTAACGCTTACGGTTATCGTAATGATGCTCTTGATTTGAATTATTGCTGACTCAATAAATCCGGGATCAACATGCTTCATTCCGAGTTTGATCGCAATGCCGTCTATCAGCCTCGCCGCTTTTTCTTTCAGTGATGCAAAAAGACCCTTTATCTTTTCAAGTATGACTTTAAAAACAATCTTTACCTTAGAGATGGCCCCGTTGTTTTTTTTCTTCTTAAAAAGATCCCTCTTCGTACTAATTCGCTTTATCGGTTTTGGCGTCGTTTTCTTATACACGCTTTGCATTGACCGCCCCCCCGTATTCTTTGGCCGTCTTTGCAGCGAAAATAACGGTTGCCGCTTTTAATGCAATCGAAAGCACTCCCGCAGATATTTTAACGGCCTTTGCCGCCTTGCTTACTCTTTCTGCTCTTTTCTGTGCTTCTTGCAAAGAACCAGTTCCGCCAGACGCAAAGGATGCAAGCGATGATACGAAAGCGCGAATTGACATTTTAAATGCTTTAAGCGCTTTTTGAATCTTTTTAAGTGCAATCTTTTTCTTGGCCTTAAGGCTATTACTGCTGAATAAATCAGTTCGTCTGGCGATTGTCATTGGTTTACCTATGCGTTGACTGCGGAGAGGATGACAAGCTCAACAACATTATTTGAGTCTTTAGAGCCACCCCATTTACAGTTCGGAAGAAGAATTGTGTCTGTATTAAGTGTGCCGACGGTGGCGGTAAAATCGCCAATAACGTTTGAATTTGCCGTGCTGATGGCAAGATATACGGGTCCATTAAGTGCAGGACTTCCAATCTTACACTCAACGTTGATTCTGCCTCTCTGGAAACAGGAGACCGGGGCATTAGGTGCATAAACTCCTGCATCATTAGGAGACAGATAGTTAATATTCGTCTCCACCTGTCTTGCCGCGACGCCCGCGAAATCATTAGCAGTAATAGAGGCTGTTGGAAGCTGCACACCACCGGAAGCCACCATGAGTGCATGTCCGAAAGGAATATTTGCGCTCGCTTCTTTATTCGGATGCGTATTTACAATCAGATCCGGCTGACGAGCATACGAACCTGCGAATCCATTATTAAGACTCTGACCTATTGTCTTTCCACTCATGTTTGGCCTCCTTATTTCTTGTTATTTTTATGTGGATCAAGTCGATCGTAAATCTTTTGAATTTTTTCGACGTTAATCGACGCACTAGACGCAGAATCACGACGTTCCTTGTTGGCCTTCACAAGTTTCATAATGTTAGGCATCTGAGATTTCTTGCGTGTGGCTTTAAGGATAGCATCCTGAACCATCTTGCGGTCACGTTTATCTTTGATCTTGTTAGCGGCATTGCTGATGATTTTAATAGCTGAATCACTTGCCGAAAGCGTCGCAGGCTCTTCGTCCATCGGGATCACGGCGTCTTCATCCTCAACGTCTTCGTCTTCGACGTCTTCATCACCGATATCGTATTCACCATCTTCGATGTCTTCGTCGAGGACGTCTTCGTCTTCGACGTCCTCATCAAAACTGAGGTCTTCATCGCTAATGTCTTCATCCATGTTAACATCTTCGTCAGCACTCATTGCTTCATTTGCAGAAGCACCTCCGAGTTTTGAGAGAATAGCCTGAAGCTGAGCAAGCGTTGCTTTAAGTTCTGCGCCAACGTCTCCGCCTTCATCTGCACTCATTTCTTCACCAACGACGTCCTCATCAACGGCGACATCTTCATCAACAAGATCTTCGTCAACGGCAAGATCTTCGTCCATGCTGATATCTTCATCTTCGTTGCACGCATCAGAAAGCACCTCTGCAGCGTCACGGAAACGCTCTTTGATGTTTTCGGGCGTAGCGTCTTTGAGATACTTAGATACGATTTCTGCAATCTCTTTCTTTGTTGCCATGTCTTCCTCTCTTAATGATTTATGTTTTGCGTCGCGAATAGCAACAGACGGACCAGCCCGCCCTTCGTCCACAACTGCGACGTGATTGCCACGAATTTTGGTTTGACAAATTCTTCCCTGGTTGTCTTCTTTATCTTCTGCGTAATAACCGGCCGAAACCTCTCGTTTCCCATTTCTGATTTCGTTAATCAGGACTTTGTCGGTAATATACAGATCTGCAATAATTTTATCTTCATCATCTCCAGAGCCAAGACGAACATGCTGAACATGCCCTTTCTGATACAGTTGATAATTGTCCGGAGTAACATCGACGTCGGGATGTCCATCTGTTACGGGTTTCCCCTCAAAGGACGCCAGTGTTGCTGCGGAAAAGACTTCGCTCGGAGAACGATAAACGTTGATAATCTTTTTGGGGTCACCGTCCTCGATAAGCTCAGACTCAAGATAATGCTGATATCCAGTCCTTGCAATCGGCACATTGCGGCAAATCAGAAACCCTTCTGGGGTAACTGCCATATTTGTCGACAATTTGTCGCCATAATAGCAAATCTTGGTCATATTTCCTCCATGTTTAACGGCATGATACACAAAGTGCAATATGTGTCAAGACGTTATTTATTTTTTTTGGCCTCGTTGTATTTGCGCTGAAGCTCACGATATTTTTCATCATTCTCCATGAAGTGCTTGTGAAAAGACAACCATGTTCCGAGTTCTTTTGGCGGTATGTACGGCATCATTTCTCTGTAACATTTCTCTGAGGCGACTTCCTTTGCCTTTAGTCGTTCATGTTCTTTGTAAATGCGGATCTGCTCTTTTGTTCTCTTATCAACCGTTTCTTCTGTTTGTGTAAGATGCTTGTCTGGGTTTCCATACCATTTCTTTATTACATGCTTGCAATTTGGATGAATCGATAAATATGTGTTTGATAAATCATCACTTCCATTTTCGTTTATTTTTCCAAATATCGAAGACAGCGGAGGGAATCTCTTATCTGTTCCAGATCGAGAATAAATCTTTCCCTCATATCTTGAGCAGATCGGACACCCAGAATTGTTTTTTACAACAATGTAAAGGTCGTGTTCAGGGTCGTCAAGAAGGCCTCCGGCATTGTCACTTTGACGTTGCATTGACTGGACAGACATATTGCAATAGCTTCCCATTGACCATCGCTTTCCACCTTTGTCAACAAACGCCGTAATTCCATTGCGCATCACATCATCGATAAGCCATCGTTGTGCGTTGGCCATTCCGTTGTCTTTTGATACAGAACGAGAAACATTTTGATACACACGTTCTGCCTCTCTCTTTCCTATCAAATATTTGTCATGCATTGACTTAATCTGTCCAAACACGGACGATTCGATGTCTTTTGTGGCCGATTCTGGATCTTCGTTTAGGGCTTTCATTATTGCGCGAGATAGCCCACCACCGGAACTCTTTTTCGGGACAAGCTCTGTATCGATATACGAAGATATTGATGGCAACGATATGTTCTCGTCAAGTTGTTCTGCATATTGCTTTGTCATTTGCGCTCGCACACACGCCGCATTAAGTTGTGTCCTTATACTTTGCTCCGTACATGCAATGGCATGATAAATATTGCCAAGAAGCTTATCAACCAGAGCCTTTTGCGTCTTTAGGTCTATGTCTGATTGGTCAAAGGCTGACTTGTCTGTTTTCGTGTGTATTCGTGACGAAATACGCCCCGCAACCATGTTCGCTCTTACATAATCATCAGCGTATCTCTGCGCATCTTGTTTCATTCGGTTTAAGATAGCGTGTACCCTTTCCATCGTCTGGCTAATATCATACATAGCAAGAGACTTGTTGTTTACACGGATAATTGTGTTTATGAGGTCTTTTTGTGTACGCTCGAACGATGATATCAAATGACATTTCGACAGATCAGAACTAGACCGGAGCAGCCGCATGCAAAGAATGATTGAGCTATGATTTTTCAAATCATATACAATATTGGCTGCGTCTATAAGTCCAGAGGGATTTGTCTTAAATATCCTCATTTAGCCTGCTCCGGATCTTTGTTTGTCTGTGTTTCGTTGTCTTCTGGTGGCACGATTTGCTCTCTACCCTGGAAAGCACCACCGAACGGGTCGGCCTGTGCGGATAGATCTTTCAAGTACTTTCCTCTTACTTTTTCAATGTATTCGTCTTTAATTGGTGTTGTGATCCCAACATCAAGCTGTGCATCTCTTACGCCAGAAAGCAACACATCCGCCGGAATCACATTAGCTTGGAACAATCGTTCAAGATATTGAGACTGCTTGTCGACAACATCGGCTTTTTCAGCAGGAGACATTTCCGTGAGAGGTGGCAGTTTAAACTCGGCGCCTTCTGGCACTCGGCCAAGAGCAGACATACACACAATCGGCGCAAGCTTTTCAAGCGCAGGAAGAATGTGTATTGCGCGTTGCTGTTCAAGTGTACCTCGGTAGACCCTTTCGTCGGATTCACCGGTTGCATTCATTCCTGCCGGGGAGCGCCCAAACAGTCTCGTGACGGGTATCGTTGTTGCACCGGCACAATCCATCATAGCTCCGTCCATGATTTCAGGAAGACCATTGAATCCATATTGAAGCTGCTGAACAGAATCACCCTTGTTGACAAGTTTTACTCCGAGGTTTGACTCGAGTATGCTCATCGCTTGTATCATTGAATACATTCGCTTCTGAGCAACAGATGACGCTGATGCAAAGATTTGGTCAAGTCCTTCTATTTCATAAACAGATAGACACGCTTTAAACGTGAGGTTCGCAATGTTATGTGTGACATTGTCTCTTCGGACAAGGTCGTCATACATTGCCTCTATGGCTGAAGTTCCCCATTGCTGCTCCGCAATGGCTTCCCAATAAGGCATATCCGTTCCAATGAATCGGATGACACGAGAATGATGGACCCTGTATTTGAGGATTCCCATTTCATCTCTTACTTCGTAAAACCGAGGCAGTCCGAAGTCAGAACTGTTTGGATTTGAAACCAACTCAGTTGACGGATAAATACCACTCCACCTGTCGACAACGAACAATCCACGAAAAGATCCAGGCAGAATGTTGTTTACCTTTAAAGGTTCAGACATGTTGTCATCCTGTCCGTCGATCATGATTATAGCAGCCGCGCCACCATAGAGCCGTGCCCATTTAAGTGCATCAATGAGCCTTCGTCTAATTCGTGTCTTTTTGATCAGCAAGTCAAGCCGATCAAGCTCTTCATTGGTGAGCTCTTGCGCTTCGATTCTCAAATCCTTTAATGCGTCTTCCGGAATTACGGAACACACTCTCTGAACGATCCAAGAAGTTCTGTAAAGACTGGTCAGCAACTGCCAGTCTTGTGTCATTCTGGTTAATGGGTATTCAGTTGTGTTAATGAGATTTAGTTCGCCGTATCCAGTTCTGGCCCCAGGATTGCTGAATGCATCTAATGTTCTGGTCGCAGCCATAGCTTCTCCGACAACAGACGATTTTGGATCGTTGTCGAGAGTCTCCTTGCTTTTAATTCGTTTCAACTTTGCCATTATCTGTCCTCCGGCAATGCCAAATCATAAGATGTTAGAGCCGTCATAACATAATAACGCAATGCATCTGGTGCATGGTCATTCGTCTTGAGCGGCTTTTCTTCTCCATTTAATGCTGCTTTTTCATCCCAGATATATAATTCCAATTCACTTATAAGTCCAGTGCATGATTCATGGATCCTCACGCGATTTAAGGCGAACAGGGAAGACAGCCGCCTAATGCCAGGCAGTACGTCGTTTTTGCCCTGCGTCACGATAAAGCCTGCAAGTTTTAACGCGGTTATGAATGATGATGCAGACGGATCCACAATGATTATTGAGTCACATTCCTCTGGGCTTCCGGCGAACTGGATCATATCCCTAACGTATTGGTCGTCTGTTTTTTGCCTATATTCCTTTCGGGAATCCCATCGGTATTCTCGGGTAACATGCACGATTCCATTGATCATCTGACACTCAAGAAATACGCATGGGTTTATCGTTCCGTAATCGCACGCGATGTATTTCTGTGATTGGAACAGATTGATTCCCTCCGGTTGTCCAGAATAAACCATGCTACGATCGAACGAATCATAAATCATACCTTCGGCTGCGCACCGCAGGCCATAAATGTACATCATCCGATATCGCCCTGAATACTGAGCCTCAAGCTCTTTTCTGCGCTCGGCAGACATAGCGTAGTTGTCATCAAGCGTGAAATGGAATCTGTTATATCCTTCGATATGCTTTGATTCCCAAACGTCTGTAAACCGCTTGTAGATGTAATGAGACGGAACAGTTGGATTTAACGTCCAAAAGATACGTCTGTCGCGAGACACAGCAGTTCTGGATAACGCCTCAACAATGAACGATTCAGGGTGCGTGGCGACTTCGTCGGCATACCATCCACCGGCGGTTAACCCTTTAAGTCTTGTGTATGCCGCATCGTCAGACGCACCGAATAGGTAAATCTTCTTTTTTCCGAGCATAAGAACGTTCGAACCGGTTATGTCTTTGGTTATGATAACATCTGGCTTGTTAAGCTCAATCATCCCAAAGTCACCGGCAATCACATTTCGGATAAGCGAGCCATACGTTTTGCCAGACATAAAGAAAACATTCTCTTTTGACTGTAACACATACGCTGTCCACGCAATGATTGACGCGACAGTCTTGCCTGAACGAATTGCCCCCTCCCATACGGTCATCCACCCTGTTGCCGCGATGCTTGCGCGCGCTTTTGGAGACAATCCAACGATTGCTTCATCAACCTGCATTATCTGGCTCCGGTTTGGTGTCGTTTGTCACATCGATAACCTTTGATGATGCGGCATAGTCTTCTGGCTTTTCCTGAATATTCTTGACAAGAGAACAAAGGATTTGTCCTGCCTTTGACATTTCTCTACGTTCTGCAGTCGTTGGTGGCGGTGCAAATGGAAGAATTACATCTGCTGCGGCTTTAAACGCGGCGACAAGGTTTGTCGGTAGTGCGGTGTTTTTAAGCGCGCTAACCTCTCCTCGTTTCATTGCGTTTTTTCGTTCGATGATTTCCATCACAGCAGTGTTCATTATGAAAAGAGCTGTTCCCGTGACAGACATTATCGATGGTGTATCAGAAATCTGTAATGACTCTCTCCATTTATCTCTCGCAGTCTTAAGTTCTTCATATTGCGATTCGAGCGCGCCTGGTTCTTGTGACTTGACTATCTTTTCAAGATATTCATTGCCACGCGTTTCCTCTTTGAACTGCTCGATGGCGGATTGCCTTTGAGCTTCAAGGGAGCGTTCGTGTCTCGACTTCGCGACTTCGCCGCGATGACCTTGTGTGGCTTCCATTGCAGCCCTAACGCGTTTTGACTGGAAGAACCTGATAACACGTTTCTTTAGTGCTGCCGGTTTAATATCTGCGGTCTTAGGCACCATGACTTTTTTGTAAGCGTCGGTCATCGAGCATCCTTTTCGCCATTGTTCAACGACTTTAAGCTCATCTGGAGACAGTTCATTATCTGGATTAAAGTCTGACATTGTATCACCTGTCACATTTGTCACATTATTTTACTTATCACATGTGACAAATTGTCACATGCATATCGGATGTGACAAGGATAAATCATTCAGACTAAAAGTCAAGCATGGTTAAATGTGTGATCTTATTATATATTATATATTATATATTATATATTATATTATAATATTACTTATTATAATATAATATAAGATAAGATAAGATAATATTATATATATTATATATAATTACGAATTTCTGTCATGTCGTGTCGCAAGTCGTTGTTTTTGTTGGACATTTTTTCTTTTAAACGCGATTTAAACGCCATTTAAACGATATTTAAACGTGATTTAAACGTGATTTAAACGTGATTTAAACGACGTTTAAACACGGCGCGTTTGGACTTGACAATTCCGGTTTTTTGTCGCATTGATGTCACATCAAAGTCACATCAATGTCACATTTATGACAGGAGACAATAATGCAGTACGAGAATCGAAAAGTGTCAGATTTGATTCCATATGCAAGAAACGCAAGGACGCATAGCCCTGAGCAAATTGCAAAGCTTGCAGGAAGCATCAAAGAATTTGGTTTTATAAACCCAGTCATTATCAGTAATGATGGTGGAATTTTAGCCGGACATGGACGTGTAATGGCTGCCCAAAAGCTCGGAATGGATGAAGTGCCATGTGTGATTGAATCACACCTAACTGACACACAGAAAAGAGCATATATTTTGGCAGATAACCGTCTTGCTCTTGATGCTGGATGGGATGAGCAAATGCTTGCTATTGAGATCGAGGAATTAAATGCTGAGGATTTTGATATTGATTTGCTTGGGTTTGATGATGATGAGCTATCAAAAATGTTGGATGAGACACCGATAGAGGTCACATCAGAAGAAGAAGCAACAGAGAGTATTGACGAAGACGCGCCCACGATAACAGTTGATGGCGATTTGTGGATTTTGGGTGATCACAGGCTGATTTGTGGAGACAGCCGAAATCCAGATATTATTGATCGTCTTTTTAGTAAACAAAAACCTAACCTTATGGTAACTGATCCTCCATATGGTGTTAATTATTCGTATGTCCAAAAGGCAGTACCAGGACGCGCGCTGAGCAAGCGACAAGGAAAAGTTTTAAATGATGATAACCCTGATTGGACTGAAACGTTTTCGTTATTCCCTGGGGAGATAGCGTATGTGTGGCATGCTGGACTTTTTACGGATGTTGTTCTTAAGTCTCTTCGGGACTGTGGCTTTACTGTCAATCAGATAATAATATGGAACAAGTCCGAATTTGCACTTGGGCACTCAGATTATCAGTGGAAACATGAGCCATGCGCTTATGCCACAAAGGGCAAACATAATTGGAAAGGTGGACGAAATCAAAGCACTGTTTGGGACATTCCAATCATTCACAATACAAAAGAAGGCGCGTTCGGTCATTCGACACAGAAACCAATTGATTGCATGAAACGTCCTATTGAAAACAATTCAGACGTTGGCGATTATGTTTATGATCCATTCTGCGGAAGCGGGACAACGATAATCGCGGCTGAACAAATCGGAAGAAAGTGCCTTGCGGTTGAGCTTTCGCCTCAATATTGTGATATAATCATACGCAGATGGGAGCGGGAAACTGGAAAGAAGGCAGTCAGGGCGCCAGATGGTGCATTATTTGATGATTTGGATGGTCAAAATGCAGATTAAACACATCATCATCATCATTGCATATGGACTAATTTGTTTCGTCGGCAGTTTGGCTTTCGTCCAGTGTTCGGAAAGGGCCGCCCAAAAGGCCGTCAAAAAGGCCGAAAACGAGGCGTTCGCGGCAAAGGCGGATTTGGATATAGCCGTGGCCGAAAACGCGCGGTTAAACGAAAATATGGCCAAATATGACGATGTTTTGAAGCAGGCGTTTACGGCCATCGAAAAGGCGTATGAATCACATGGGAAACGGATTGAAGAAATACATGATTTGCCTACTGATTGGCTGCAGTGCGAGCTTCCTACAGGCGTGCAGGACGTGTTCGCCGAGTATTGTTACAGTGACGCAGAGAGAGAGGCCGCCAGAATCGTTGCTGAGTCCATGCGAAAAACCGATGGCAAATAAGCTCGAAACGAATGAGGATTTGGCTATATTTACCAGTCAAGTTCTGTCCGCATGGGAAACGTGTGCGGCGAAGATAGACGCACTGCGTGAATATTTTGAAGTTGTCGATGATGGATAGTATTGACACTTTGTATTGTTTGAGCTATCTGTATGTCCATTCTGATTCTCATTGTGTGTTGGGAATTGGCCTTTGTCACGAGGCAATGTGACGTGCCCCAATACAGGGGGCCAACGGTTTTGTTGTTTGGGCCGAAACCATCAAACAAGCCCCGGCAAAGCGCACACAACCTGCCGGATTTTCGCCGACGGATACTCGAATGACACGAAGTCGGCATCAGCCAGATTGAGCTCGACCGGGAGAGCACCTAGAGCGATGACATCAACTAGGGGGAGTGATGTTCGAACCATCACAATCTGGCTGTTTCAGTCGGTAAAATGGACATCGTTTGACATTCAAAGACCCCGAATCTTTCGCCAGGCGACACGGTTCGAATCCGTGACCGACTATAGACGGCACAAGATATTTTGGAGAGACAACCAAAAATCGCGCACATTCAAGTGAGCATCATGTTCGCGGTGCCGTCTTTAACTTTGCCATCCTCCAACAATGGCAAACAGCGATTGCCACTCTTTGTCGGTCGGGTGGCAGTCGCTTTTTTTTTGCTATGAGATACATACTGATACTTATTGTTACTCTGTTTCCGTTCGTATGCTTTGCACAAGAATCATGGCTGGAAAGATGCGAACCATATCGTGAACAGGTTCAAAAGATACTTGTCGATTATGGCGTTTCGCCGGATTACTACTTTTTGATGGTTGCTGAATCCAGATGTACACCAAAGGCTGAATCTGACAAAGGCGCACAAGGATTCTGGCAGCTTATGCCTAGGACGGCGAGAAAGTATGGATGCAACAATCCACATGATTTGGTTTGCGCCACAAAATCAGCCGCAAACTATATAAAACGCTTGAAATCCGAGTTCAAATCGTTTAAAGATGTAATCGTTGCGTATAACATGGGCGGTCACAATTACATAAGATCAAAACAACCAACCAAAGAAGCTATTGGTCTTCATCAAAAGGTATTGAGGTTGCGCGATGACTATCAGCGATTTAGTAAAACGTCTGACTAATCTTTATCGTGATGGCGTTGTCAATTCATCCGCTCAGGTGAAACTCGCGACAAAGATCAACGATTGGTCGGAGCGGTTCGATTACTTTGAGATCAAGGTAATCGACAAAGATGTTTATCTGGTTCCGACTGATGTTTGGGACAGAAAAGAAAAGGTTGAACGCAAACCGTTCTATTTGGGAGGATAACAAATGACTTGCAACGAGACCGACAATATCACATTTGGCGATTGCACATTCAGAATCACAACCGCAAACAACCTGATGTTAGATGCGTTGATTAAATACGCAATGATGTTGGATGTAATCACTAATGCAGGTGATGCGGAAACGCTAAACGTTGATGGTGTCATCAACTCGATACTTGCCGAGGGAATGGCAAAACGAACAAAAGACCTGTCAAAGCGGCATGGGTTTGATACATCTGGCGAGTTTGTAGAAGCATTGAACCTGTGCAAAGATGGAGAGGAAGTAAAAGCCGTCGTCCGGGATCAGGAGCTTGAAATGCTCAAGAAAACGCATGACGAAATACTGTCGCACATACCGCTTGAAGATTCGCAAAAGAAGTTTGAGTTTTAGGGAGGTCGAACATGCACACCTACAAACTTGATACAATCAATTTCAAAGACGGCAAGTTTCACGTCAGATTTATCCCAAACTCCGAACCTATAGAATTTGTCGTTTCCGACAAAAACGCAGAGAAGTTTTTCGATGCGTTGAAAGCGAACGATTATAAAACCGACAATCTACGTATCAGTACTTGTTTGAAAAACAACGGAAATAATGCCGATGAAATCTGCTTAAATGTACCATGCAAATTTGGTTTTGGAACTGAGCAAGGCGACTGGATTGAGTGTGAATTTGAATCAGAACAAGAGCAAGACAAGGGAGAATAATCATGTCATTTCACTATGGCAGCCGAAAAGGCAACAAAATAGAGTGGATTGTTTGTCATTACCCCGTTGCTCCGGGATGCAACGCATGGTGGTGTTATAACTACTATGAACGGACAAACGAGGCCAAATCTGCACATTACGCAGTAGGAACGACCGAAACGGTTAGCATCATTCCTTGCTCGCTCGCTGCATATCACGTGGCAACGTCCGGCATTCAGACTTATTGCGGAGCGCGAAACTGCAATTCAATCGGCATCGATTTGATGGATAATAAGCTGAACAAGCGGTCGATGTCGGTCAAAGATCGTGATTGGTATATTGATGAACGCACACTTGATAGAGCTGCATGGTTGATTGCATATCTGATGCGTCAGTATGACATTGATATTGATCATGTGGTGAGACACTACGGGGTGACGAGAAAATGTTGCCCCCGTCCTTTGGTTGGTGACGATATTAACGAGTATTACAAGATTTCTGGCAATCAGAAATGGCAGGAATTTAAACAGCACATATCAGAAATCGTGAGCAAAACACACGAGTGGGATGCTGAGTATAGGGAGAACGTGAAGTAACGTTCAAAGCAACAGGAGTAAAAGTTATGGGCGAAATAAATTCATATCTCAATAGTCCACTTTTGAGGGTAGGAAAGGCGCAGTATAAGGTTGTTCGGGCTGAACCATGCAATGCAGGGATGAAGTTTACACTCAGGCCGGTTGTTCCTGGCTGCATTGAGGTTATTGCTTCGAGACCGGAAACGATCGAAGCTCTGGTCGAAAGGATGTCCGATCATTACATCAATGACGATTCGGATTGTGTAGAGTTTCGTGTCGATACAAATGGATACGCGAACGGTATCCGGTTTGAAGCTCTGGATGGTTGGCACAGCATCGATTCTGCTGTGATTTGTGATTCGATTTCGGAAGCAAAGGAGACAAACGATGTTTAGGTGGCACTACACAGAACAAAACGAATATCCGAAACACGATGGAGACATGGTGTTTTGTCGGATACTGAATTATGGTTGTCTCGTGCTTGAATTTTTCAAAGATGGCAAAGGCTATAGTTTTATTGACAATAAGGGCAAGTCTTGGAATGTTTGCGGTTGGTGTTACGAAGAAGACATTTGTGACATGTTAGATGAAATGACGAGATTCTTTTTGATTCACTCATACCCACCAGACAGAAAGGATGAAGACAACCCAAAGTATGGTGATTTTCGCAGGCTTGATCGGGAGACAAACGGGGGCGACGATGTTTAGGTGGCACTACACATCCAAATTTGCATGTCCAGACCGCGATTGCATTGTGCTTGCTGAACTAGAAAACGATGAGTTTGTGCTTCTTCGTTACAACTACGACAAATGCACATTCCGAGACGATAACTGTGTGCTTATGCCGTCCAAAGAAATCAAACGGTGGGCGTATGTATCAGAAATCGTAACGGTATTAGACAGGATAACAAGCCTCGTTTCGGACGCTGAGGCGTTATTTAGGAAACATTTGAACGACAACCAGACCGATTCTGCGACAGGGACGGTCAAAATGAAAACGGGAGAAGTGAGTTATGAAGTGTGACAACTGTGACAATCCGGCAACCATGCACAAACACTACGAGAAATCAGACGGCACGTTCGCTGATTCATACCTGTGCGATGATTGCTTTTTTAACGAATACGCCCGACTTGACACGGCGAATATTTGCGCTTGGTGCGGAAAAGATCTTACTTGCGAATCTCGTTGTTATGACAGGCAGAATCGAAAATACTGCACCGTCGATTGCATGAAACGGTTTATGGGGTATGAATACGGAAATGATTAGCTTCGATGCGCAAAATGACGACAAAGAACTGCAACGATTCGACTCATATCGCAATTACCTGATATGCAGGTCGGGAACATGTAGTTACGGTTGGCGTTACTGCGAATGGGTTGGTATCTGCCCACATTCAGACGAATCAGATTTTGATTTTTCCATTCAAATGGCTTTGCGAAGTCGAGGGGAGAAAAACAAATGAGTAATCCTGTTGTTAGATTTATTGCTGAATACACCCCAGAATACATGACAAATGGCGCAGCCTGTTTCGATATTCAGTCGGCTGAGGATTACACATTTCGTCCGAATGAGCTGCATGTTGTTGGCTCTGGTCTGAGATGTGAAATCCCGGAAGGATGGGCGATGCTTGTTTTCGCTCGCTCATCTCTTGGGCTGAAACGGCTTATAATCCCCAATTCAGTTGGCGTGATTGATTCCGATTATCGCGGGGAAATCAAGGTTCCATTGCTTTATTTAGGCGATGAACCAATTTTGATACAGGCAGGGCAAAGGATTGCACAAGGCATGTTGATTAAATGCCACAGGGCCGAATTTGAAAAAAAAAGACCGCCTCGAAGAGACTGATCGGGGCAGTGGCGGTTTTGGATCTACAGGAGGATACTGATGCAACTGGGAATTGATTTCGACGGCACGGTTACAAGGTATTATGCTTGTTATAAGTGCGATGGCGGTGATGGACGCTGTTGCGAAGTATGCGAAACGCTTGATGGCGCAAAGCAATCAATCAGTGGTCTAAAACGTCGGAAATCGATTAAATGTCACATAGACCGATTTTCGTTTTGGATCATGAAGCAAACGTTGAAGGCAGAAAGGGTGTGGGAGGAAAACAATGAGCCCGTACAAGATTAAATATCGTGTTTACGTCAGTGGCGCATGCGAGAAGAAAATGAGGTCGATTGTGAATAGCTACGAAAGACATGAACAAGCTGTAGGCCAGAATTTATATCTGTATTACTCTAACAGAGAAATATTTGGAAGGCAGGTGAAGCGTAGACTGTTTAAAAAGTGGCATCATCGTTATATGCGAGAAAGAGATAGAGAAATTAAACGCCTAGGGGAATATTTTGGTAGGGTTGTTTATACCTATTATTTTAAGAAGGACGGAGAAAACAAGGTGGCATTTACGTGCAGGCCTAGATGTAGATATTCACGACCTGTTACTCTTGATTATGCCAAAGCGGGGTCACGATGAGTCCATACAAGATTAAGTACAGAGTCATCACCGCAAACAATGTTGAGGATACCGCAGCCGACAACTTGTTTGACGATTACGAGCAGGCATTGGAAATGGCAGGTAAATACCTGTCAGAACGCGGTTGCGTGGCTATGGACTTGCTGCTTGTCGGTCCACGTAGCGTTTCAGACAGCAGCGATGTTGTCCTGTATAAACAATCGATATTCTCTGCCACGAAAGGCGGTATGGCGTGAAATGAAATCGATTGAACACACAGAGCAAGTGCTTCTCATGCAATGGTGGGCACTTTCACACAAGCTGTTCGGAATTCCCGAACAACTGCTTTTCGCCATTCCAAATGGCGGTGAACGAAACATTATCGTTGCCGCCAGAATGAAAAGAGAGGGGGTCCGCGCAGGCGTCCCAGACCTATTTCTTGCGGTCCCCAGAGACGAGTGTCATGGCTTGTTCATTGAGATGAAAAAGCCAAAAGGAGGGCGTGTCTCTGACTCGCAAAAAACAATGATGAATATCCTCGATTACATGCACTATAAATGCATTGTGTGTGCTGGGTGGGAAGCGGCTAAAAGTGCAATAATCGAATATATCAGAACGGAACAAAAATAAAAAAAATGCCGAGACTAGAACATGGGCGCGTCGTGGTCTCGGCGGATTGTCGCTTCAACAGGAGTTGAGCAATACATCAAATTTCGGGCATGAACCGAAAACACAGAAGCCCCATCTTCCATTTCGCAGAGAAATCTAGGTGGGCTTCCGTTTGATGTAATACTGGTATTAGCACAAATAGCCTCAATGTCAACCATTATTTCTATTTATTTTTAACACTGCATCGTCAATCTGATTTTGAGAAAATCTTGCATATACAGCAAGCGTTGTCGATACTGATTTGTGATCCAAGAGCTTTGATACAACCTCAATAGGCAGACCGGATCTTATTGCTTTGGATGCGAACGTGTGACGCAAACTGTGAACAGATAGACGCTCGCCGGTTTCGTCTGGATCAAACATCCTTTCCATTAGCTTTTTCAGTTTGCGATACAGGACGGATGTAGGCTGATGCCAAAGTTTCCCGTCAGCCGTCACTTCTCGCCATAAAGACAATGTCTCTTCATCTGTTATCGGTATTAGGTAATCATACGTCTTTTTGGATTTGACGTTATATAGCCGCAAATGATTGTCGTTGGTCATGTCAGATGCTTTGAGTTCGCAAATGGTAGACACTCTTGCTCCAGTGTGGATTAGCAGCAGGGCAAACAGCAGATATTCCTTATTCTTCCTACGTTTAATTCTGGCCAACAGTGCGGCAATTTCCTCGTCTGTTGCGGTCCGTTTTCTCGGTTCAATGTTTGCCTTTATTTTCACATCAATGGCGGGGTTTTTGATTTCCGGAACTTTCTGGTTCAGCCATGTGAAGAACGAGTTTATCTGTCCGATTTTGTGCTTGATTGTCGAAATCTTAAGTCCGGATGTTAAGATCGATTTCACCTGTTCGCGGTTCATTGCGTTACTCAGTCCGAAACCACGCAGATTGATTCGCAGGGCAGAGATCGAATTTTTGGCAAGCTGCCGCACGATGATATACTCCTCAACCCAGGATTGAAACGTCTTGCGGATTTCACGTTTGATGAGTGTGTCCCTTGCCTCATTCACTTTTGCGTAAAAATCCTCAATGGAATCGTTGTCCGAAATTTTGACGGTTATGTTTTTGATTTTCCCCGTAGAATCTGGAGCTGATAGTATCCATCGGTGTCCGAATTTTGTGGCCTTTTTGACCAGTCCTTTGACGTGCGGAAATTTGACCGCACAGGTCTTTTTGTTCTTCATGCATTGCCTCCTGTCCAACAACTGCGCCGCCCAAAGCGCAATCGCCTGTTACAGCAAGACGGCGAAAAAATCAAAAAATCGAGACTGGTCTATTCTCTCCGGAATTGTCCTTATTTCAGGATTAGTAGTCAGTAAGCTATAAAGAACGCGCGCGCGTAAAATGTGTCTTCGGACAAATCGGACAAAAAAAAAGGCGTGTGCAAAACCGACACACGCCCAACCAAAACATCGTTGTTAATCAAAATCACGTCCATTCATCTCGAAACTTGAAGCGTTCAGCTTTTCCCGCGTCTCTGAATCGCATAAATCGAACGCATCGTCGCCGTCAGGTTCATCATCTGTGATTCCAGAAATCGCCTCAACATAAGCGAAAGCCTGTTCCGTTTTCCTGCGCTGGTAAAAGTGGCATTTCATTTCATCGCACTGCGCATCAAAACATCGTTTTGCTTCTGCAATCGCATCGTCCAAATTCGCGAACATTTCGCTGACACTTGAATCGTGTGGACGCTCGGTTCCGTTTTGGTTGAACTGTTTGATCCCGTAGCAAACTCTAAATAATATTTCATTCATTGTCGTTCTCCTCCCGTCAACTTCTTTGCAGCTCATGCTTAATCCTCCTGTTCAAGTTCTTAGCCCTTCGCGCTGTCAAAGTTCATTTCTGCTTTCAAGTCGATGAATGCATTTTGGAACTCTTTTTTGACTTCCTTTCGCATGCTTTCGATGTAGTTTGCGTAATTGTTGAACTTGCGCGCCGTTTCACGATCAAGAATTTGCGTGATGTATATCAAGATCGCCTTTTCAAGATCATCAACAAGCCGAAATATTCTATTCGTCATAAGAACGCGCTCAACCATCAGATCGGCTTCTGTCTCTGTTATTTGTTTTGTCTCGTCCATGCCTAATCCTCCAATTCCTCCCTTAATCGCGATGCGATTCGTGTTATGTTTGAGACAACGTTATCCCAACAATAAAACGATCCGTATCCCGCTTGTGTCGCGTTGAACCTGCCGAGCTTGTCCTGTAGTTCAGCACTAAGTCTTATTATGTCGTCGATTAACCTCGTTTGCTTCTCACGAATTTCATTCATTATTGTTCTCCTTTACGATCTGCGTGAAAAAACCTGCACGTTCTTGCATGCGTGAATACCACATGGCTAATTGATTCGCATTTGTGCCAGTGAATCTTTGGCGTAATAGTTGGGATTCTGTGCTTCTTTGCTCATCTTTATAAACCCTGACGATGTATTGTGGAAGCCCCTCATAGAATATGTCGTCGCATTCAAGGTCGATGAAGTAATTTAAATGATAGTTATCAACATTTCTGCCGCATTGCTTCTCAGCCTCAACAAATAGGCGAACCCGCTCCCAAACGAGCTTCTTTTTATATTCATTCGCGTGCTGCCATTTGTGTGCCGCATGACCACGCAGAATACAGCTTAAATCGCATAGTCGAACGTTCTCAATGAGAATGGTTATGGTTTCTGTGTCCATCATTGCTCAATTCTCCTTTTGTGCTTTGGTTCCGGCCAGCTCGCCTTCTTCGAGAAGCTCGTCAATCCTTTGTTTCACACGAGCCATTTGTTCCTTATTACAACCCATCAGTCTGAACTTTCGTTCCCAATGTGCCCTTGTTTTTCTGTCGTCGTTGTCATACTTGAACTCGTCAATAATATTGTCGAAACAGTATCCTCCATTGTTTTTGGTTAATTCAAAATATCTCATGGCGATGTTTAGGGCTGCATCTGTAATTATTTCTCTAAGCAGCATTTGCTCTGTCATATTTGATTCATAAAAGCTGTCTGATATGGTTGAGTATCCACACCAGTTGCCGTTTGGTTGCTTTGAAAACTTCATTGTTTGCCCTCCATGTTTAGATTTTCCAAGTCGTGTTTGAGATCGATGTTCATTTTGACGGCATATAACGCTAACGCACCGGCCAGACTACAAACGGCGTCTCTGACGAGATTTGTATATTCGCAATCTGGTTTGCCGGGTAATTGAAAGTCACGGTCAATCATCTTGCACATGAGGTATAATGCCCGGATGGATGAACCATTTTTGTTTTGCGAAAAGATTTCGCTAATCGCCTCAAGTTCTTTTTCATGCTGTTGCTGCATGTCAATTAGTTTCCAGAATTCTTCTTTCATATATGAACACTTGCTTAGCCTTTGTTGGTGTTGTTCCCAGAATTCTTTACTTGTCATATTCAAATCTCCTGTAAATATTCTTCTATCTGATCATCAGGTATCCAATCGTAATCCCAATCAATTTTGCATGTGTATGCGTCCGGCGTTCCGAAATCCGGATCGTTGTCATGCACATCCTGTTCAGACTTTCTCGCCCAATCCCATCCTGCGGCGTAATCCACGAACCGTTTACTGCTTCGCATGTCTTTGTTCTCATCGTCACCGATAAAACACGCCACTGTAAACGTAAACACCTTGATGTTCCCGTTTCCGTCAATTTCCATGCTGCCCATGTTATCCTCCTGTTGCTGAATGACTTATTTCAATCTGAAAGTTTTGTTGATTTGCCTTCAGGACTGTTAAGATTCCCATACGCTTTCATCAGTTTGCCAATATGATCACTCAAAGAAGAACGAATGATCTCTGCGATTGATGTGTTGTTTTTGTATGCCTCTTCTCTTAGATATGCATACTCATCTTTTGGAATGAGAAATGCGACCCTTACCATGTCGTCCATCTTTGTGTTTTTTAATTCACCAACACTTCGATACTTTGCCATTTTTTCCTCCTGTGCGTTAGCAGCGCTTATGCGCTAATGCCCTTTTACGCAAAACACGCGCCTGTGTAAATCAAAAACAACTGTCACTGTGTTCCGCATTTGAAAACAGCGTATACTCACCTTGCCAGTGCAGTTTAACAACGCCTGTCGGTCCGTTCCTGTGCTTTGCAATTATCACCTCGGCTTCGTGCGTTGGCTCGGCGTTTGGTTGATAATAATCCTCCCTGTGAATAAACATAACGACGTCTGCATCTTGCTCCATGCTTCCTGATTCGCGCAAATCAGACAGCACCGGCCTTTTCTCCGCACGAGTTTCGACTGATCTGTTTAATTGAGCCATCGCAATAACAGGAATATGCAATTCTTTTGCGATTCCTTTTAATCCTCGTGATATTGTCGCGATTTCCTGCTCTCTGTTCTGAACCCTTTTGTTTCCGCTCGTCATTAGCTGCAAATAGTCGACGATCAACGCCTTAATTCCATATTGGACTGACATCCTGCGAGCCCTATCCCTTAGCACAGAAATATCAATCGCTGGCGTTTCATCTATGTAAATTTTAGCGTCATGTAGACGTTCTGTTTCTTTTATGTATCTATCCCACTCGGCCTCAGATAATTTCTTCTGCCTTATCGCGCTTCCATTTACATTTGCTCTCGCACTTATCACCCTGTTTGTCAGTTCATCCGCAGTCATTTCCAAAGAAAAGAATGCGACAGGTATTTTCGCGTCTATGGCCATATTAGCCATTATGTTTAAACCTAATGCAGTTTTACCCATTGCGGGACGTGCTGCGATAATCGTTAGCGCCCCCTGCTTAAAACCTGTTAGTTTTGCATCCAGATCGATGAATCCAGATTTTATTACATCATAAGACGTGTCATCTATCATCTGGTTACAAACGTTTTCTATAGATGTACAAAATGGTATCCACGGAGTTACCGCCGTTGATTCGCTCAACGACAACAGCTCGGAACTCAGTGACGAAATGACTGAATCTATATCTGTTATATTCTGATTGGATATGGATTTAATCGAATCGCTAAACGACAATAGTTTTCTTCTAACGGAGTCGTCTCTCACCAATTTCGCATCAAACTCTATAGAGTCAGCCGTCGGACAAATATGAGAGCATTCAATCAGATATGAGATTCCGCCTTCGTTATTAAACGGTTGACTGTTTGAAAGATTAACAGCTAAAGACGCAAGATTTATTTGCGAGTTATTGTTGTTTAGCTCGCACATGGCCTTAAATATCTCTTGATTTACGGAAGAATAAAAATCATCAGGAGATAAAATTTCTCGCGCTATACCGAGAACAGTCTCATCTATGAGTACCGCTCCTATTACAGACTTTTCTGCGGTAAACGCCCTGTTCGGTTGGTTAGTTTGTATCATTTTTTACTCCTTTGTTGTTGTTAAGGATATATTCCGTCGCAGACTCAGCCCTGGACGCAGCCCATACAAGATTTTTTATATTGTTCTTCAACTCAAAGAGCCAAGACCTGCAATATGAGGCGCTGTTTTCAATGACCTGTTCTTCTGTTATTCCCGCATGTCCGCACAAATATGCAGCACCCATTTCTGCAACAAGCTCTTCTTTTGCGTACATTTCTTTATCCCGCGTGTTTGTCTGCCGCTCAAGAGGGACAGCTGTTGAGTGCGTCATTTCATGGAATAATGCTGAATAATATTCCTCGGCAGAATCAAATTGACTTATTGGCGGCATTTCTATAAGATTTCTCGATTTAATGAACGCCGGAGTGCTATCACACGTAAACAGGTTTAACCATCTGTTGTTTGCAAAATAACGTGATGCTATTATTTCTGCATTTTCGATTCTCTTCGGTTCATGTTCTACATTGAGAGCCTTTGCCGGAAGGCCCTCAATGTCTGACTCATGGAATACACTATATTCCTTCAAAACGGGATAAGATCTATCCACAACGTCAATTTCTCCAGGCGAAAACCTTACGTCCTTATCGGAAACAACTTTCCAAAAATAAATCTTGCTGCTTACCGCGCCTTTTCTTACGTGATATCCTTCCTTCCTTGCCTGATTAAACGTCCAATACTCACCGGACAATGGAAGCAGTATTTGATTGAGCAAACCATATTGTCGACCGGTTTGATGTGACACAGCTAACCCGTCCTTTGACACGTGATAACATTTTCTCCATGGTATGATGCCGTGTTCAAGTTGGTTGACGATGTTTGCTTCAATCTTTGCGTAAATAGATTGATTACTCATGACGACCTCCTGTTACAATTGCCTTAAGTCTCGTCTTAAAGGCATTTAGTTTCTCTTTGCCCTGCTCGGATTTCTCCCATCTGTCATAATCATCCCATTCTGATTGTGACTTTCCGCAGTGCGAATCCTTAAACTCCTGTTCATCAGACTTTACACGTAAAGCTGTTTTTATCGTATCGATTGCAGATTGAATCTCAGGAACCGAGGGCATCCACTTAGGTGATTCAATCCTTGCGAGCTTAAACGCTTCTGCCACAATTTCTTTTGATTCGCCTGCAAACTCTATAGACCACGCCATCGCTGTACTGCTAAGTTCTTGTTCTGTCTTTTTATAAGACGGATATAGAACCATCGCGTATTTAATTAGCGCCTCCGCCTCTTTTACGTTCATTTGTCCCTCCGTGAACCCAGTCTGGTATTTCAGCAACATCAGCATTCACATTCTGCCTCTTATCTTTTAGGATTTTATAAACCCATCTCTCGATAGACTGATAATCATTCACATTAAACGTTCCTCCTTTTTTGCGTTTCCATTCTGAATAATAATCGACCATCTTCGTTATGTCAGAGTCAGAATATTTCCCGCGCAACGCATTTATTTCAGAATGTGACAGAAAAACGTTTGGCCGAACTGCGACCAAATCCTCCCGCCGTCGCCGTCCGCTTTGAACAGGCGTTTCCTGCGCCACAACGCCACCGGTTGGCGCGTCTACATCGTCGCACTGCGAACAGTCCGTCTTTGGCGTTTGAACGCGTTTTGGGCGTGTTTTGGCGTCATTTACAAGGCCGTTTGAAACAAGCCAACCATGCGAACTAAATTGGCCATCATCGTCTTGAACAAGTATTCCATGTTCAACGCAGAAATCCCATATATGACGGCAAATTGTGCAAGGGCTATCCGTCATAGACGCGAAATGCGAATAATTGCGGAACCGCATTCCGTCCGCGTTCGCAATCAAAAGCCTCATAAATACCATTTCACGCGCAAGCCCATGTCCCGCACGTTGAGTTCCTGATTCCAAAAGACGGAACATTACATCCGTCTTAAAAAATGAAAGATGAATGTCCATAAATACTCCTATTGTTATATTATATATTATATATATTATATTATATTATATATATTATAACATATAATATATATAATATATAATATATATAACACAATAAACAAACAAAACGCCGAAATCGTTGATTTTGTTGGATATTTTGTGCTTTAAACGCCGTTTAAATAATGTTTAAACGGCAATTAAAGTGTGTTTAAATGATGTTTAAACGCCGTTTAAATGATGTTTAAATGACGTTTAAAACGGAATGTCCATGTCGTCAGTCTCAGACGTGTAGTCAGCTTGAACGTTCGATTCCTGCTCTTTATGTTCAGACTGCGAGTCTGTTTTCTTTGGCAAGAATTTAATTGTCTCAGCAATAACAGACAAGCTGTGATATTTTTTGCCTTCCTTTTCGTAATCATTTGCATGAAGAGGACCGCTTACGAGACAAAGAGATCCCTTGTCGAGATATTTGCACGCATTCTCTGCAGTTTTGCCGAACGCACTAACGTCGTGCCATGTCGAGGATTTGTTCGATCCGAACCCATCATCAGACACAACAGACAGACGACAGTATGTTTTCCCATCTTTACTTGTCTTTAATTCTGGTTTCCGGCCAACTCTTCCAACAATAATTATATGATTATACATTTAATTTTCTCCGTTTATAAATCGCAGTCGCTAATGCCGTGCGTTCTGCGTCGTTAAGGTTGTCTATGTCGCGAACTTGATCCGTTTTGAGCAAGTCCGCGTAGTCTTTGATTATTGATTCGTATGCCTCGCCAGAACCTTGTCTTGCCGTCAAATCTGCCTTTATATAAGCGAGAGGATCTTGCTTTTTCTGTTCTGGTTTCGGCGTCGATTTGGTTGGCTGCCGGATGTTGTTGATGTTACCGTCCACATCCTCATCTGCGGCAACCCCAAATATTGCGCTCAATGCATATCTACGGTAATAGGTTATCGACGCGCCGACGCGTTGAGTGTCGTTCGCCTTGCCTTGCAGCTCGGTGTCTGTCATTTCGATAGAGTCTTCGATCCATTCTCCCGATGTGTGGAAAACTCTTGTCGTTAATGCCGATACTCCGTTTTGGCGCGTTGGCATCTGAACGTACCAAAGACCGTGTTTAGGTAACACAGCTCTGAGCATATCAATCAGACTATCCAACGTTGCATATTTATATCCATATGCTTGTTTGGATTTTCCGATTGACGATATTTCCGGCGCTGCTTCAATCAATGCCTTAAACAGCGAGTTTGTCATTTCTGAAGTATGCATCGTATTTTCTCCATGTGAGCTTTTGATGTTTCACAAAAGTCGTTAAACATATCGTCGAGGATCTCTTCTTGCCGAGCTTCTGCCTTATCAAGTCGCTCGCGTAATGCGGCAAGTGTGGATTTGCATTCTATCATTCCACGCCCGCTCAATGAATGAACCAGAACGTGTATTACAGAAGAAAGTGCAGAACAATATCCATCGAAATAACGGATGTCATTGTGATTGTTTATTGCTTCATCCATTCTGTGCAATTCGTTTGTCATGATTTCCTCCATCAGAACGGTGCGTCAATGGAATATTTATCCTCAAGTCCGTACAAATTCCCCGCGTTGCAGCACAAATCCATGTATTCACAAGTGCCATACTTCAGACAGTTGCATGTGCATTTGCAGAACGTCTTTGTGTGATTGATTTGTCTGCATGTTGCATACAGTTCGGATTTGAACTCTTTCGCAATTTCCTGACGCGGCGTTACCATCTGACGGATTAGATATCCATCATCGACTGCAGCCCGAACGCGATTGTAAAATTCAGTTAATGACTCACCGACTTTTCGTTTCACGCGTCCAGTCTTGCTTGCAGCCTTGCGTGCCTCAAATTCTTCGTCTGTTTCTCCGGTCTGCATCTCATGCTTTGGCTTTTTTATAACGTCATAGATAACGCCGGCACAACTTCCATATTTCTGCTTCACGGCTTCGATGTACATCATTGACTGCAAATCAATGTTTACTCGTTGCAGATATCCATCAGTGACAACACCTGCGGTCTTATGTTCAATGACCCAGTATTCGTCTGTCATTCGATTGCGAATAACAGCATCCCAGTATCCCTGAACCGTATAACACTCGCCGGATTTTGATTTTGGACTTCTGACCTCGTTGGTGAACCACTTTTCGACTTCGACAACATCGAAAAGTGCTTTATCCTCGTCGAAATACAAATCAATATACGCATCCAGAAGTGCCTTTGCTTTGCACAAATCTTCCTGGCTTAAACTTCGCTCTGCCGCCTCAGTCAAAGCGTCCTGAAATGCATACTGCCGGACAGCTTCTTTTTCTGACTGCTCAAACGCAAGCCAACGAAAAATGCATTCAAGTCCTTTGTGGACGACTGAACCGAAATCCAACGCGTCACTTTTTTCAGTGGGATGAATGTGTTTTACCTTGTCGTAATAAAACATTCTCTGACACGTCTGAAACGAATTGATTGATGACGCAGATAAAACCATTGGATGATTGTTTCGCTCGCGCCTAAACAGTCTTGTCTTTGATACCTGTTTCGTTGCTTTCATGCTTCAACTCCTTATATAGCGAGATAAATTCCTTTAGCTTCTCATCCTTAAGATTGAGATAGCTGCCCTTCGTCCTGCTTTTGATCTGAATGATTCTGTCAAGCCCGAACGCGTCAAGAATGTAGTCACGGAGCGCGGCAACGCTGGATGTAGATTTTTCGTCAAGCTCTACGCTCAAGTCATCCAATAACGCCATGATTTGTTTCCGCATTACTCCCCATTTCCCCCACGATGGGAAATCCACATCCGTTTCGCGAACGGCTCCGACAACATCACCATTCAAATCAGACCACCGGATTGTCACCTTTACTCTTTGGATCATTGCACCTCCTGTTTAGCGAATCCAAAACCTGAAATAGGCTATTGTTTGCCTCGATGATGTATGTCCAGAAATCCCATTCTGGATCATCATCGAACTGACTGGATATGTCGATTGATTGTGCAATCGTGTACATACCGCAAATTTCCCTTTTCGTAAATTTCATTTTACGCCTCCTTAATATTCGTAATCGATGCACTCGTCATATTCAGAATATTCCTCTCCGTCATATCCCTTCTCTTCCATGATTCTGTTCCAGCACCTCCAACAAAGCAGACGCATGGTTATGCCGTGGCAATCATACGTCCAGTTCATGTCACAACGTTCAACTTCCTCGCCGCATTCTGGACAACACCGAATGTCTTTCTCTTCTTCTTCGTACATGTTATACCTCCGCAAATAACGCCATACGCGTGCCAATAAGAAATAGCCAGCCATCGTTAAGTCCGTTTGTCGGCGTGTTGTGTAATTTTTTCTGAACATCGGAATCCCTCCCGCTGCACGGCATTGGTATTACATTGACCGAACACATCGTTCTGCTTGGGTGGTCGTTATCCTTAACGAACCGGATTGTGTACAGATATTCGATATCACCATGCAGGTAGTCGATTTCTTCCTCTTCAAGAAAACCATCAACATCGTCGCGAAGGTTCCTGTTGGCGAATTGAATCACTCTCTCGCAGAATGTATGTTCTGGTATCGAAACGCACCTGTCGTTTAATCTCGCCGAATATGCCTTGTTGACGATATCTATCAGCCTGCATCCGAGTGACGCAGGATAGCCGTCATAATGAACGTAATACTGCTTATGGCAAATGCCATTCTCGTCGAAAAGTAAAACGTTTGCTCTTGTCGACATGTTAGTCCTCCTCTTATAATTCCAGAAATGTTGACGTTTTAACGACATTCGCCGGCACAAGAGTAAAATCATGCATGCTTACCAGTCCAACGATGTCTATCATCGGGGCGATTATCTTCCCGAAATCATTTTGCTTTGGTAAGCAATCGTTGATCTGTTCTAATATCTCAACTGTGTTTGGGATGACTGTGATCGTCGTATATCCACCACCGAATGTCACCCAACGGAATACGAACATGTCATCATTGTTTAACGATTTTCGCATTATAATGCCGCGCAACTGAACAACGCACATGTTTGTATTTGTCATGTCATCCCTCCCGAACGAACCGACAGTATTCATCTTCTGCTTTGTCGTATGAAGCGATGCAATCGTCATTGTGCATGATGTACGCATAGTCTACATCCGAGAAATATTTGCACTCATTGAGTTCTTCGATTGCGTCGAATTTGTCGTCAAACTCTTCGCTTCCACACTCGCCGTCATACCAACCCCATTTCAGTTTAAACATGGCACACTCCTCCTGTTGTTACTACACCATCACCTTGATGATGTGTTTCATCGTGCGGACTGAAATAATCCGCACTGTGAAGCACGTCAGCAAAGCATCATCATCTCGTCGAAATCTCCTTCCTCATAAGCGTCAAGGAACGCATCAACGTCCATGCCGTCGGCCATATCGCGTAAGTCAAGACCTGTCTCGTCATAGATGCGACACCAATCTTCAATGAAATCTTCGTCGTAACCATCATTTCTCATCTCAGCGATTGTTTGTTCCCTATAACTCATGACACACCTCCTTTGTCTCCTTTTTCTTTGATGCAGACAAAAACGTTATTCGTTCCGCCACGATGTATTGTTTGTATGGCTCTGTTCGTGTATCGATATCCAGTCTTCCCTCGATGCAGCACAAATCGCCCTTGTGCAAGTAGTCAGCACATAGCTTTGCTTGCTTCCCAAATGCTGCGATTTTGTGCCACTGCACAACCTCTTCTCCGTCTCGAATGGTACAATTACTGATATAGAACTCCGTCTGAAATTCTGCTTTCGAGTGCGGTTTCAATTTCGGATCTTCACCGAGACGTCCGATAATGATTGTCTTGTTATAAAAATTGCTCATAAGTCCTCCTGTGTGTTATCCGTAAAACGCAAAGAATATCACCGCAGAAATTATCGTTGACACAAAGCACCAAAAATTTACCGCAGGCGACAAGAAGCCAGTGTCGAAATTCTCTAAAAAATGCATTTGCTACCCCCAGTAAGTTTAAAGTAAATTCTCAGCGAAGAAACGATAAGACAATATCTCATGGGCTTCCCCGTCCTCGTCGCAAACAGCATACGGCTCTCCGTCCGGACTCGTCTTTACAGACACAAGTCCTTCAGGGAAATCTGTCGGATGCTCAAAATACACTATGTCCATCTCTAATGAATTTGCTCCACTAAGAAGCTCTTTGGTCTGGTTACACCATGCGTCTGGTTCTGAGATAAAGCAAAGAAGCATCGAAATCGCATCGTGAAATGATTTGAAAACAATTCCTTGCTCGTGACCTTGCCCTTCACAATTCCTCAGCAATAAATACTCAAAGGTCTGTGCCATATTGTTACCTCCGCATAAACGTCCACCGTATGTAGTTCACAAATCGTTCAAAAGACCGAACATCATTGTATATTCGCAGGCCGTCAAACCACACAGTGACATCACCGCCACCTGTTATACGCCCGAACTCAACCTTACCGTCAGAAGAGAAGATTGACCTCAGTGTTGACACGGCTTTGTTTGGTGAGTCAACACTGCAAACAAATATCTCGTTTATTGGGTTTGGATATTTGCAATATACCTTTAAATTCATACCGCCACCTCATTCGTGTCAGGATTTTCTGAATCACAAGGATCCGGCAACGCAGACTCGTCTTTTACTGTCGGAATGTAATTTATCATACTTGCAGGTTGTGTCGATTTCTTGCATTTTACTACAACCGCAGGTTTGGGATTGATCATCTCATTGAACGTGCCTGGGTGATCTATCTCAGCCTGGGCAAGCTTCCTCAGTACAGCGCGAGCGCCGTCCCTGTGATTTCCGAGATTTAGCTTGCAAGCTGCTTCCATGTCTCCATCCGCGTTTTCCTTCATTATCCACCTTAGAGATTGATCCATCTGGAAATTCAGGATAACATTGTCCCCCTTTGTAACCACAAACCTTATAAGCTCGGGACGCTGAGACAACGGAACAGATACGAAGTTCAGGCTAGTGAAATAGAATTTATCTGGGTTTTTGTTGATAATATGCGAGCCGTAGTCGAACTCTGGCTCAATTGGCGCGTCAATTATCGCCTGTAAATCCGCAATGTCCTCAGACCACTGTCCTTCGTCATTGAGATTTGTCAAAAGACGAGCGAGGATATCGGAAACGACTTTAAGATCTGTTGCTGCTGACATGATTTAACTCCTTCTGGGCAAAAGAAAAGCCGCTCAACGGCGGCTTAGATAAAAGAAAAGCCGCTCAACGGCGGCTAATGACACACAACATTTATTTCGCGTCCTGCTCAGACGAGGTTTGACGCCTTCGCTTAACACGGCCATAAATACACAGGCCGAGCAATGTTAGCGAATAAGACAAAGCGATTGCATCGCATACTAACTGCGCATTGATTTTCATACATCCCTCCTACTTCATAAGTTTAAACACAAGACCGGCGACGGCAGTTCCCGCCTTTATGGATAAGCGGATTGCCTTAACCATACGTTTCACATTTCGCATAACATTTCTCCTGTACAAACCTTAAGTGGTGGCAGTTCCTGACGCCTACCGTCATCATCTGTGAACCAGATGAACGCATGCCATCGACTCCAAAGACCTGGATTGTTTACACGTTCCACCTTTCGCTCAGACCAATACTCACGGAGGATATTGGTAACCTCTTCCTTTGAAAAAACCGTCCTGATTACGCACCTCGGGCCGGAATACAGCTCTATCTCGTACATATAAAGCCTCCTACACGCAAACATGGGATACACCCATATCAGTTATACACTACCCAAATGAACCAAAGCGTACAGGTTGCACTAATGCGCTGCTAAAAGATTTGTCACGCGAGGCATAAACCGCCCTTTAAACATATCATTCACTCGTTTTGCGCGAGGAACGGATGCAGTTCTGACATGGATCCGCGCAAATCCAATCTTATGGATTGAGCGTAACCGTGCTACAGTCGGAACTCGTATCAGTCCACACTCTTTCGAGCCAAAACCAACACGTTTCAGTCGCAAGACTATCTGCAAAATAACAGACCAAAGAAGCATAAAGAACGCAACGACTCCATTATTATTGCACACAGATTGCGCAGTAACTACGTCAGGTTTAAACTCGAGATCTGGGACTGATAGCTCGGCTTTAGTCTCTTGCACACACAACACATCTGTTTCGTTACAGATGTAACCATGAAAATCAGTTGGCGCAGAATCTCCCAACGACGTATCAATGGAACACTCCCTCGCCTCCGGATTTCCGAAAAACACCTTAATCCGTCCAACCTTGCACACTGAGTGCAAGTCGAGTTCTGGCGCGAAAACCCACATAAAGTGATAGCACTTGCGCCTCTCGCCCAAAGAGCGCTCGAGTTTGCGCTTGTCCCTACACATAAAACAGTCATACCCAACGTCAGGGATCTCGTGATACAAGTGAAGCTTTTTAGACCAATCAGACCAGATCCGAGATTTGTACTCTTTGGGCACAGCGGCATAGTAAAGACCTTCTGGGCGCGCAATAATGGCGTCAAACAATTCTTTAGCATTCATAGCACACTCCTTTCGCTTTGGCTCGTCTGCGTAGTGAATACGCAGATCGATTGTTATAAATCGAAAAACCACATAGAAAGAGACAATGCTTTGCTAATACAGACCGCAGATGTATGATTTTCGTCAAAGTCGCACATCAAAGACGCTAATCTCGAAACAATTTACTCGTGCTAATGGCAGTTCAATGGAAAGTAAAGACATCTGATTCTACTAGTTCAGACCATCCCGCATACCGAGTCTTAATTCCGCATACATCTAACTTTACTCTTATTCATCCCCATAGTGTGCAGAGCTGGCACACACACATTGCTTGTCTGGTTGTGGCAAACCTGTTTTACAGGCATTTCGGGTATATTTCTATCCTATGCTAATGTGACAGACCGATAGTTCTTGCCTGGCACGCAAGGCTCAAATGGTTGCTTGCAGATACTACGCTTTCAGATTTCCTTACTTGCGTTATAATGCCGTTGTGATATAGTTCCGTCTTGCTCTTTTAAAGACACATCCTTAGGAACTTTGGGATTGGATTTCGTCCCATCCCGTTCACGCTGTCACTATAGCACAACTGCACATCAGCACAACAACTTTTTTAAATTATTTCATAACACATTGAATCTATTGTGGAAATTTATAATATCAGGAAAAAAATCCTGAATCATATGCCATTTGGTGACACATACATGTAGTTTAATGTAGTTATGCGGTTTTATAAAAAACATAAAATAAATAATTATTAAAAAACCCTAGGGTTTTTATTATTTATTTTTTTTTAATTATTTTTTTTTGATTCTGAGAATTTTTCAGAAAATCTATTGGATTCTCTCTGCAAAATTTAATTATTTTTTCTGGTTCCCAGATAGTTCGTCTGCCCAATTCTCAGGGTATTTCGAGTGATACCAGTCGTTGTCTTTGTGCAAAATCCGTTTGATAGACACAAGGATTACAGACGGGACGGCAACGACAACCAAATACAACGGCCCCAACAACAGCGACTGAACGCTGTGACCGGATTCATGTTTCAAATTCGCATCCGCAACACGAAACGGCGTGACGATAATCGGCCCCAACGAAAAGCAGAATGGTGCATTCCGCTTCAAATTCAAACGCAATTCCCACACGGATAAATTGCCGTTCTTGAATGGAATGAATGCATTGTCACGAGCAAACACCAATGCGAACAACATGACAATCGCCGCAACGAATAGCTGTGGCAACTGCCATATAGCCAGAACAACTGACAACAAATTGAATGATGTGTAGTCGATTTTCATTTGTTTTTCGGCGTATTAAGAGCTATCAGCTTGTCTATCACGTCTTCATTCTGCAATCGGATTGCATCATCATTTTCGACGCATGCCATGAGGTATTTACCGGCAATCGAATTGCGATTGTTAAGGTAGACCGCCATCGAGAAACGCAGAGCATCATAGAGCTTTTGCAGCTTGTCGGCCTGTTGCTCTTTCATCTGACGAAGAACAATCTGCCCTTGTAGAAATATGAGAATGTTTACGACTTTCCAACCAAACGTATTTTCCATTACACGCCCATCCTGCTAATGATTGGTTTATTCCGCATGAGTTTCAAATCGTGATAGATTTCTTTTGCCTGCTCGTAAATTTCTGGAGGCGTCAAGTCGATGCTCGCATTGATATCTTTGACGAATGTGTATCGTTGGAAATCCGCAATGAATGCGTCAAGCTCCATTTTGAGTGCGGTCAGATAGTCAATCGGAATGTCTTTTTCGCATTCACGGCCACGCTTTTCGATTCTCTTTTTCGCGACATGCGGCGGGCAATTCAGATAAACGACTAATGACGGATACATCACCTCGCGGCTCATGTTCGCGAACAAAGATGAATAGACCTCAACTTCGGTTTCACACAATGTGCCGTCTTTTCGGAGCATTTCGACAAAGCATGAATCACCGAACAAGGAACTATCCTGTACAGATGAAATGCCCATGAACGCAGCATCCTGCGCAAGTTTCTGTTGCTCAAATCGCCGATTCAACATGTAAACCTGCATCGAGAATGCGTATCGTTGTGGGTTCTTGTAATACAACGGAAGAAGCGGATTGCTTTCGACTGGCTCGTAAAGCCCCAAACAATCACCCTCTTCGTGGTCAATCACATCCTGTAATGCCTTCGCCAATGTAGATTTACCGGCACCGATGCAGCCCAACACGCAAATGTGATATCCGCACCGTTCAATTCCTTTTGATAAGCACGACTCCTGCACGCCCATTTCAATTCTCCCTATTTGCAAATCTTGTCTACATACTCTTTATCGAGTAAGTCAAATCCGCTTTCCTGTAACGTTGTGATACTCTCATCGAGAGCCTTTGGTGACGAAACCTTTATTGAGATGTCGCCTTTCTTCGCCTCGATTTGAGCGCCTTTCAACCAACCATTTGCAAATGCCTTTTCGATTGTCCTTAATAACACATAACCACCGGCAATGACAAGCGCGCCGACCATCATTATTTTCCTGGCATCATCCGAAATCATCTGGAAATCAATAACAACGCCAATAAGCAATGCCAGAACGACGACGACGACACACCAACGATATGAGATGTACTTCGGAAACCACTTGTCCATGATTGGCACCCCCACGCCAAAAATCAAAATGAACGCCACGACAATAGCAGTAGCCCAGAATGGTGAAATCATTTGAACTCCTTATTCAACGCGTTGCAGAAGCGCAAGACAACCTTGTGCCGCTGTTACCTGAATAGTGCTAAGGCACGCATACTTTCCAGATGGCAGATTTGAATCAACGCTTCCCATCTGATCAGGCACACCACCAGAAGTAAGCGAACCGTCATCTCGAATATAACCAACCTTTGGGACAGGATTGAAATCTGTTGTCTGAATTATCTCCCCCGCATATTTTGTAATGGCCGCAGACTGTTTTCCGATATATGCCAATACAATGCCACCAATGGGAATCACAAGATTGTTACTGTTGTCTTTATATGAAGCGAGACCAACCAATCCGTTACCAACCGTCATCTTGCCAGATATTGCCAAATTTCCAGTATCGGCATTCAAAACGCCAGTTGTCACACCAGACGAGTTTGATACGTTCAAACCAGAAGCACTTAACTCAGTCTTTAGATGATCTGAACTGTCAAAGACGCGAACAGAATCATCTTTAACAACAAGCGTGGAAAGCGATGTAATCACATCGTTCGATGTTAGTCCTAAATCGACGGTTACATTTCCATTAAAAGACGCATTTCCATTAAATGTAGCTCCCCCAGAGACAGACAAAGAACCATCGATGACAACGTCATACAGATCAGCTTCCGAACCAACCTCGTTGCAGTAAAAATTGCCCCCATTGATCTCGATAGTTCCAGAGCATTGAATGTCACCGGAAACATAAAACACCGTTCTATCCGCCCCCGAATCCGGCCACTCGACACGAAGCCAAATTTCAGTCGTGTTATTGTCTCCGGGATACTGGATCTGTTGAATCGTTACATATCCATCAGGATCAACGTTTGAACCGTTTATCGTCAGCATGTTGCTAATCGTGGCATTGCGTATATTCTGGATGTCCACAATATTCGCATCGCTAACTGTATCCGCCGAGTTATTCACAAAGACAGAAACGTTGTGACTTGTCGATTCGTTTACGAAAGCAATCTCACCAGAATGGAGCGCGTAACCATCGACGAACAACGAATCCAACGCGCCAGAAAAGACAACCCGTGAAGATGTTATCGCAAGCGTTCCGCCTCTTGTCGCATAAGGCAGGATGCTCAATTCTGCGCCGGACACACCAAACCGAATCCCATACGGATCGTCTTCCGATTCAAAGTAAACATCATTTTCGTGCGTCGTTATACCTTTGAAATACTTGTCTCCGTAGATTGTTTGGTCTTCGCCAGTCGTTGCAAGACCTTCTTTGTGCGTGGTGACGGTTCGTTCCTTGAGTAGGTTAAACTCTGACAGTGAACAATAGGTGGCCTGAGTAGCAAACCCAACGGCTCCGGAATTTATCGTGTAGACGATATCAAGAGCGCATTCCCATTCGTCGATTACATCACCGGCCACCGGTAAATGAAATGGCGTCTGAGAACTCGCAACGAAAATGACGAATTTGTCATTGGGTGCGGATGCACTATGCCCATACAGGAACAGCGTGTTCACATCACCACCGGCGTTTACACCAGTCCGAAAATAGACTCGCGAGTTGATGTGTTCTGCCGTAGAGCCAAGCTGAGTTACGTCGGTTGTGTTGCTCACAGGTGAAACAGGACGAGCTGAGATATTGACGGCCTGCGCCTGTGTCATGTAACCAGTTGTTGCGTCGCAGCCGTCTATGATTAGCTGATTAGCGGCAGTGGCAGCCGCAAGAAGTTCAGCACCTTTAATTGTGACTGTTTGTGTGTCGAATGCCATGATATTTGCTCCTACCAAAAGACAACATCGTCGTTGTCCAAATCAGCATTTTCAGAAAACGCACGCTTTTCCAGAATCTTCTTGTATTCCTTCATGATCTCAAACTGCTTTGAAAGCATTTCAGCACGATTCGCCGATGTAGCGTTTAACTCCGGCTTTATAAAATTGGCCACCGCGTTTCTCGCTTTCTCCATTCTGATAACGAGCTGCCAGTATTCCGCCTTGAGTCTGACCTTATAGTCATCAGACTTCATCCATTCGATTGTGTCTTCGAGCGTAAATTTGAGCTGCATGATGTTTACTCCTGCTTATCAGTGACGTTTAATGGCATGAATGATTGCCTCGTTTAAGCGTTTCGATGTGTTGTAGAATGATTCGCACAGTGTATCCGTCGCAAGGTCGAACGCGTATTTGTCGTCTGGGTTCTGGTATTCATCGTCAAAGTCGCTTGCGTATTCTCCAGATTGTTTCAGTAACGCATAAGCACAATTAAATAGCGTTATTGCTCGCTCGTGCTTTTCAAGGGTATGGATTTCACTCAGCGCGCTGATAACTCCGCTGAGTGTTGAGAGATCGTTTATTTTTCCCATGACTAACTCCTGTCTAAGGTATTTTAATCTTGCATATTGCTGATGCGATCGTATCGGCAAGAATCGGGAACAGGGAACAGGTTAGAATTATTGCTGCCCCCACACAGAGCCCATAAAGCAATTCGTCTCCAAAGTTCATTGCAAAGCCAACTCAGGCCAAGACGATTCGTCGTTGATGTTCGGGTTCGACGGATCCCATCCGACGTAGGCGGCAGGACAAGCCATTGGTGTTGAGTCAGTTGCTCCAGACAATTGAGCGCCTGGCACAGGATTCCTTGTATAAGGAGTCGAGCTTCTATACGTGCAACGAGTCGCTTCAATAAGATTTCCACCCATAACAACGCTCCCAACCGTTGGGTGTGTTGTTTGTGTTTTGCCATAATTTACAGACAATAGCTCCCCGTTTATTACACCCTTCGTCAACATCCCTGCCGAACTGATAGCCTTTTTGCACTTGCCAAGCGTTGTTAGTACTGGAGAGCCGAAGGGAATTAACGTGTTTCCAGTTTCATAAAAGGCTTGAGCTGGAATCGTAATCCCTAATTGTGAAAGTTCTGTGCTAGTTACGTTGCTTGATTTGTAAAAGATTGGCTCTCCGGAATCTGTTAGGCATTCAGAACGAAGATTACCCATGAAAATTCTATCCGATTCATTTGACAGTGTGATCTCATCGCTTGGAAATAGATTAAAGATATACTTCAATTCTCCGTATGGATCATTAGGGGTTGAATACCCGCTAAACGCCGAACCAGATTCAATGCTCGTTATATTTTTTTGATAGACATTGATTATATCTTTCCCTTTGGTCGCAAAGCCAATATAAATCACAGGATAATAAGATACTCCATTTCCATTTGGAGTAGACGAGTTTGAATATGAGTTTGCAGCTATGTCCGGAGCTGCCTCCGTTACTATAGAAGAACAAGCAAGCGATTTTGCGGGCATGGCCGTGAATGGGCCCAAGTCTGCAAAATCAGAATCCACAGCGAGGCAACTACACACGCCACCGCGCTTTACTTTCGCATTTGAGGCGTAGAGACCGTATATCGCGCTTTCATCAAAAGTTGGTGTAGATCCTGACGCTGCGATCATGTAATACTCCCCCAACGTTGCAATCATGTAATACAGTTCTTCATCACCATACTTGAAGAAGCTCAGATAGTCGTGATAATCGCCGTTCGCATTTGCCACACGATAAATCACATTGCCATAAGATTCAAATGACAATGCACCGTTTGTCTTGCTGAAATGCCATTGAGCGCCGGACAATGCACAGCTCTCCATAAACGCTTTGATACGTGCCTGATGAACCAACAAACACCAATTTGCGTAGGTGTTATTAGTTAGATTAGCTCTAACCACCTTGTATCCCTTGAATTTGTAACCACCAAATGCCATTTTACTCCTCCGTTATGTGTTGCTTTATGAAGCGTGTTATGTGTTCAAAATTGTTGGAAATCCGTTGTGTTTAGCATGATGAATCCTACGATTTAGGTGTAGTGAATACTATAGAACGAATTGCCATAGTTCTTCGCGGTGATGGCTTAAATCTGAATGTGAGCCACGTAGATTCTTGCTGATAGTATGTAAGAATGTCATCCGCAGTTAAAGCCACGAGATTGCCTGCGGACCCATAAAGGCCGACGATCGTAGTGTTACCAAAATACGTCATCAACGTAGAAGTGCCAGGCGCGGTATAGATCGGCCATAGTGTTAAATTCCCAGATCTGTTCCCATAAGCATCGCTGCTATAGAAATATCCGACGTGATAGTTAAGGCTTTGGTCTTTCGGATAAATACGAATAACAATGTTTGTAATGGTAACAGACGTGGATGATCGATCATTACAACATAACCACAAAGCGCCAGTATCCATCAAGATATAGCCAATGCCAAGTATGGCGGTAGAGCTTGGCATTGCGGAAACTGAATCTGTATAACGATTCCATTCACCATTCACATAATGTCCCACTTCATAATCATTTGAATAATCATATCCAGTCCACGGAGTTGTACATTGCTCATCTGTATATAACTGATATACACGTTCACTATCTACGTTTCCAGTAAATGAAGATGAAACGCTTAACTGACAACGCTTAGATCCGCTCGCCATGTACAGTGTAATCTCTGTATATTGGATAACCTCAGCAAACACCAGATGCGCAACAACATCCCCCGTCAAACTGTAACTACTACCGAACGCACCAATATCCCATGCAGACGGCTTCCATGTTTTACCACCACTCTCATACTCACCATCG
>CADAFC010000004.1 GCA_902787095.1 uncultured Bacteroidia bacterium
TCCTGACTCTCAGGATGTATATCTCCTTTTTCAATCTTCTTTATAGTCTCAACGATGACCTTGTTGCCCATCGTCATTAACGCGTCGTGCAGCTCTCCGGCGTTCATCTTCTCTCCTATTGCCAGCTTCTCCTGCATGATCATGGCTCCAGTGTCTATCTCTTTGTCAAGAATAAAAGTCGTCAAGCCAGTTTCTGTCTCCCCATTGATTATGGCATGGTTGATAGGCGCAGCACCTCTGTATTGTGGAAGCAACGAGGCATGAAGGTTTATCGTGCCTTTTGGAGGCATGCTCCATATCACTTCCGGCAACATCCTGAATGCGACCACCACAAACAAATCGGCGTTATATGAGCGCAGCTGCTCCACGAAAGCCTCGTCTTTGAGCTTCTCCGGCTGCAAAACAGGCAATCCGTGACGCATAGCACATTCCTTCACCTCCGAGGCATGCATCTGTTTGCCGCGACCAGCAGGCCTGTCAGGTGTGGTGACCACCACCGGCACCTCGTAACCAGCATCCAATATAGCCTCCAACTGCGATGCTGCAAACTCCGGTGTCCCAAAATAAACTATCTTCATACTTTATTGTATTTATTAAAAAATGCCTGATTTGTCAAAATCAGGCATTATAACTCCAAACTCTAAACTTAAAAACTGACTCTAAACTCTAAACTTTATTTACCGAGTTTTGCCTCAACGTATGCGATGTTTTTCTCGATGCTGAAGCCTTCGTTGCTGTTAGGATATTCAGTTTTTATGATGGTGTACATCTCCAATGCCTTCTGATAGTTCTCAACCATCTCGTATGAATAGCCGGCCTTCATAAGCATCATAGGGCTGGTGAATGAGTTCTTGCTGTCGAGAGCCGCTCTCTCATAGCATTTTGCAGCCTCAGCCGGATTGTTGAGCTCGAGATAAGCGTCACCCATAGCGCCCTTTGCCAATGGCTTCACGATTTCGTCTTTGCCTTTGTACTCACCGAGATATTTGATAGCGTTGTCAAACTCACCAAGGTTGAGATAGCAGATACCTGCATAGTATTTGGCGAGGTTGCCGCTCTTTGTGCTTCCATAATTGTTGATGATGTCCATGAAACCGGCGTTGTTACCGTCTCCATTCAATGCTGTTGCATAGTCATCAGCTGCAAAAAACTGCTCAGCATGGAACATCTGGGCCATAGCCTCAGCGTTACGTGGTTCGATATAATATTTCTTGATACCAAAAACAGCGAGAATAACTACTACCAAAGCTATCACAACAGTTGTGATGGTCTTCTTGTTGTTCTCAACAAACATTTCAGTCTTACCTAATGTTGACTCAATTGACTCGAGACGTTCCTCGTCTTTCATTACATTTTCTTTTGCCATATCAATTATAAATTTTTCGAACTGCAAAATTACGGATTTTTCTTTATATCCGAACATTTTTTTTGCTATATTTGTAAAAATTTTAATAAAAACATTTAGAAATCATAACTCATTCATTTTGAACGCGAAAGACGAAAAATTATACGAATTTCTTTCAAATTACATCACCGACGAAAGAAAACAACGCTTCGAAGAAGTGTTGAAATATCGCACACGTCACCTCACGATAGTGCTCGAAGACATATATCAGTCGCACAATGCGAGTGCTGTCTTACGCAGCTGCGACCTTACAGGGGTGCAGGATATCCATATCATCGAAAACAAATGGGTTTATGACATCAACCCTGACATTGTAGTGGGCTCCAGCAAGTGGCTCGACCTGCACAAATACAACGTCAACGAGTTCAACACGCCGGAGTGTTTTGACCATCTGCACGACAAAGGCTACAAAATAGTGGCCACATGTCCGCATCAGAACGACTACAGTCTTGACACACTCCCGCTCGACAAGCCCATAGCCGTGGTGTTTGGCACTGAGAAGACAGGTCTCACCGACTACGCGCTCGACCATGCCGATATGTACGTGCAAATTCCGATGCACGGATTCACCGAGAGCTTCAACATCAGTGTTTCAGCGGCTTTACTGATGTACACACTGACACAACGTCTACATAAAAGCGACATCGACTGGCATCTCACCGAAGATGAAAAGCATGAGATACGACTCGACTGGACACGCAAGTCGCTGAACCGCGTGCGCACGTTCGAGAACAAGTTTTACGAACTTTATCCAGAGTTTAAGTAAGATCCATCCCGTACAGATGCATCTTGTTGTACAAGGTCTTACGGTCAATCTGCAACAGCTTGGCAGCCACAGTCTTGTTGCCGCGCGCCTTACGTAACGCATTGAGTATCTGTTCTTTCTCGTCACCAGGATGCAATGCCATGTCGTCGGTGAAAGTGTCTTTTTGATGACGGCTCACCAGAACAGGCAGATTATCGGCTGTTACCTCTTCATTTTCAGCGAACAAGGTGGCGCGACGAATCACATTTCTTAATTCGCGCAAGTTTCCGTCCCAGCGATGCTGTTTCAATATCTCTACAGCCTCGGCTGATATGCGTTTCACGTCTTTGCCAAGTTCCTCATCGGCCTGTTGCAGGAAATAGTATGCAAACTGCGGCAAGTCGTCTATTCTGTCGCGAAGTGGTGGGACTTCTATCGAGAACTCGTTTATTCTGTGGTACAAATCCTCTCTGAACAAGCCGTTCTCTATGGCTTTTTCCAGGTCTTCGTTGGTAGCGGCGATGATTCTCACATCCACATTGATATCCTGTGCTGAGCCTACAGGACGCACTTTCTGTTCCTGCAAGGCCCTCAAAAGCTGTTTCTGTACCTCGTAAGGCAGGTTACCCACCTCGTCGAGAAACACTGTTCCGCCTTTAGCCTCTTCAAAGACACCTCTTTTGTCAGCTATTGCTGAGGTGAACGAGCCTTTCAGATGTCCGAACAGCTCCGACGGCGCCAGTTCCTTCGACAGGCTTCCGCAGTCGACGGCGATGAACGGCTTGTCTTTGCGTCCGCTCTGTTCGTGAATCATTCGGGCGATATATTCCTTACCTGTGCCGCTCTCGCCGAGTATCAGCACCGACATTTTGGTCGGGGCGACGAGTGCCACATGTTTGTAAACCCTCTGAATCACCGAGCTCTCGCCCTTCACCATGGTTTTTGTCGGTATGTCAGTCTTGGACTTGGTTTCAACTTTTGCCGTTTCCTGACTGAGGGCGCACACAATCTTCTGTTCCAGCATTGTCGGCGTGATTGGCTTCTTGAGGTAGTCGAAGGCGCCCATTTTTATCGCATTGACGGCAGTCTGCACGTCGGCATAGCCTGTCATGATGATGAATGGGGTCATTATTTTCTTTTCTCTCAATGAAGTCAGAAACATAATCCCGTCGCCGTCAGGCAGACGCAAGTCACTGAGTATCAGGTCGAATGATGTTGCTTTTGATGACGCCAACGCTTCTTCCAGATTGGATGCGAGTACTGGCTCCCAGCTGTTTTTCTGGAACCATGTCTTCAGCATCACGCCGAAAGCGACGTCATCGTCTACTATCAAAATCTTTTTTGACATAATAATAATTCTGCTCGTTCTGCAAAATTATACATTTTATCGTTACGGGCGACAAAAAAGACCAAAAAAATAGAGATCCGACACCAGGCGGCGTCGGATCCCCGTAAATATTGAAAACGAGCAGAAAATTACTTGGTTAATACAACCAAATATCTTGTTACTTTCCAGAACAGTTCTGGATTTGTAATTTCAAGTGTAACGATCTTGTTACCGTCAGCGTCAACACCTTTCACGAGGTTGTATGACTCTGCAGCGTGTGTTGAAAGGACGAAAGCCTTCTTTGTGTTGAATGTGATGGTTGTGAGCTCACGCATGTCACCCTTTGTGAAGACCTCTGTAGGAACTTCGCCCTGCAGCACTTTTGTTTTGCTGAGGATAACGCCTTTTGCCTTTAATTCTTTGACCTTACCGCCGATGTAATACACAGCGTTCAGTTCGCTTGTCTGATTTGCGACTTCGTTGTTGAGGTCCACAATCTGATTGTTAGCGATTACGAGATCAGCGTTGAGGTTGTTAACTTGTGTGTTAAGGTTAGCAATCTGACCATCTTTCTCTGCGACCTGTGCCTGAAGGTTTGAGATCATCTCCTCTTTCTCAGCGAGCTGAGCCTGGAGCTTCTTCACCTGTGCGCGGAGGTTAGCATTGTTTTTGTTTGACTTTGCCAAAGCATCGTTCAAAGAGTCGAGACGAGCGTGGTTAACAGCCATCTGTTCTTTAAGCTGGAGAAGTTCAGCAACGATCTGCTCTCTCTGGCTGCCTTCCTGCTGCATTGTCAGCATACCTTCAGCATCACGAATTGCCTGGAGGTTATTCTCAACATCGTTGATAATACCCATAGTGGTTTCGAAATCTTTCTGGATGCTTGCATTCTGAGCTGTAAGAGCTTCATTTTCCTTCTGCAAAGCTTGATACTTCTTTGAACTCTCAACGCATGAGCTTAACATTAAAGCTACCAATGCGACCGACAAAATTGTTAATGTTCTTTTCATTGTGTTATAATTTAAAATTAGTCTATGCTAACAAATAATTTTTAATACCAATTTCGTGCCAAACTCTTAATTTTTTATAAAAATTTCACAACCAATTGATAATCAATATATTTATAATTTAATAATTTTCTCACCTTTCTTTTTATAGTGTGGAAAAGTGTGGAAAGAGTCCACAAAAATCCACAATTCACACTTTCAACAGTGCAAATTTACAAATATTTTTATTACATACAACACTTTTTTTTAATTTTGCATAAAATTTTTCATGTGAATCGCGAAATTCTAAAATTAGCCATCCCTAACATTATCAGCAACATAACTGTTCCGTTGCTGGGGTTGGTCGACATGATTCTGATGGGACATCTGAGTTCATCGGTCTACATCGGAGCCATTGCCTTAGGCGGTACCATTTTCAGCGTCCTATATTCGTTTTTCAGTTTTCTCCGCGCTGGCACCACAGGATTCACCGCTCAATCATTCGGAGCCAACGACACCTTGGAGATCAGCTATTCGCTTTACAGGTCAATAACTATTGCGATCTTAGCATCCATTATAATAATATGTGTAAGACACCCAATAGCAAGACTCAGCGTGGTGCTGCTGGATGGCAGCAATGACGTGGAGAAACTGGCGATCACATATTTTTACGTAAGAATCTGGGCGGCTCCGGCCAATATGCTTCTATATTGCTTCAACGGCTGGTTCATCGGGATGCAAAACACCAGGATTCCAATGGCTATCGCTATAATAATCAATGTGTTAAACATCATACTCAGCATCATTTTCGTGTTAGTGATGAAACAAGGTGTGGTGGGCGTGGCACTCGGAACGGTCATCGCACAATATTGCGGACTGCTGACGGCATTGGTTTTCCTTTTTACAAAATACAAAAAGTATCTCATCAGGATTGACACCAGTATATTATTGGATATCAACAAGTTGAAACGCTTTTTCCAAGTCAACACCGACCTGATGATCAGAAGCATATTATTGGTTTTGACTATTGCGTTTTTCACCAACCAATCGGCGAAATTAGGCGATAACATATTGAGTGTCAACATGATACTGTTGCAATCGTTTTATATTTTCTCTTATTTTACCGATGGTTTCGCATACGCAGGCGAGGCTTTAGTAGGGAAATATATCGGCGCCAACGATTCCGACAGCCTTCACGGCGTGGTGCGTCAGCTTTTCAAATGGGGGATGTATATCAGCGTGCCGTTTGTGACACTATATGCCCTCTTCCCCACCACTTTCGTGAAAATCATTTCCGACAATGCCGAAATCATCAGTGAGATAAGACCTTATTATATATATATGGCGCTAATTCCGATAATCACCTTCGCGGCGTTCCTTTGGGACGGCATCTACATAGGCGCCACAGCGTCAAAAGCCATCCGCAACACCATGATTATCTCGGCAATACTGGTTTTCCTACCGATGTGGTACTTCCTGATGCCAATCTACGCCAACCACGGACTTTGGATAGCTTTCCTCGGTTTTATGGTCGCAAGAGGTGTCTCCATGACTTTCTTTGCAAAGAAAAATATTCTGCAACTACCAAAAAACAAATAAGATGCATATCCTATCAAAATCGACATATATCAAAGGTGAGCAATGCGAAAAGGCGTTGTATCTGTTCAAAAACAGACCGTTTTTACGTGACAAGCTGAGCATGGAGCAACGTGCCAAGTTCAAACGCGGCACCGATGTGGGAATCCTCGCCCAGCAGCTGTTTCCGGGTGGCATCAACATGACGCCGAGCTCGCCTTCACTGTTCGGCAAAAAAGCCATAGAGACGATGCAGAACCTCAGCAATCCGGACATCAACGTGATGTATGAGGCTGTGTTTCAATACGATGACACCCTCATAATGCTTGACATCATCGTCCGCGACGGCGACAAATGGCGTGCCATAGAGGTGAAAAGCTCACTCAGCATCAGCCCGACTTACATGAAAGACGCCGCTTTGCAATACTACGTGCTCAAAGGCTGCAACGTGCCCCTTTCCGACATCCAACTGATGTACATCAACGCCGATTATGTCCGTGAGGGAAATTTGGATTTGTCACAACTATTTGTGTTTCAATCTGTTAAAGATTATGCCGAGCAATATCAAGATGTTATTGCAAAGAATATCGCACATTTCAAAGACATCATCAAACAGCCTCATTCACCCAAGATACCTGTTGGCAATCAATGCGATACGCCCTACCGATGTGAGTTTCACGGCCATTGCTGGAAAGACGTCCCAAACAAGCTCAATGAGCCTTATATCATTGATTACAAGCCACTTTACGAGCTGCTTGGCAACCGTAATTACTCGACAGCGTTCTTGAATTTGCTGTTTTATCGCCCGGCAGTGCCATTGTTCGACGGCGACAAACCCTACTCCGAATTCATTATCGCGTTTTCAGTTTTGTCAAACAACGGAAAGTTCGACAAAATCTACAACTGGAACTGCCTTGATGACCTTTCAAGATGGAAAGACAGCCTCGAGCTGCTCGCCACACAACTTACTGGTTTTGAACGTGTTATCTGTTTCGCATCACAGAACATCCAAGCATCTTTACAGAAATATAATTTATTGGAATCCAAGGAGTTAAACTACAAGATTTTGAATCTAAGAGAGGTACTTCAGCAATCAGGTTTCGAGCACGAGAAAGTGAAAAACGATTTTTCATTGAAAAATGTGTACGAGACTGTCTTCCCTGACAAGACTCTTTTCGAGCATAGCCGCATCATTTTGAATGCCCTCAGCGACAACCTTATGGAAAGAAATCTGATTACCAACGACTTAGAATTGGAGAACAAAGCCTTACGTGAGGTGTATCAGCATTTCGCACGTTAAAATCAAAAAAGTTATCAACATATAATAAACAAACCATCATTATTTTTACTTTTGCAGTATGAATAATGAAGGTATAAAAAAATCGGGTTTTCTTAAGTCGCAGGCCGCATCAGCACCTGCTGACTTCCTTAATAATCAAGGACGTATACCACCTCAAGCTGTCGACTTGGAGGAGGTCGTTTTGGGTGCATTAATGCTTGAGAAAGAGGCTGTGAATGCGGTCATCGACATATTGTCACCGGAGGTGTTTTACAAGGAATCGCATCAGATGATTTTCGCTGCCATCAAGGACTTGTTCACCAAGTCGGAGCCCATCGACATCCTCACGGTGACGAATCACCTGAAGGCTACTGGCGACCTTGAGGCTGTAGGCGGTCCTTATTACATCTCGCAGCTCACCAACCGTGTGGTTTCGTCAGCAAATATTGAGTATCACTCACGCATCATCTTGCAGAAATACATACAGCGTCAGCTCATACAGATCTCATCGGAGACCATCAAAGACGCATACGAAGACTCTGCCGACGTGTTCGATTTGCTTGACAGTGCTGAGAACAAGCTGTTCCAGATCAGCGAGAACAACCTGCGCCGCAACTACGACCAGATGCCTGACCTCGTGAAACTCGCCATCGATGACATCGAGAAGGCGAAAAACGCCGGCTCGGAGCTTCGTGGAGTGCCCTCAGGCTACACCGAACTCGACCGCATCACACAGGGATGGCAGAAATCCGACCTCATTATCCTCGCAGCCCGTCCGAGTATGGGTAAGACAGCGTTCGCACTCAACATGGCACGCAACGCCGCCGTTGACTTCAACAAACCGATCGCTTTCTTCTCGCTCGAGATGTCATCAGTGCAGCTCGTAACACGTCTGATTTCTTCGGAGACATCACTGACAGCTGACAAACTGCGTTCGGGACAGCTTGCAGAATACGAATGGCAGCAGCTGAACACCAAGGTTTCGCCTCTTATCAATGCCAAGTTATACATCGACGACACGCCGCAGCTTTCGGTGTTTGACCTCCGTGCCAAGTGCCGCCGACTCAAGCAACAGCACGACATCCAGATGGTTTTCATTGATTATCTGCAACTTATGACGGCGAAGACCGAGAAAAACGGCAACCGTGAGCAGGAAATCAGCAACATCTCGCGTTCACTGAAGAGCTTGGCAAAAGAGCTCAACATCCCTGTTTTGGCACTTTCACAGCTGTCACGTAGTGTCGAGTCACGTCCGGGGTCGAAGAAGCCTATCCTCTCCGACCTTCGTGAGTCGGGTGCCATCGAGCAGGATGCCGACATGGTCATCTTCATCTATCGTCCTGAGTATTATGGACTTAGCGAGGACGAAGACCATTCATCGACAAAGGGCAAGGCTGTCATCAACATAGCAAAACACCGTAACGGCAAGCTCGGTGACGTGGAGTTGCGTTTCGTGGGACAATACGCACGTTTCGAAGACCCTGAACCGGATTACGCTAAGAATTTTGGAAATGAGAATGCCGGCGGCAACAACGACCAACCGGCACAATTTGCTCCAAACGCCAACTTCAACACTCCGACTGAGCGCCGAGTAGGCTCCCGTATGAATAACGACCTCGGAGATGTGCCTTTTTAGTGAAAAGTTTGTAAAGTTTTTAAAGTTCATAAAGTTTGTAATCACAAATAAAATGAAGAGACAACAGATTATGATTGTCTCTTCATTCTTTATAAACTTTTTAACTTTATAAACTTTCTACTTTACTATTCTAGTTCCTGCGTTAGGGTTTCCGAGGCTTGTGGCGTCGGTGATGACTGCCTCATGGCCTGTCTCTTCGACGAACTTGATGGCTGCACGCATCTTCGGTGCCATCGAGCCTTCTGTAAACTGTCCTTCTTCGAGGTATTTCTTGGCTTCTGCCACTGTGATACGGCCGAGAGCCTTCTCGTTTTCCTTACGGAAATTGATGTAAGCTTGAGGAACATCGGTCAGGATATAGAATTCGTCGGCTTTCACCTGCACTGCAGCCAATGACGAGGCGAGGTCCTTGTCGATAACCGCCTCAACGCCAACGTAATAGCCGTCTTTCTCGACCACTGGGATGCCGCCGCCACCAACGGTCACCACGATGTTACCGCCTCTTGCGAGCTGTTCCACAAGTTCTATATTGTTGATTTCCAACGGTTTTGGTGATGCCACAACCTTACGCCAGCCTCTACCCTTCGGGTCCTCCTTGAAGATTGCGCCAGTGGCGGCGGCATACTCTTCAGCCTCTTCCTTCTCATAGTAAGGACCGACAGGTTTGGTAGGGTTCTTAAACATAGGGTCGTTGCCGTCGACCAGCACGCGGGTCACCAAAGTGACGATATTATGCTTGTATCCGTGCTGTGACAATACTTTACGGAATCCAGTCTCTATCATGTAACCGATTGAGCCTTGTGTCTCCGACACACAGAAATCCATCGGCATCGCCTGCACCTCAAACATCTTGGCGCCAGCTTCATGCTGAAGCATCACATTGCCAACCTGTGGACCGTTTCCGTGCCCGATAATCAAATTGTCACCGTTTTTGATGAAGCTCATCAAAGCCTCACATGTATCGGTAACGTTCTCAATCTGTTCCTTGTAAGTACCTTTTTGATTGCTTCTCAGCAAAGCGTTTCCGCCGAGAGCTACAACAACTAATTTACTCATGTCTGTATGATTTATTTCTCTATTTTTCTTATATATTTCACAGTTTGTCCGGAGGTGATGAGGATAAGCTCCTGGTCATCCACCTTCTCGATTTTCAAGGTATCCGAAAAATCTTTCTTCACCGAACCGATGTTTTTACCGTTCAAAATCAAGTAATCGCCTTTTTTCTCCCATGACTCGTATGTGACATAATCCACGTTGATGTCGGTTGCGGTACCGTCCTTATGCAGTTCAAAACCTTGTTCCTGTGTGTAACTTGTCTCTGGTTGCACCCATGCGCCAACGAGTGGGTTTGTGCACGAAATCATCGAAAATAAAAGTGCAAAAGCACTGATAAACAATACTTTTTTCATATTTGTCAAACTATTTTGCCATTGAACCGATCAATCCGACACCAAGCATTATCAATAAGATGCCAAGCCATCCTCCCAATGACACTCTTTCACCAAGTAATGCCATTGCAATGAGCGTTGTGAAGATGTAACTGATGCTTGTGAGCGGATAAACCACTGATAATGAATAACTTTTAAGCATAAACATATAGATAATCATGGCGAAGACGTACAGCAACAGCGAAAGACCGAGCTGCCAATTGAGGAAGCTGCGGTAAAACGCCCACGACATGCTGTAATCGAGCACCTTGTCCATGCCCACCTTCATGAAATATTGGGCGACGGCAAGGAAAGCCGATTGTATTATCGCTGTGATTATCAGTTTAAACATAAAAAATTTTTTGCAAAATTACAACTTTTTTCAATCCAAATAATAATCTTTTAAAAAGTCTTTGTATTCTTTGGTGAAACTGTGGTCAGGATACCTTAAGACAAACGTCTCGCTTTCAATCTTATCAACCTGATTTACAACGAGTTGCATATTCAACCTATTTGGTTCTTTTCCTTCAATAGGCACTATTTTTTGCTCTTTTTTTAAATAAAATCCTTGATTTTCAGCCTCTTGCAGAAATGTGGCTGATTCACGGGCAGGAAGCACCAATGAGAAACGACCGTCTGGCTTCATCAGTTTTTTGACAGATGCCAACAAGTCACTGTAGCTCAATGTATTAGTATGTCGAGCAAGACCTTTTTTCGCCTTTTCAGGAATGTTGTCGCCGAAGAAAAACGGTGGGTTCGACACCACCAGATCGTACTTTTTCGTACAGACGTCGGAATAATGTTTTATATCGTCATTTATGGAAAAAATACGCGTTTTCCACGCTGAATTGCTAAAATTTTGCGCTGCTTCTTCGTATGAGTCGCGGTCTATCTCCACTGCATCGGCACTGTTGATGCCTTTTTGGGCAAGCATCAGTGGTATCAGGCCACAGCCTGTCCCGATGTCAAGAACGTCGTCAGTTGTCGCCACTTCGGTCCAGCGGGCAAGCAAGATGGCATCTGTCCCGATTTTCATGGTCGAGCGATGGTGAAAAAGGCCGAATTTCTTGAAAAAAAACGGGCGGCAATCCATAATCTACATATTGAGATACATATCTATCAAACCTTCAGGAGCCTTGATATTCAATACCTTAGCCTTCTTGTCAACCTTTTGGATGATGTCGTCGTGAATCGGGATGAGAATCTCCTTTCCGTCGCGCATCACCTGGATGACGGCTTGTGTCGGGTATTCAAGCACATCTGAGATAGTGCCCACCTCCCCTTTCTCCTCATCGATGAGCTTAAAACCTATTATCTCTTTGAAATAGAAGTCGTTATCGTCAAGTTCGGGTAGCAATTCGTTAGGCAAAAACACGCCTTTTCCAAGAAACACGACAGCCTGTTCCATCCTCGTGACATCCTGGAGCTGCACGAACATCTTGTCACCGTTAATCTTCTGATTTTCAATAAAATATGGAATAAGATTACCTTTATCTTCGATTAAAAGATATCTCAGGTCACGGAAATCGGAAGGGTTCACCACATCGAGTTTGATGGTGATTTCGCCTTTAAGTCCGTGTGTTTTAGTCACTTTGCCGAAAAAGAAGCAGTCGTTTTTTGTCATAAAATATATTCGTTTTCGTCATTTCGACTGGAGCGAAGCGGAATGGAGAAATCTCAAACAGATTGAATAAGATTTCTCGACTTCACTTCGTTACGCTCGAAATGACGGTGCATATTAAAAACCAATCAATAATCCTGCGACGCCTACAGCGACTCCCAGTCCTATCTTTATGCCTTTCGAGAGCAGGAATGCCTTTCTCGACTCTGCCAGAAGCGGCAATGCGCCGTGTCCGTCCTGCACTATCGAGTTGGCAAGCAGTATGCTGAATGGCAGCGTTCCGTTGGCAAACAGCAGCACGAACACGAGATGCGGTCCAGACTGAGGGATGATGCCGATAAGTATTGCGATAAGCAGCACTATGTATGGATTTGCGTTCACAAGTCCTTCCAAATCAACATATTCCTCAAGGACGGTGATCACCAGGATCACGCCGAAGCTCCACAGGAATATCTTCGGAAGATGCACCTTTATGACGTGTTCCCAGAGGTGTTCCTGCAGGAAATGTTCTTTTGCCACTGCCACGATAACGAGAATCACCGAGAACATTGCCATCAGCGAGTAGCGTATCCATTCCTCGTCGCCGCCGTGCTCATGACCGTGTTCGTGACCTTCGTCAATGACGCCACCGAGTATCAGGCCCAGCACCAGCACGCACATCGCGATGAGCAGAGCTCTCACGAAGGTGATGTTTTTGAGGTTGTCTTTCATCGTATGTTCATGATGATGATGGCATTCAGGCTCATCGTGGAGAGGGAATGATTTCTCTGTAAGGCCAATGTATTTGTCTTTCATCACCAGTTGCAGGATAGCGCCTACCACTACCGCTGCCACAAACATTATCAGTGTGATTGTCAATGCCTTACCGGGGAACATCGAGAACATGAAGAAAGCCTCGTCGCCTGCTGTGGCTATCAGCGCAGCCATCAAGGCAGGAAAATTCACCACTCGATGGATATAAAGTGACACTATGGTGTAGGTTCCGAGACATCCTGGTATCACGCCCATCAGCGCACCTATCAATATCTGCATCCAGGGCGACGCCTGAAGCTTCTTCGACCACAGCCCATCGGTTTTCACGTTGATAAACTCTATTATCATCATCATTCCGATGACGAACGCCGTTATCGTAAGTGTCTGTTGCAGAATACTATACAAATGTTCTAACATCGTTTTCAAAATTTTTTGCAAAGATACTAATTTTTGTTAAAAGATAAAAGATTAAAGATAAAAGATAAAAAAAAGCGCGAAGCGGCCTTTATGGTCGCTTCGCGCTCTCTAAACTCTCAACTCTAAACTCTCAACTTTTAAAGAACATCTATGTTCTTTGAAATCTTCATTTCTTGTTTTGTTTTCTTAGGCATGACCACAGTAAGTATGCCGTGTTCGACCTTTGCGGAAATCTTGTCGGTCTCCACGTCGTCTGGCAATGTGTAGTTCTGTTCGTAGTTTGCGTATGAGAACTCGCGGCGCAGATAGTGATGCTTGTGGTCTTCGTCCTTATGTTCTGTCTTGTTTTCGATGGCGATGTTCAAATTACCGTCCTCGTTGATGTTTACGCGGCAAAACTCTTTTCTGATGCCTGGGGCTGCGAGCTCCATTGTGTAGGCCTTGTCGTCCTCTTTCACATTGACTGCCGGTGCTGTTGTATTGGCACGAGGCATCAAATCATTGTCGAAGAATTCGTCAAATACTGTTGGGAACCAACTGTTTTTAAATACTGGTAACATAATTTTATACCTCCATAATTTTGTTAAACAATCTGTTTGTTTGATCGCCTCTGCTTTCGCATCGGCTTTCGACAGGAATAGTATCAAATTATGTGCCAGAGGGTAGATTACGTCATTTTGACACATTTAATGACATTTTGACATGCCATTTTTTCAAGATTAGAAAAAAAGGCTCTCGCCGTGCTGCCACTTGTTCCTGCTGAAAGTGTTTGGAAACTCTGTAAATGGACAAGTGCAACGGCGAGAGCAATTTAAAAATCCCAACTTTATAACTTTAAACTATAAAACTGACTATAAACTTTAAACTTCAAACTTCAAAACTGACTATAAACTTTAAACTTCAAACTTCAAAACTGACTTTAAACTTTAAACTATAAACTTTAAAACTGACTTTAAACTTTAAACTATAAACTTTAAACTATAAACTCTCTGCTGTCACCTCAGCGATATCCTTAACCTTAACCGGCGACTTTCTTGCGAATGTCTTCAAGCACAACGGACATGCAGTCACAATCTCATCCGGGTTGTTGAACATCAGGTCGTTGACTGAGTTTGCTGTGATTTCGTCGCGTTCTTGTTGAGTAAGGGTGAAACTGCCCAAGCTACCGCCACAGCAGATGCTGAGTTCTTTCTCCGACTTGGCTTTCTTCAGATTTCCAACGTTTTCAAGCACTTCGCGTGGTTCGTCATATACTCCGAATGCCCTACCGAGCTCGCATGGGTCGTGATATACGTAGTTGACATCGCCTTTGTTGAGTTTCAGCTTGCCAGCTTTGACAAGATCGTCGATATACTGCGTATGATGTTGAATCTCAATGCCTTCAAGATGATATTCCTCTTTGAAGACTTTGTAACATATAGGGCATGAAAGCACGAGCTTTGTAGCACCTGATTTCTTTATCAACTCTGTGTTTTTCTCGACCATAGCCTTAGCCTCAGCCGTCTTTCCGCTGAGCATCATCGGGCGGCCACAGCAGATGCCGCCGTTCTCGTCCATAAACTGGTACTCCTCGTCTGCCGCCTCCATGATTTGCTTCATGGCACGCATGATTTTAGGGGTGAGTTGGGTCATACAGCCAGCGAAATAGAGGACACGAGGTTTCTGATTATTTGTTTGAGATTCCTCGCTGCGCTCGGAATGACAGAAGAGGTACGAATGGTCGCTATTGATATTATAAGGTACCGAGGCACGCTGGCTGAATTTGATGTCGCATGACTCGATGCTCAACGGGCATATCATCACGCATTTGCCGCACATCAGGCAGGTTTCGGCGATACGCTGTGACTCTTCAGTGTCTTTGTTCCTCAGTTTTTTCATAAAATAAGCCGAGGTGTTGCCGCTCATCTTGTCGTTGACGCTCATCGGGCAGGCGTCGATACACAAGCCGCACGATGGGCAAGAGTAAAGCTCCGCCAAGGCATATCCTTTCCTTGGTTCTGTAACTTTTATGCCTGCATGGCGCAACAATATAAACAACGCCTCCGTCGGGATGTGCATGTAGCGTGTGAATGGCAGCATACACATAAATATCAGCAAATCAATGGAATAGAGCCACCAAAATGCCATGATATTGGTCTTTTCCGCTATCAGTCGGAACGGGAAGATGGTCCATAGAGCGAACCTGATCAGGCTATCGGCAAAACCGAAGTGCATGACGCGCTTCACTCCCACTATCTTTGAGTGTATCTTCTTCACCACAGCAATCAGGATGCCGCTGATGATCATCAGAAGGAAGAAGTCCATCAGGAAGGCGAAAACCGGGGTTTCTTCAGCGAAATATTTGAAGAATATCGGGTAATAGAAGTTGGTAAACATACCCTGAAGTCCTTCAACCTCAATGCCTTGCAATGGTTTCAATGTAAAAAGCATCACGTGGCCTATCACGATTATCATGAACCAGCCAAAAGCGATGGCGGTGTGCATATAACCGAGCACCGGGTTGCGTTTCCAAATCTTCACATGGAACAAACAATCGCCAAACAGGTCGCGGATGTTGGCCCACGCTGTCTTAGGCGTCACCAGCGAGTGCCAGAACTTCTTACGGTCGTCTTTTGGCAGCTGGCTGATTACTCTTACAAGCCCCACGAGACAGTACGTCAGCACGAAAGCCATGCCGAGAACAAACGGGAGCACAAAAGGATGGAATATCTGTGAGTTCATCGTGTAATGTCTAACAAAATCTTACGAATATTGATGCCACGCGGGCACACCAAGGTGCATTTGCCGCAGAGCATGCAACGTTGAATCATTTTCTTAGCCTCGTCTTCCTTGCCGCGTTGCAACATCAGAAGGAGTCGGCGGAAGCTCATTTCAGTGAAGTTACCCGCCGTGCAAGTCGCTGTGCATGAGCCACATGCTATGCAGGTGTTCACGTCAGGATTGGTCTCCTTCAGACGGTTAAACGTCGTCAGGTCGACACTATCCATTTTAACGTGCGAGCTTGGTGACAAACAAAAACCGAAATCCATGGCTTACCTATTAATATAGTTATACACTTGAGTAGCCACTGAGCGTGCTTCGCCTATGGTGTCGGGCAGTGACTTCGGGGCGGTGCAGGCACCTGCCACAAACACGCCGTCCTGAGCGGTGCTGTTCATGCCAAGATACATATCCTTGTTTTGCATGAAGCCATCGCTGTTGTCAGTAATGCCGAGCTTCTGTTGTATAGGGTTGATGCTCTTGTTTTTCTCCATGGCGCACATCAAAATGAGCACGTCGAGAGTCATCTTCAAAGGCTTGCCGAACAAAGTGTCTTCAGCTTTGATGACGAGCTTGCCGTCCATGTCTTCCGACACCTCGCATACACGGCCGCGCACACATTTCACGTCGAAGTCTTTCTGTGTCTTCAGATAGAGGTCTTCATAGCCAGGGCCGAACATACGCAAATCCATGTAGAACGTGTAAACCTCGGCATCAGGGAACACTTCCTTAATCTCACAAGCCTGTTTCAATGCTGTGGTGCAGCACACCTTTGAGCAATAGGTGTTGCAAACTTTCACATCGCGAGCGCCCACGCAATGCACGAAGCCTATCTTCTTCGGGTTGTTGATGCGCTCGTCCTTGCCGGTTCTGAAGAACTTCTCCAACTCGACGCTGGTCATCACGTTATTGTAAATGCCGTAGCCGTATTCCTGTTTTCTCTCGGCTTTGAAAATGTCGAAACCTGTTGCAAGAATCACCGCCTTGGCGTCAATCTTCTGCTTATTACTCAAAACGGCATGAAAGCCATCGTTATCTTTCTGAATATCAATAACTTCTGTATTCAGATAGGTCTTCACCCCTTTTACCTGGTCGAGCATTTTATCAACCACGTCTTTGGCAGGATGAAATGCAGGAAACAGTCTGTCCCACTGTGCGATATGTCCGCCAAGAGTCTCGCTTTTCTCAATAATTATTGGTGTCAGCCCCATTTTCTGAAGCTGTGTGGCTGCTTCCATTCCAGCGGCGCCACCACCGATGATAAGTATATTCTCTTTCATAATGTATTGATTATCAAACTGATTTAATATGCATTGGGCATTGCGGCACGCCTAAGTCTTTGCCGTTCACACCTTGATATTTCTTCTTCGGGTCGTAAGGTATTCCCATTTTCTCAAGCAATGGCTCGATGGCTACCTGATGCACCTGAAGTCCGAGGTCCCATGGGTCGTAGCCCATCACCAGACCCGCCACCTCTTCATATGTCAGAGCAGGGATTCCGTAGCCGTCTTTGCCGTATGTCTTACCTGTCTGCTCGGCGATGACATATTGCCATCTGTCAAGGAAATAAGGGCATCCCGGACAGTTGGTGATGATGAGGTCCGGCTCATAAGGTTCCATCGACTCGAATTTTTTATGTGTGTTCGACACGGAATAGCCTCTGTTGCCTTGTATGAAGTACTGGCGGAATCCGAAACCGCAGCAATGACGGCGTTCCGGGTAGTCGACGACCTCGCCGCCCCAAGCCTCGATCATTCCGACGAGGACGTATGGATACTCTGCGCCTCCGAAGCCCTTGGACGGGAACATCTTCGAATAGTGGCATCCGATGTGCTCTACAACCTTCAAAGGCTTGCCTGTCTTGACATTCACGAGCGGGAATTTCATCTGCTTGGCGATGTCGAACCTGAATTTGTAAATCATATCGCTGGCATGAGCGAGGTATTTCGGCTTTGCAAACTCTTTCTTGCAAGAATCCCAGAGATACTGACGGATTTTCGCCTCAAGTTCAGGGAACTCGCGCCATGTCTCAAGCGTCTCGGTGTAAAGTCCGAATGACGTGATGCAGGAACAGACGTAGTTTTCGTAGCCACTCTCATGCATCAGCGCAAACTGGCGCGCTATGATTGTCATGGCAGTCTCCTGCGGGATGGAATCGCTGTGATAGGCAATGCCGCCGCAGGTTGTATGATATGCGTTCTCATAGAAATCTTTACCAAGCTTATTCCTCACGATGTCCAGAAAAGTCACCTCCGAGGCAGGCCAAAAGCTCTGACGTATGCAGCTTCTCACATAGAAATAATGGTCATCGGGAATGTCTTTCTGATAATCAGCCCAAATCTTCTGTTTTCCTTCAACTATCATTGTATAATTTAAGATTTAAGATTCAAAGATTTAAAATTCTTTATAAAAATAAAACTAGTGGTTTAAGTGTTTTTCGGGGTCGTTTTTGGTATAGACCTCCATGAAGTATTCCTCGTCGGTGAGATTTTCTTTCACAGCTTCGTTGTGAGCGTCGCCAAGCACCTGTTCCATCAGCTCGGTGGCACCCGTCACGTCGAATATCTTCTTCAGCTGGTCGAGACTCTCTTTTGGGATCCTGCGCAGTCCGCCGGGGCCGTCGCCGTCGAGATTCGAGCCCAGACGTGCATGTATGTCGTCAAGATGCTCGTTAATCCATTTTCCGACAGGGCCGAATTCCTTATGTGTCTCATAATCAAAAGTGCGCGGATAAACGCAATAGCCATAGTTTAAGATATTGCTGCACAAGTCTTTAACCACAACATACTGCTGGCGACCCTTCTCCGAAAGCATGTAAAGTCCGCTTCGCATGGCGAGTTTTCTCAATGACATGACCACCAGTCCTGGTGCATTGGCACGCGGGCAGCGTGTCACACATGACATACACTCGCCGCAATACCAAATAGTGTCACTTTTCAAGAGTTCCTCCAAATCATCCTCGTTTTTACGTGCCACTATGTTCACGATATTCTTCGGATTGTATTTGTAGAACTCGGCAGCCGGACAGACGGCCGTGCATACACCGCAGTTCATACACGCCTTCATGCCCTCTTTTATCCTGTAATCCTTATATAATTCCTCAACCAAATGTCCTTTAAATCTGTATTCCATAAAAGTAAATTAGTATATAGTAAATCGTTTTACCAACGAGGTGCAAAAATAGCATTTTTTTTATTCCAAAATCAAAATAGTATAATTTTTTACTAATTTTTTAAAAAAATTCATTGTCATTTTTTAGAAAAACTTATTTTTGCAGGTTGAAAAATAGTATTTGAAGTTAAAATTTATCGAAAAATGTGTGGAATTGTAGCGTATATAGGCAAAAAAGAGGCCTATCCCATACTTATCAATGGTTTGAAACGCCTTGAATATCGTGGTTATGACAGTGCCGGAGTGGCGATGCTTAACGCGAAAAATGAGTTAAATGTATATAAAACGAAGGGCAAAGTGTCTGATTTGGTGTCGTTTGCTTCTGGCAAGGACATCAGCGGAAACATCGGTATTGCCCATACACGTTGGGCGACCCACGGCGAGCCAAACGACATCAACGCTCACCCACATTTGTCGCGTTCAGGCAATCTCGCATTGATACACAATGGAATCATCGAGAATTATCTTACGATAAAGAAAGAACTCGAGAACCGCGGTTACAAATTCAAATCGAGCACCGACACTGAGGTTTTGGTCAATCTCATTGAGGAAGTGCAGCTTACGCAAAACGTCGATCTGTTTGAGGCTACGCGTATAGCTCTGAACCACGTCAACGGTGCATACGCCATCGTTTTGATTGAGAAAGGTCATCCCGACACTTTGATTGCAGCGCGTAAAGGCAGTCCAATGGTTATCGGCATTGGCAAAGGCGAGTATTTCATCGCTTCTGACGCCACCCCTATCGTGGGCCAGACCTCACAAGTGGTTTACATTGAAAATGAAGAGGTTGTGAAGGTGAAACTTGGCGAGGATCTGAAACTCAAGACCATCGACGACGTGGAGATGACACCTTATATACAAGAGTTGCAGCTGAATCTCGAGTCTATTGAGAAAGGCGGCTTTGAGCATTTCATGCTGAAGGAGATCTACGAGCAGCCCACCACAGTGCGCGACACCATGCGCGGTCGTCTGCACCCTGAGTCAGGGACTATAAGACTTGGCGGCATCTTCGACTACGAAAAGAAAATCTTGAATGCGAGAAATATCATCATAGTGGCTTGCGGAACATCATGGCACGCAGGACTTGTCGGCAGCTACCTTATTGAATTATATGCCGGCATCCGCGTGAAGGTCGAGTACGCCTCGGAGTTTCGTTACCGCACCCCTGTCATCTTCCCTGACGACGTGGTCATCGCCATATCACAATCCGGTGAAACCGCCGATACCCTCGCTGCCATTGAGATTGCTAAGGAAAAAGGCGCTACGGTGCTTGGCATCTGTAACGTCATAGGCTCGTCGATTTCGCGTGCCACTGACGCAGGAATATACACCCACGCAGGTCCGGAAATCGGCGTGGCATCAACGAAAGCGTTCACTGCCCAGGTGGCGGTGTTGACAATGATGGCCATACACCTCGCCGAGCTCAACGGACATCTGCCGAAATCGAGAGTGGCAGAGCTCATCCACGAGCTCGACCTCATCCCGGAGAAGATACAGACCACTTTGGAACGCAGCACCATAGTGAAAGAGATAGCAGAAGAGATGAAAGAATGCCACAACGCCATATATCTCGGACGTTTGCAGAACTTCCCGGTGGCTCTCGAAGGTGCCTTGAAGCTCAAAGAGATTTCGTACATCCACGCTGAGGGTTATCCTGCCGCAGAGATGAAACACGGTCCTATTGCATTGATTGACAAGGACATGCCTGTGATTTTCATTGCAACGAACAAGTCGACATACGAGAAAGTGGTGTCAAATGTTCAGGAGGTCAAGGCACGTCACGGTAAGATCATCAGCGTGGTTACCGAAGGCGATGTGTTGGTGAAGGAGATGTCGGATTACGTCATCGAAATCCCTGACACAGAATGCACTTACGCCCCGTTGCTGGCCACCATCCCGCTGCAGCTCCTCGCCTACTACATCGCAGTGAAGCGCGGCTGTAACGTCGACCAGCCAAGAAACCTGGCCAAGTCGGTGACAGTAGAATAAGATACAGATTGAGGTTATAGCAATATATCCTCAATCTTCACTTTTGGCACGTAATGTACGCCGTCGACACGGTAATAGGCACGGCTCTCGTCGACCGAAATAGTTTTAAGTTTTATCTTTTCGGCTCCCTTCCCCACTGCAAGTATCGCCAGCGGTTCGTAAGGAAGCCGAAAATGTTCTGTGATACTGGCTTTGTTGAATGCACAAATCATCACGCAGTTGAGTCCCATTTCGGTGGCTTTCAGCGACATGCTCTGCATTGAGATTCCCAAGTCGATGTCAATTATTTTAGTCTCAGGAGCGGATGTGCAGATGATGACAAACGCTTCAGGCTCAGTGCCTTGGTATGGCAGATGAAGTTCTGGCAACATGCCGCCCAGCTTGATGTTCTGAAGCACAAAGTCAGCGTCGTCGCCCTTAGTCACAAGCTTGAAACGCAGCACCTGCTGATTCTTTCCCGAGGCGATCTTCGTGTTCACGTTCACGATGCGTTTCAGCATGTCATACGTCACCACAAAATCTTTTTTGTAGCCGCGACAGCTGCGGTTTTTCTCGAACAAAGTGTCAAGACTCACATGTTTTACGGTTTTCTTCGGGCCTGCCGAGAACTCCGCCATACGTTTTTCCAAATATCCGTCGGCCATAATTTTAGAAGTTAGAAGTCAGAAGACAGAATCTTTCTCAGCTTCAGTCGAAATGACGGGACAAAATTACAAAATTTTTTGTATTTTTGCACTCAAATTAATTATAATGGCTTATAAAAAGTATATCTTACTTGTAATAATAATCATTGCGGCTGTCACTGCTAAAGCTCAGATTTTCAGCGTTCAAGGTAGTGTCATGGACAGCGTCACGAAGCAGAAACTGGCGTTTGTCAACATCATTGTCAACGACGACGGCACATTGGGAACGACCACCGACATCGACGGCAATTTCAGCATCACAAGCAAAAAAGAGATAAAAAAACTCACGTTTTCATACGTAGGATATCGTAAAAAATCGGTTTCTGTTGAAGATTTTAGCAGTAAAAGCAATAAAATCCGATTAAGTCCGGTTGCCTACAATCTCGACGAGGTCGTTTTTTATGCTGGCGAGAACCCTGCACACCGCATCATCGACAACGTGGTGAAAAATCGCAAGCATAACAACCCCGAAATGCTTGATTATTACTCATATACGATATACGACCGCATGGTTTTCACCGTCGACACCATCGAGGTCGCCGACTCCGTTTTCTTGGATTTCGGCAAGCTCTGGCGCAACAACGACCTCATGGTGATGGAGACTGTCTCCGAGGTTTTTCATAAGAAATCACATAAAAACAAGCGCGAAATCAAGGCGAACATAGTTGCCGGACTGAAGAATCCGATGTATTTTTACATCCTCGACGGCATGCAGAGCACTCATTTTTATGATGAATTCATCACCGTTTATGAGAAAAACTACGTCAACCCCATCACGCCAGGCAGCAAATCGCGTTATTTCTTCGGTCTCGAATCGACGATGCCGACAGCTGAGGGTGACACCTTATATGTAATATCGTTCAAGCCGCGCCGCAACGCCACTTTCGACGCTCTCAAAGGCGTGATGACCGTCACATCCGATGGCTGGGCCATCGTCAACGTGAAAGCCGAGGCCGCCGACAAGACCAACACCCTCGACGTGAAAATACAGCAGCTTTACGCTAAAATAAATGACTCTGTGTGGTTTCCGGTGCAGCTCAACACCGACATAATATTCTTGAGAATGCTCGCCAGCCAACAATCCATGCAGTTTTCAACGGGCATGACAGCCGAAAACACCAACACCTCGCTCAACGGCATCGGGAAAAGCTATATCTCCAACATCAACATCACAGAACCTATTGATAATAAGAAGTTTGGCTCCACCGATATCGAACTCGCCGAAGACTCAGGAATGAAAGACGAGACTTATTGGAAGTATTACCGCAACGACAGTTTAAACGAAAGAATAACAAACACTTACAAGGTTATGGACACCATAGTCGAGGACATGGTAAAAGAAATCGGCATCGACTTTGACCAGATCTTGAACACCACCAACACCATCCTGAAAGACGGTGCCATCCCGTGGGGAAAAGTCAACTTCGGGCTGTCAGACTTCTTGCGCTACAATGTTGGCAACAAATTATACCTCGGTTTGGGTATTAAAACCAATGAGAAGCTGTCGAAACACATAAGATTTGGAGGCTATATCGGCTATTGGTTCGGCCCGAAACACGGCAATGCCGGTGGCGACATCGAGCTCAAATTCAACCTCAAACAAGACTTTGGGCTGAGACTTAGTATCGACCACAAATACGATGGTGTAGGCACTTACGGTTTCAACAACTCAAACAGCATCCTCAACGAGAGCAATTACAAGTATTTCTACATTAAATGGACCACCTTGAACACCACGGCGGCGGCTGAGCTATCCTCACGTTTCGCCAATGTCTGCAAGGGTTTCGTAAAATTCAGCCTCAGCGACAAGGAGATGTACGACTGGTACGCCTACAACCCTGGCGACACCACTTACAACGGCCGTTTCCGCGTCACGACATTGGATTTCAAGGTCAGGATTGCGCCTGGCGAGCGTTACATGCTCACTAACAAAGGCCTTGTGACCGTAACGCCTGGCAGGCCGGTGATCTGGCTCTCATACCAGAAAGGGTTGAAAGGTGTGCTCGACTGTCCATTCAACTTCGACAAGATTCAAGCACAGCTAACATATTCATTTGTAACACGTTACATCGGGAAAACCACGATAACATTGCAGGCCGGATATGTCTTCGGCGACACACCGATATTTGAGAATTTCAACATTTTCGCCAACAACCGTGGTTTTGCGCTCTACTCGACAGAAAGTTTCGCCACGATGAATATCAACGAATTCATCTGCGACAAGTTTGCTCTGCTTTTCTTCACCCACAACTTCGGCAAGTTCTTTAAAACCAAATACTTCAATCCTGAATTCATCTTCGTCACCAATGTCGGTTGGGGCGACATCGACAATGTGCAGCAACATAGCGGTGTGGAGTTCAAAAGCATGAAAGACGGCTACTATGAAAGCGGCATGGTGTTTGATAACTTATTGAAAATCAGCACATCAAAATGGGGTTTCGGTGTTTATTACCGCTATGGTGCCAACTCGTTTGACAACGCCGGTGACAATTTCTCGTTCAAACTCAAAGTCGGATTGACTTTATAAATTTTTGTGATACTCAATCAGACCATCCATCGGGTTTTTCATGATTTTCGAGCATTTAATATTGTGATTTTCAAGGACTTGCAATAGCAAATCTTTGAATGAAAACGCTACCGAGCCGACGAAACCATACAGCAGTAGATTTATTCGCCTTTGGCGAATGCTTTCGCTTCGCTCAGGTCTCGACTCCACTGCGTTCCGCTCGAAATGACGGAATGAACGTTGCGCCGACATAATAAATTCCTCAAAACATTCAGTCACAAGATTTATAACATATTGATTCTCAATATTTTCTAATGCAAAACTTGCAAATTCCGCCAGATAACGCGACGGCGCATCGCCATGATACACGTTTTTCAGCAGTGTCTCCCTGTCAAGATTATATTTCTCATTGAATTTTGCCCTTAAACCGTCAGGCATAACTTTGTAAAAATAATCATGCACTAAGTGCTTCCCGATGTGGCAGCCACTGCCCTCGTCACCGAGCATAAACCCAAGAGACACAATGCTTTCAGTGATTTTTTCGCCGTCATAGAAACAGGCATTTGAGCCGGTTCCCAAGATGCAAGCGACTCCATCATTTTTACCCAAAAGAGCATGGCACGCACCCAAAGAGTCGGGATACACCTCTATATCATTGATTTTGAAAATCATAGCGAATATCATCGCCATCTTATTTTGGTTAGCTTCAGAAGCGCATCCGGTTCCGTAAAACACTATTTTACTAACATCTTGATTATCAATGATATTTTTAGCCTCAACAATAATATTCTTTATCGTTTCATTTTCAGTAAAATTAGGATTGAAGCCATTGGTTATGAATCGTTTAGCTATATTTTCGCCATCCAAGACGACCCATTCGGCCTTTGTCGAACCGCAATCAATAATCAGTGTCATAGTTTATTTTTTGCAAAGATAGTAAAAAGTTTATAAAGTCACAAAGTTTATAAAGTTCTTAAAGTTCTTAAAGTTTATAAAGTTCTTAAAGTTTATAAAGTTTTAAGGTTTATAAAGTTAAAAAATTGTTACACCTATTAATATAATGCATATATTTGCAGTCCAAATTATTATACTATGGGAAGAAGCATGAGAAAATGGCGTGTTGAGGACTCAGCTGAGCTCTACAACATCAACAACTGGGGTATTAACTATTTCTCTATCAATGAGAAAGGTCATGTGGTGGTGACTCCGCGCGAGGGTTGTGCCTCCGTCGACCTCCGTGAGCTCGTCGATGAATTGCAGCTTCGTGACGTGTCGGCTCCAATGCTGATTCGTTTTCCTGACATCATTGACACCCGCATCGAGAAAATCGATTCATGCTTCAAAGAAGCCGCAAAAGAGTACGACTACAAAGGAAAGAACTTCATCGTCTTCCCTATCAAAGTCAACCAGATGCGCCCTGTGGTCGAGGAAATAGTGAGCCACGGCAAGAAGTTCAACATCGGACTGGAAGCAGGCTCGAAACCTGAGCTTCACGCCATCATAGCTTCGAACACCGACAGCGAGTCGCTGATAATCTGCAACGGTTACAAGGACGAGAGTTTCATCGAGTTGGCGCTGTTAGCGCAGAAGATGGGCCGCACCATCATCATAGTTGTTGAGAAGATGAATGAGTTACGTCTCATCGCCAAGCTGTCGAAGCAGCTGAAAGTGTCACCAAAGATTGGTATCCGCATCAAATTGGCGAGTTCAGGTGCTGGCAAATGGGAAGACTCAGGCGGCGATGCATCGAAGTTCGGGCTCTCATCGTCAGAGCTGCTTGAAGCTCTTGAGTTTCTTGAGAAAAACGACATGATGGACTGCCTCAAGCTGGTGCATTACCACATCGGCAGCCAGGTGACGAAGATAAGAAGCATAAAGATAGCCTTGAAGGAAGCCGCACAGTTCTATGTTCAGCTTCATAAGATGGGCTTCAACGTTGAGTTTGTTGACGTTGGCGGTGGTCTTGGTGTTGACTACGACGGCACGCACTCGGCCAACAGCGCAAGCTCTGTCAACTATACTATCCAGGAATACGTCAACGACGCAATATTCTCTATCGTTGATGCATGCGACAAAAACGGATTACAGCATCCAAACGTCATCAACGAGTCGGGACGCGCTCTTACGGCACACCACTCGGTTTTGATTATGGAAGTGCTTGAGACTGCGTCACTTCCGACATGGGACGATGACAACGAGAAGGTTGAAGACAACGACCACGAGCTCATACACGACTTGTACGAGACATGGGACAACCTCACCAGCAAACAGTCGTCCATGCTTGAGACATGGCACGATGCACAGGAAATCCGTGAAGAAGCCCTCGACCTCTTCAACATGGGCTTGCTCGACCTCAAGACAAGAGCTAAGATTGAGCGTATTTTCTGGTCTATCGCACTGGAAATCAACCAGTTAGCATCACAGCAAAAGAGAGTCCCCGACGAGTTGCTCGCCTTGCCTAAATTGCTGGCCGACAAATATTTCTGCAACTTCTCAATGTTCCAGTCGCTGCCTGACGCATGGGCTATCGACCAGGTGTTCCCTGTGATGCCCATCCATCGTTTGAACGAATATCCTGACCGTCAGGCCACTCTGCAGGACATCACCTGCGACTCCGACGGTAAGATGACCACATACGTCACAGGCCACAGCCTGTCGCACAACCTGCCGGTACATTCTTTGTCGAAAAACGAGCCATATTATATAGGTGTGTTCCTCGTGGGCGCATATCAGGAGATTTTGGGCGACATGCACAACCTCTTCGGTGACACCAACGCAGTGCACGTCTCCGTTGACGAAAAAGGCTATTACATCGACCAACTCATTGACGGTGAGACCGTTGCTGAGGTCTTGGAATATGTTCAATACAGTCCGAAGAAACTTGTCCGCACAGTGGAGTCATGGGTCACGAGCTGCGTGAAAGCCGGAAAGATCACCGTTGAAGAAGGTAAAGAGTTCCTGTCGAATTACAGGTCAGGATTGTACGGATATACTTATCTTGAGTAATGTTTACTGTTTACAGTTTATAGTTTATTGAAGGTTATAAACTGTAAGCCGTAAACAAATAAAAAAAAAGGATGTCAGTTTTGACATCCTTTTTTTGTGTCGGGGTAGCAGGATTCGAACCTGCGACCCCCTGCTCCCAAAGCAGGTGCGCTAGCCGGACTGCGCTATGCCCCGATATTATCCGGCGGAGAAGGGGGGATTCGAACCCCCGGTAGCCTTAGGGGCTACGACAGTTTAGCAAACTGTTGGTTTCAGCCACTCACCCACCTCTCCAGTTGTTTTCTGTGGCTTTGCGGGTGCAAAAATACAACATTTTTTAATACCACCAAACTTTTTTTTAATTTTTTTTTATTTTTAATTTTTATCATTGATAATCATAATTTTATTACCTTTGCAAAAAATAATTTTACCATGAAAACACACAGATTGTTAGCTTTTTTACTCGTCGCAACGACACTTTTTGCAAGTTCTTGCACCTCAAACGACAAAAATCAGGTTCCTCGAGGTCCGAAAAACGTCATCGTGATGATTGGCGACGGCATGGGACCGGCACAAGTTTACGCCTTATTGCTTACAAGTCAGGAGAAAACAGCGTTTGAACGTTTTCCATTTAGTGGTTTTTCTATAACGAAATCGGCTTCAAACGAGATCACCGACTCGGCAGCTGGCGGTTCGGCCATAGCTAACGGCACAAAGACCAACAATGGCGTTGTTGGAATGGATCCTGACAGCATCCCTGTGCCTAGCATGTTGGAAATCTTTGCCGAGCAAGGCAAAAAGACAGGTGTCGTTGTGACCTGCTCTGTCACGCATGCCACCCCTGCTGACTTCATCGCGCATAACATCACCCGTAAAGACAACGAAGGCATAGCTCTCGAAATATCTGAGAAAGAAGGACTTAACGTGCTCTTCGGCGGTGGCAAGAAATATTTCACCGAGCGCAAGGACGGCGTCGACCTCATCAGCAAGATGTGGGGAAAAGGCTGGAACATCTACGACTCTCTTCCACAGATTGAAGACAACAACGCCAGAACCATGGTGCTGGCAGACCGCAAGCATCTGGATGCGGCACCGAAACGCGGCGATTTCCTGCCAAAGGCTACGGCAAAGGCCATTGAGATGCTTGACAATGAGAAGGGCTTCTTCCTGATGGTCGAAGGCTCACAGATCGATTTCGCAGGTCATGCCAACGATTCTACTACACTCGTCGAAGAGATGATAGACTTCAACAACACTCTCAATGTGGTTTTGGACTATGCCGAAAAAGACGGAAACACTCTGGTTGTCGTCACTGCTGACCATGAGACCGGCGGACTGTCGATTATCGACCCTGATGGCAAATACACCAGGACAGACTTCAATTTCAGTACTGGGAGCCACTCGGCTGTTTTTGTTCCAGTATTCGCCTACGGACCCGGTGCGGAAAAATTTTCCGGCATAATGGACAACACCGAAATCATCAGTAAAATAATGGAAATAACGAAATAATTCCGGTCATATAAAATTATTATTGAAAATATTAAAAAAAATTCTTCAATATATTAAAATTAGTTATATCTTTGCAGCTGATAAATAACCAGTTATAAATATTTAATTATTCAATTATTATATGAAGATTTTTATTGCGAAACTCCATCCAAAGACTACTGCGGACGATGTAAGACAGCTGTTTGAGCGTTTTGGCACTGTGTCATCATGCAAGGTCATAATGGATCATGACACCAACCGTTCAAAATGTTATGGTTTTGTTGAGATGCCATTTGACAATGAGGCATACGTAGCTGTGGTTGAGACCAACGAGATGGAGTTTATGGGCAACGTCATCAACGTCAAGAAGTCCAAGCCGCAGCCCACAAAAGGCAAAAAGTAACGTAATCACTTGATTATCATCTTATTTACAAATACAAATAAAATTTTGTATTTTTTGTTCGGCTTTAAGAAAAATTTTGTATTTTTGCAGTCGCAAAATGCAATGGTCTGGTAGCTCAGCTGGATAGAGCAACAGCCTTCTAAGCTGTGGGTCTTGGGTTCGAATCCCAACCGGATCACGGAGAGCAAACGCCCGGCCAAACAGCTGGGCGTTTTTTTGATGAGAAACTTAATAAACACTATATGTTCCTGCAAATACACCCCGAGAATCCCAACCCGCGTCACATCAAGATGGTACTCGAGTGCCTCAACGACGACGGCGTGATTATCTTCCCTACCGACACCATTTACGGCATAGGCTGCAGCGTGAAAAGCAACAAGGCGTTCGAGCGCATCGCCCAGATCAAGGGAATCAGAAAAGAAAAGGCAGTTTTCTCGTTTATTTTCAATGACTTAAGTCAACTTTCCGAGTTTACCAAGCCTATCAGCAACGAGGTGTTCAAGATGATGAAACGAAATCTTCCCGGTGCATTCACCTTCATTTTAGAGGCGAACAACAACATACCGAAGATTTTCCAGAGCAAACGCAAGACCATAGGAATCCGCATTCCTGACCAGCCGATAATCACCAACATAGTTAGGGAGCTGGGGTGTCCGATAATGACGACATCAATCCTTGATGAAGATGAAATTTCAGGTTATTTGACCGATCCCGAGGAGATAAATGAGCATTATAAAGACAGAGTTGACATCATCATCGACGGCGGATTTGGGGAGAACAAGGAGAGCACCATTGTGGATTGCACTGATAATGAGATACTTATCACTCGTCAGGGCAAAGGCATCCTGATATAAAAATTTTTGAAAAATTTTTGTCGGGCGTATTGGAAAATACAGTATTTTTGCAGTCGCAATTGTGAATAACAAGAGCATGACTTGGTAGCTCAGCAGGTAGAGCATCACACTTTTAATGTGGGGGTCCTGGGTTCGAGCCCCAGCCAGGTCACAAAAAAGACCTTCAATTGAAGGTCTTTTTTTATTTTAGAACGCTCTCTTCATCCTCTCCATCGCCTCAACCACGACACTCCGCGGACATGCCAAGTTGATGCGCAGACACTGCTCGCCCTGCTTGCCAAACTCCTTACCATTGTTCAATCCCAAGCCGGCTTCAAATATCATCTTATGGTTAAGTGTCTGATTATCAAATCCGTAAGCCGAGAAATCAAGCCAAAGCATATATGTGGCCTGGGCCCTATGGACGCGAATCTTAGGCAATTCCTTATTAATATAGTCCACAACGTAGTCGATGTTACCTTTTATATATTGTAAAAGCTGTTGCAGCCACTCCTCCCCTTGCTCCATTGCTGTTTTTGTGGCGATTTTGCCGAAGATATTACCGAGGTTAATCTCCGTACTGTCGACAAAATCGACGTATTGCTTACGCAAATCAGGGTTGGCAATTATTATTGTAGAGGTTGCCATGCCAGCAAGGTTAAAAGTCTTGCTTGCCGCGTGCGCTATGATGCAATGTTGCTCAAAATCCTTGCAAACACTGGCAAAAGGCGTATGTTTGAAGCCTGGCAGCACCAGGTCGCAGTGAATCTCGTCGGAAAACACCAAGCCGTTGTTTTTCAGACATATATCACCCAATTTTTTCAGTTCCTCCCTGCTCCAGCATCTTCCGACAGGATTATGTGGATTGCTGAGTATCAACATCTTAGCTGTCTTAGCTTGTTTTTCAAGAAACTCATAATCCATCACGAAACCGTCATCGGTGTCAATCAGAGGATTAAGAACGAGTTTGCGATTATGGCTTTCCACTGCATGGAAAAACGGCGGATAGACTGGCGGTTGGATGATGATCTCGTCGCCTTCTTTCGTCAGGCCCATCACTGCCATATTGAAAGCTGCCACCACGCCAGGAGTGTATGTCATCCACTCTTTTTGCACGTCCCACTGGTGACGGCGGCGAATCCAGTTGGCAATAGCCTCAAAATAAGCGTCTTCACGGAAAGTGTATCCGTAAACGTCATATTTCGCTCGGTTTATCACAGCTTCACGCACAAAATCAGGAGTGCGGAAATCCATGTCGGCCACCCACATCGGAATCACATCGGCCTTGCCGAAAATCTTGTCTCTCAAGTCGTATTTGACACTCTCGGTGCCTTCGCGATTTATCTTTTCGTCAAAATTGTACTTCATATAAAAACATTTTTGCAAATTTGAAACATTTTTTGATATAAACCACATTTTTTTACAAAAAAAATTGTAATTTTGCGCTCCAATGCAACTTAAATGAAAAAATATCTAATATTATTGATATTCAATCTGTTAACAGCCATCACCTCGTATGCTCAGTCGGGTATTTTCGGCGTTGTGAAGGATGAAGACACGGGCGAAGTGCTTGTCGGAGCTGCGATTTACAACGACTCACTTCAGGTTGGCACCATAACCGACTTCAACGGATACTATAATCTGTCGTTGCAGCCTGGCGTGTATAATATTCGTTATTCATACCTTGGATATACCACTGTCGAGAAGTTTGTTGTTGTCGATAATTCACGTAAGCGTTTGAATGTCAACATGAAGATGGAGGCTCAGATGCTCGACAAGGTGGTTATCACCAGTGAGCGCAAGGATGCCAACGTACGCGAGCTTGCCATGAGTGTGCAGAAGCTGGAGATGGTGAAAATCAGGAAGATACCGGCGTTGATGGGTGAAGTCGACGTCATCAAGGCGGTCCAGCTGCTGCCTGGTGTTCAGGCCGCTTCGGAAGGCTCGTCGGGCTTCAGCGTGCGCGGCGGCTCTCCCGACCAGAACCTCATCACCCTCGACGACGCTCCCGTTTACAATGCCTCACATTTCCTCGGGTTCTTCTCGGTGTTCAACAACGACGTGGTAAAAGACGCCACTTTATATAAAGGCGACATCCCTGCGAGCTATGAGAGCCGGCTTTCTTCGGTGTTGGATATCAAGACGTTAGACGAGGTGCCGGACCGTTTCACCATGACTGGCGGCGTGGGCATACTCACCAGCAGGCTGATGCTCAACATGCCGCTCAACCACCAACGCACGGGTGTCATGCTTGCCGGACGTGTCACATACGGAGGACTCCTAACGCCCTATATCATTGATAAACTGAAAGATACGCGTCTGTATTTCTACGACCTCAACGCGAAAGTGACGCACGTCTTCAACGAAAACAACCGCCTTTTTGTATCAGCATATAAAGGCTACGACAAAATCGGCATCGTCAACATGATGAGTATAGGATACGGCAACACCACAGCCACGGCACGTTGGAATCATATCTTCAACGACAAGCTAACTTCCAATCTGTCAATGCTTTACACCGATTACAAATACGACATCGACGTGACGATGAATCCGTATGACTTCTCGCTCAAAGCAGGCATCAAGGATTTATCTGCAAAATATGACTTCACTTGGCTTTTAAGCGACAAAATAACGTCGAAGTTCGGAATAACGTCAACATTCCACAGATATAACCAAGGCGAGCTCAACGACAGAACTGGTGTTGTGGCAGATTTCCTAACCATCGATCCTAAGGAGAAATTCTACAGAAAAGCCATCGAGTCGGCGTTGTATTACAGCCATGACCACGACATAACGCCTTTATTATCAGTAAGATACGGCTTACGTTTGTCGATGTACCAAAACATCGGAGCCGAGACATTGTATCTGTTTGACGAGAATTACCAGTTTTACGACTCAATAATCTATGGTAAAGGCGAGATTTTCCACACTGAAGTCAACCTTGAGCCGCGTCTGGCTATGATATACCGTCTGGGTGCCACGTCATCCGTAAAGGCTTCATATTCAAGGACCGTGCAATATGCGCAGCTCGCCTCCAACTCTACAGGCGGCCTTCCTTTCGACGTGTGGTTCCCGACCAACCCCAACATCAAGCCGCAGAAATGCGACCAGTTTGCAGTGGGTTATTTCCGCAATTTCCGAGGCAACGACATCGAGACATCATGCGAGCTGTTTTATAAGAACCTCATCGATGTCATTGATTTTGTTGACGATGCGGAATTCTACGGCAACCTGCTTATCGACGGCGAGGTGCGTATAGGAAAAGGCCGTTCGTATGGCGCCGAGTTCCTTATCAGAAAGAACTACGGCAAGCTAACCGGTTGGATAGCATACACTTACAGCCGTTCGTTCCGCACTGTCAAAGGCATCAGCCATGACGAGGAATACCGCTCGCCTTACGACCGTCCGCACAACATCAGCATCGTTGTCAACTATGAGTTCACCGACCGTTTCAACGCTTCGGCCAACTGGGTATACAACACCGGACAGCCTATCACCTATCCATACGGCAAGTTCACCGACCACGGCTCCACATACGCCATTTACAACGGCTACCGCAACCAGAGCCGCTATCCCGACTACCATCGTCTCGACGTCTCTGTGACCTGGAAAGGCAAGAAACACAAGCGTTGGCAAGGCGAATGGAACGTCTCGATATACAACGTCTACGGACGCCATAACACTTGGGCGGTGATGTTCACACCAGGCGACAACAACACTCTTGAGACAAAAAAGATGTATCTTTTCTCAGTAGTGCCATCAATATCATATAACTTCAAATATTAAGACATGAAACGACTGTTAGTAATAATTTTCACGATAATCGGTATAACTGCCTGCACCGAGAAGATGATGATTGAGCCGCAGGAAGGGCAGCAACTCGTAGGTGTAAGTGGCTCTATCACAGATGTTTACATGAAGCAGGAAGTCATACTGAGCTATACGACACCATTTTACGGGACAAATCCCGAAATGATATCCGATGCCACAGTGTATGTCGTCGACGGCATTGACACGATATGGTACGAGGAGTCGGAGAGATCGGGTTATTATTATTCAGTGAACGAATTTGCCGGCCAGGTAGGCCACAATTATCACCTGTCAATAGATTTTTACGACCAGAACGGTCATCAGCACTTCTATTCTGAGTCGACGATGAATGAAAACGTGGAGCAGGTCGACTCGATAAGAATAAAACCTTGGGTTTTCAACGATTTGCATGATGACAATTTCCTTGGCGTTTACCCATATTTTCTGACCACCGACAACCCCAAAACTTATTATATGACCAGGGTTTTGATCAATGGTAACGATGTGGGTGGCGACACTTTGACCAGATGCATGCTGTTTGAGACATACGGTTATGCCGGCATTTATTTCAACGGTCCGTTCATGGTGATGATTGCCGGCGAGGTGCCTATTGACGGTCTTGACCAGAGAGACAGCATTGAGGTTTTGCATCGTGGCGACACTGTCACTATGGATTTATGGTCGGTTCCACGCGAATATGCACATTATATTTCCGAGATTTCTGCCAGCATCGGCACGAATCCCATGATGGGGACGCCGTCGAATGTGAGTACAAATATCAAGCCTGACGGCCTGGCTGTGGGCTGTTTTCATGCCTCATCGCGCCGAAGATGCTCTGTAATATATTGATATATAACTCTTTGCGAAAAAATAAAAATTTTTGATAAAAAAATGTTGCACATAGCATAAAAATGTGTAATTTTGCAGCGCAAAAATCCCTGGGGGAGTCGCATAGCGGCAATTGCAACAGACTGTAAATCTGTCCTCGGATGAGTTCGGTGGTTCGAGTCCACCCTCCCCCACAAAAAAGACGGCTGATGGCCGTCTTTTTTAGTTAAAAGTCTAAGGTTTAAAGTTAAAAGAAGAGACGGGTTGCATAAGTCCGTTTGTTTTTTTTAGATATAATAATCTGATTATCAGATATTTGAAAGAATTTTAAAATTTTTTCGATTTTTTGGATAATGAATTAAAAAAAGCTGTATCTTTGCAGTGCAAAAACGCAATGGACTAGTAGCTCAATTGGATAGAGTCCCTGACTACGGATCAGGCGGTTGTGGGTTCGACTCCCGCCTAGTTCACAACCTCAAACGCTAACATTTTGAAAATCAAGTGTTAGCGTTTTTCTTTTATCCGTTTTTGTCCACCATTTGTCCACGGGCACTAAAAAAGCACCTCAAAATGGCTTTTCGGGGTGCTTTTCGTGTGTGTTAAATAAATGTCTTAATGACGATGCAAAGATAATGATTTTTTCAACATCAAAAACCATTTTAAACAAAAACCCCACTTGTACACGACAGGCGGGGGCATTACTCAAAAAAAATCCAAACAATGAAATTAGTGTTTTAACAAAAGTGTTTATATTTCCGTTAACGTCCGGTCACTTAGTTTACTATCTATATAATCATGTGTAAATTTAATCACATAATCATCAACTACAGTAAAAAGCGGATAAAACTCCTTCTCTATCCTTTGCTCAGTTTCGATGTCCGGGTCTGCACAAAATTCGCTATAGTAAGCTTTTATCATGTCAAAAACTGCGTCGTAAAAATCATTCATCGCCTGGATCGCGTCTAAGGCTTTTTCTGTTACCAAAGATACTTTATACTTTGGAATTCTTTTGATAGTGTTTTCTTTTTCCATGCTATTTCGTATTTGTTACATGCAAATTTAACGATTTATTTCATTGATTGTCAATGATTTATTAAAAATATTTCATTTCGCTATGTGCGAAGTCAAAAAACATGTAATTTATTGAGTATCAAATTATTATTGGTTTTTTATCAAAAATGGCACTTCGCAATGTGCGAATATCATTTCGCAATGTGCGAAATACAAATTCGACGCTCAACAAGAAAATTACGCCAAATCCCAAAATAATCACTCATTATCGCCTTGAAGACTTGCCACAAGTTTTTTGATTGTGTCAGCGGTCTCGTTATCCTCCACCTCGATAATAAATTGAGGCGTTTCCGTTAGTGCTTCAGCTTTGCCCCATTTGCCCGGGTTTATCTTGGTCAGCAAAAAGATTATCGCCTGCGTATCCGGGGGGAGTTCCGTTTCATACGTCACAACTTCTTGTCTAATCAATTTGGGCGTTCCATGTCCATCATCTTCATAAACGTTTTTTACTGTTGACCTTTTGCATCTGTACCCCTCAACTCGTTTTAATAGTGACCGTGCAGCCCGGTTCTCGACATTCTCACAAAAAATTTCTCGCGCGCGCGTTAGCACATTCCCAAAAGTACCATTTTGTAACCATCGATAATACGTCGTCTTTCCGATACCGAAGTGAGTGCAAAACTCTTTCAGTGTCGCTCCTCCGCGGTCTAACAATCCGTTAGCCTGCACCCAATCGGATATCTCATCTAATAGTTTCGCCGTCAGCTTCATCGTTCCACTTATTGAGTAATGCCTAGCTCTGCGTTCCTCCGCTGCAAATAATCAGTCGAAACGTGTTTTGATAACAGAATATAACGAAAATCATCACCACAATAAATAAGACTGTCGAAATAGTCTTTTACGTAAATATCTTTTGCCAAGTTAACTATTTCCCGATCATCCCTGCCAATCGTATTTAAACACTCCATATTAAACCCCCTGTCATATTCATTGCCGTGTCGCATTGCGTTAACTCTCTTTGTCTTGGCCGCCTCTATTGCCTTGTCGTAATATTCGTTCGGAGGGGTCTCATAATCAACCAGTCCCAGAGCTCGGATGCTATCAAATAGCAAACCACAACAAAACGACGTAAGCGAATTCGTTTTGTACAATTCAAACGAATTAAGCAATAAGTTTTTTATATCGTCTTCGGTTACGGGTCTTTTGATTGCAGACGTTTCATATTGGCAATTTATTCGGCTGTCAACCCCTTTTTCTGACCGATAAGCGCGTATGTATGCAATGATTTTATCTGCGTAGATTCCAGCTCTGAACACGCCGTATTTATCAGAAAAACCGTTTTCCAGCGCGTTATCAATATCCTGTATGGTAATATCGGGAAATTGTTTTGATGCCATGTCCAAGACATCATTAACCAACTCGACAAGCGTTTCATTTCCCGGGTTTTTATATCCCCCCATCCTATACCTCTTGAGTAAAATTTCCGCTATGGCTGTCTTTTTGCCTTTGGTGTCCGTCAACTTCAAAATCGCCGTGTTTCTGTCTATATCCGTCATAATTATTCACCATTAAATAAATCACTGATATTATTTTTATCTTTATTATTAATATTATCATTAATATTATAAGGGGGTTGTTTTTTAGCTGCGTTTTTGTTGCCTTTCGGAGCTCCGCCCAACTTTCCAAATTCCCTGCCTTTATTGCCATTTATGACATTTTTCCAATATTGAATTATATGAGGCTTTAAATAACAGAATTGCGCAAAAACGCACCCTTTTTGATTAAGTTTTTGCGCAAAATCGTCACAAAAACTCTCAACTTCTGCGCAATCTTCGACATCTATTTGCGCAATAAGGTGGTTTAATTCTCTTATCAATATCGCCAAATTTTTGTCGCCAAGTGTACAAATCGACTCGAGAATATTTGGGTATAGCTGAAACGCCGCTTTGCTTTTCATAATAGCCCCCCTTTCGTGTAGGAGTTCCACCAATCCACAAACTCAGTGAAGTTGTGAACAAGTAAATAAACACCCCCGGCGGCCTCAACTTCCTGTTGATATCTGCGTTGAGCGTCGCTCTGAACGTCGCGACCGACCTTGATTTCTATTTTGACGCTGCGGCCTTTGATTATCGCCGATATGTCCGCGCTTCCGTTGGTTGTCGTCGAATAAACCCAGCGAACCGACCCAATCTGACGCGTTCTGCCTGTCACATCTTCGACGTTGTAACGCTCATCAATCATTCGCCCGGTGGTATTGATACGCTCAGCTTGGCATCCGTGCAGCTTGAGCCATATAATGACACATTTTGTCAATCCGTTAGCCGTGTCGTCTCGATAGCTCGCCTTCACCGGGTAAGGGAAATTCGGGTAACGCGCAAACTCCCTCTCATTCGCTAACCGTTCCAGTTCCTTGACTGATTCCGGCTTTATGTATCTTTTTGTTTTCCGTCTTGTTTCCATGTCCTACAGTCTTAACAGTTTAACTTCTGACGCTCGACGATCGCTGCTCCACCTTACCGATATAATAGCAAAATAACGCCCGTATTTTTTGAGGTACACCGGCTTTGTAAAGTCTAGCGTTTTGAGTTCGTATTCGTCAAGCAAAATTTTATCAGTGATAATCATTGGGCGTTTTATTATGTCTTGGTATTCCGCATAATGAGAATTTATCAAGCTATTGGCCTCGAGTGATGGCGTAAAAGACAGTTTTATTTCGTTGCCCCATTCCACGACCCTCATTAATCGGTATTCACAATCAACAAAAACAGCTTTATCACCTTCCAGCTTGTATTGGGTTATTTTGTTGCCGCTCGATGCCGCCCATGGGAATTCAATAATTGTTTTTTCTTCGTTGAGCGTCTCGTTTTCTACTATCAAAAAACCTTCTGAATTGTTCGGGTGTTCCTCTTTCTCATCGACTTTATAACAAATCTTATTACGCTGTGAATAATCACCGATAACAAAACCGGTTTCTTCTGCTGAGTCTCTCCCGGTGTCGACGTGTTTGTCACTCCAATCGTAGATATTACCGTTATCCGCATTGTCTGCAAGTATGGTAAATGGCACAAAATCAACCGTCTCGGCATCGTTGGGATTTGTTACGGCAAACAGGCCGTACATTTGGCAAACAGCTTTTATGTATTCTATTTGCGACATATCCGGCAAATTCTTAACGAGTTCAAAATCAACAAGCGGATATTGGTTGGTTGTGCCTTGTTGGTATGAATATGACGCAAAGTTGTTTTGAGTAGTTAGCTGAGCGTTTGTGGCAAGATATATATAAGCATCCATACCCCCGCTCCATGTTGGATTGCTCGGCGGAGTGCTCCAAGGGTGTTCCCAAACATCATCAGGGAATGATGGCAATTTTTTGCAATTTATAAACATATAGACTATTGGCCAACCAGTTGAGGAGGCTTCAACCGTAAATGTCTGATTTACGACGTACTTAATATTTGGCTCGCCGTCTCCTTGTGTTGGTGTGATATCTGTGCGATTCCCTCCTGCAATGATAGTTAATTTATAGTCGTTGGGATTGTTAAGAATATCTGTCATAAAAGCGGCAGTAAAACCGCCTGACTTAACACATTTTAGATAAATTGTGTTTATGGTGATATTGACGACTCCTTCGCCTTTGTGTATAAAAGCCGATTTTGTGTTATTGAAGTATTCGGCAAACTCCGGCTTCATCTGGAAAAACCATTTTCTCTTTGTGTCCGTCGCTCCTCCATGGGTTATCGGCTTAAACACCGCGTCTATTTGTTGGGTTTCAAATGCTATTCCGTTGTTATTGTTTTTTGTCAAAACAATGGCGTTATTTTCCATATCCGTTTTAAACTCCCACGGAATATTGAAATTAAGATTGTTTTCTGCAGTGATTCTCTCCCAAATCTCTCGAAGATTAACAAACGGATGAATATTGCAAAGCGATATTGTTTTATTGTTTCGCTCGACTCCATAATCATACAATCCGAAAAATATACTACCCGCGCCCGGGTATGGGTTTTCACTTGGTGGGTAACAATGACTAACACCGCTCAGCCACACGGGGTCACTGTGTTCGTTGTTTCCCGAACCCTCAAACCATTTTATATAATCGTATTCGCCTTGTGTCAAGTCCCTCAACCCTGGCTTATTATCCAGCCAGTCATCAAGTGTATGCATAAGCCCAAACGATATCACAATGCTGTAAGTATCCCGCTTGCAACTTGTGATGTAACACCACGCCTTACCAATGATGTCGATTCCGTTGACGTACACACGACAACCGATTTTCTTATAACGTTTGTTGCTCTCAAATGATGGAACTTTTGCGAGCTGTAAAACACGATCGTTGGTGACGGTGTGGGGAACTTCTATTGTATAAGTCGACGAGCATGTTATATCCTCGATTGACGACAAAATATTTGATGTCCATTCTAACGTAATGGGTTTCTTGGGGTCTAAATCAAGCGGCTCATAATTGTTTGGACTACTCTCCACCTCGATTATGATATCATTTTTCATGCTTCACTCCTTTCGCCCAAAATACGCTTGACATCCGACATTTTATAACGGACTTTGCCACCAATTCTAACAGGGATAAGATACCCGCTTTTCTCCCATCGCCATAATGTGGGTTTGGATACGCTCAGCATCTCAGCCACTTTGTCCGCGCTCGGATAAGTCTCGGCCGCTGCGTCAGTTAGTTTCTGCTCCAGTGCCTTGACTGTCTCTGTCACTAGTTCCTTGTTTGCTTTGAGCAAATCCCTAACGTTGATAGTCACTTGCATTGTTGGGAATGCTTCCGCAAGTTCTGATAAATTCAATTCTGCCATATTGACAACTTTTTGTTAATTGTTTCCGGCTTCGCTTTTTGATAGCGGACAAAAAGCGTTTGGCCGTGTCAATACCGACCGCTATTTCGGTTTTGTTGACAATGCAAAATTAGATATACGATAATTTTTATGTGGTGGGGGCTTGGTGGTAAAAACAAACCGCAATACGCTGATAATCTGTGTATTGCGGTTTATATTGGTGGTCGTTTTCCCCACCGCTAAATTTTGTCTAGTTTTTTCGGATCAAATTTGTCGTTTTGGTCTTTGTTTTGGTTTTGATTATTATAGTTGTCTAATAGCTCTTGTATTGCTTGTTTTGAATTAGATTTTTTTGATACGTATTGAGTTGAATAACCAATACTCTCGGCGGCTGCTTTTTTCCACTCTTTATCTGTCTTAATACGCCCTTGAATAAATAAGATGATACCGCAAATTTTGTTTTTACTAAAATCTTTCAAACTTGAAAAATTGGCACTACTGACACAGAGCAACAATTCGAAATCATCTATTTTTAACGCATGCGCCAAGTTACACAACATTTTTATTTGCTTATCCGTCATGTCAAGTTTTATTTGTTGAGCGTCTGAGTGCTGGTACCAGTATTCGACATCTTCTTTCAGGCTTTCAATTTGGGGATAGTGTGAAAAATCCTCGTCAATTGTGTCTATCAATTTCTTTTTAAATCCCAATTTGGATTTAAAGACATCGTCTTTAGACAGTTGTTTATATAAGCCGTCCAGCATCTCAACCCTTGCATCAGTACACTTGTACAACAAATCTCGATGAATAATTAAATTCAGTTTTACCCTGCTAATACTTTTCATATTATTTGTTTTTAATCATCCAGTAATTTCATCGCGTTTGCTTTTGCAGTTTCAGTTATATCAATATACGGTCGCATTGCCTTATAGTCACTGTGTCCCGTAAATTTCATAACCATTTGGGGTGCTATGCCTTTACTCAACGCATTACAAATGAATGTCCTGCGCCCCGTGTGCGTTCCAATCCATTCATATTTAGGGCGTGTCTCCTCGACTCGCTTGCTTCCAACGTAATATGTTTTTGTTATTGGTTGGTCTATCCCGCAAATCTTCGCCATCTCTTTTAAATAGATATTCATTTTCTGATTAGTGATAACCGGGAGGGCTTTAGCGTTCGGATTATCTTCATCGTGATACTTTGCGAGTATTGCCCGCGTCGTATTATTCAGATTGATTGTTATTGTGTCGTTTGTTTTTATGGTTGTGATGTGCAGCATATCATCATAAACGCTGTTTTGTGTCAGATGCTCAACGTCAGAATATCTCAACCCGGAATAACAGCAAAACAAAAACACGTCTCTCACCTGCTCCAGTCTTTTATTATCCGAAAAATCAAAGTCTCGAACGGTTTTTAATTCGTCCTCATTCAGAAATACAATCACTTTCTTTTCGGCCTTGACTCCTTTGGTTTTGCAAACTCCCGGCGTGTACATTTCAAAGAATGTGTTTTGATTATAGCCGTTGAGCGTCGCCCATCTCAAAAACCACTTTAACAGCTTCAAATTTTTTGCATTGGTTGAGTTTCTCATCTCTTTCGACTTCAATAGGAAATCAGCAAAATCATCGAAAAACTCTTTGTCCAACATTTTAAAAGTGATAGTGAGCCCCCTGTCATCTTCATAACTTCTCAGATGATGCATCAACGTAATAAAACGCTCCGCCGTCGTTGCTTTCCAGTTGCTATCCTTGCTCTCGGTTTTAATAAATATGTCCATCACCTCAAAAAACGGCATTTCAGAGGCTCTTATATGGCTTTCGGGGTGATTGTACTCGTCGATAATATCTTTCAACCAGTCGCGCGTAATGTCCTCACACGGGATTTTTAAACTTTCCTCCTCAATGTGTTTGCACAGCTCGTCAAGTTGTAATTTAATTTTGCTGGCTTTTATGACTTCCGTCGTTTGGATTCTGTTAGTCGATTTAATTTGGTTGTTTTTCCTATCCCAAAAGCTGGGAGTAATATAAATACCGCTTTTTGCACGCAACCGACAAGCACGCCCCATCGAACAACGGAGCATTATTTCACTTTCTCCGGTTGTGCGACTGATTTTGTCCGATAATGATAAGGTGATTTTCATAATTCATTTATTTAACACAATGCAAAGATAATAAATAATTTCATTCGGTGGACAAAAACACGAAAATTTTGTCCACCACAACGAAATTTATTGAAATTTTGTGTTATTCCATGAAATATAAAAGACGCTCAGCAATTTCGTTAAACCCTTAAAATGCACAATGTTTCAGCTATTGTTTACAAGTGTTTTAGTTGTTCGGTTCGTTTCATTCGGTTACTCCCGCCTAGTTCACGAAAAAAAGCCAGCATCAGCTGGCTTTTTTAGTTTATATAGCAAATCCCTCTAATGGCTAATGGCTAACAGCTAATGGCTAATAACTACGCTACTTGCGGCTTTTCCTCGTCTCGTCACCTGAATCTGAGCAGGAATGCGCTCTTTGAGGCTGTCGACATGCGATATGATTCCCACCTTCTTACCGAATTTATGCATGTTTCCAAGAGCCTGCACCGCCATCTCGAGGCTCTCGCCGTCCAAGGAGCCAAAGCCTTCGTCGATGAACAACATGTCGATGTTGAGATGATCGTCGTTGAGCGCAGCCAGTCCTAACGCCAAAGCCAAAGAGACGAGAAACGTCTCACCGCCCGAGAGCGACGACGCACTGCGAAGCTCCCCTCCCATCTCCTTATCCATCACCATGATTGCCAATGAGTTATCATAACAAGTGAGTTCATAACGCTGACTCAGCTTACGTAAGAAATAGTTGGCCTGGTCGAGCAAGATGCGCATGGTGTAAGCCTGTGCCACGTCGCGGAAATTGTCGCTCGGAGTGGTACCGATGGCATTAGCCAGCTGCGTCCAAAGCGCCGACAGCTCTGACTTCGCCTGTAAATCGTCTTTAGCAGCTTGTGCAGAGGCTGTGTTTTGGACATTTAATGAGAGTTTGGCGCGAATCTCAGTGACAGTTTCAGTTTGCGCCGCCCTTAAGGCCGTTAAGGCCGTTAAGGCCCTTAAGGTTTGCGCTTTAGAATCATCAATAGATTCCTCACCAAATTGATTCTCAATCACTTTAGCCTGTTCACTCTTCTCAATAAGATTGAAAACCACCATTGAGAACCCGCTAATAAGATTGCTTTTGTCGATATGGTTTGCCGCTACTTTACCCTTAAACTCCTCCACCCTGTCAATTCCTTCAATTCGCTTGATTCCACTGTCAATTTCATCGATTTTCACAATCATCGAATCGATTTTTGCAAAGCTCTCATTCAGTTGCTTCCACTCATCAGCCGTCTTTTGAAGCTTGTCGTAGAACTCCTCTGCCGATTTATTCCATTCATCTTCCCATTTCTCGTTGGAAATCAATTTGTTGACACGTTCAATCTTTTCGATGCGGTTGTGTGAGGTCTGTTCGGCAAGTTCTTTTTTATTATTTATCCTGCCATCTGTGTCAGCAATCTCATTTTTAAGCTTATTACATTGATTTTCAATGACTTTATATGCCTCATCAGCTTTATTTTTCTCTTGAAGAAGCTGTTGCAGCCGCTTTTGAATCTTCTGAGCCTCAAGTCTTTTCTCGTTTAACTCTTTGATTATCAATTCCTCAGCAGCTATCTTCTCGTCACAGGCTTTCTCGCCTTTTTCAAGTTTCTCAAGGTCATACACCGGGTTGCCGTTGCAAAGTTTTTTCAAGTTATCGTCGAGATTTTTCTGCGATTTCTTTTCATTATCAATGATTTGCTCTGTCAATTTCACATTGTTTTCAGCCTTTATCATGATATTTTTGGCATTTTCCATCTCATCCCTTGCGTTTTTCCAGGCAGTTTCTATCGTCTTGAACAAAGAGCTGACGACATCCTCATCATGATATCGATGCGTAGTGCTTCCGCAAAGTGGGCAAGGCTCACCTTCTTTTAACTTCGACCTCAAAGCTTTCATATAGTCATCAACCATGTTTTTCTGCGTCAGATAATCGGTGTCTTTGGTCTTAAAAACGGTTTCTTTTGCAGAAAAATCTTTTTCACATTCTTTAAAGTGATTCTTTAAATCAAGCAGCTCATTTTGTTTATTATCAATGAATTGCTGTTTGCTTTTATATTCTTTCAAGATACGAATAACGCTCTGGCATCTGTCTTTCCTATCTTTCTGATGCTGTTTCTCTTTTTCATGTTCGTTGTAATCATTATTCAGCTGTTCGGGATTTGCTTTTTCCAACTCCAGATTGCACTTTTCGTAAGATAAATCAGCCTCAGATCGTGCATCTGCTGCATTTTTCAGTTTATCCGATGTCGTCGAGTAATCAGATTCTTTCTGTGTTTTTTGACCATATAAAGTCTCAATATCTTTATTACATTCTTTTATCTTTTTATTTGCTTCTTCAACCTCCTTCAACAAACTGATAATCAATGGAATCTGTTCAAACATCGCTTTTTTCCCCGTTTGTTTGTCGATTTGGGTTTTCAGCTCATCGGCTTTCTTTTTCAGATCCGACTTCTCTTCCAGCATATTTTCGTATGATGCCTGCAAATCAGCGAGTTGCGATTTGGAATTATCTATTTCACGATGAAGATTTTCAAGATTTTCAAGATTTCTAAGCTTCTGTTCCTGTTTTTTTATTTCAGTCTCGTTTTTCTCTAAAAGCTCATTGTTTTTTGCCAGTTCCTCGTTTAACGAGGCCAGTTCACCTTCCGGTAATATATTGTCTTTCAATTTGTTATACAACTCAGCAGCTTTGTCGGCATCGTATTTGGCTTCGTTTTTACGTTTGCCCACGATATCGGCAATTCTCGAGTAGACCTCAGTGCCTGTCAGCATTTCGAGGATTTCGGTCTGTTGTTTTTTGTTGGAGTTCAGAAACGTGCTGAACTGACCTTGTGCGAGCATGACGGAGCGCATAAACTGTTCGTAAGTAAGCCCTATCAGCCCTTCAACTCGTTGATTTACAGCGTCAATCTTCGTTTCAAGCAGTATTTTTTCCTCGCCTTTCACCACCTCAAGTTTGCGACGGTTAGTTGTTTCGTATTTGCCACTTTTTGTGCGATGCAGTTGCCATGTGGCTATATATCCGTCGTTTCCGATGCGGAACCACACTTCCGCCTTGCCGTCGGTCGTTCCTTTTCTCAGCACATTGTTGGTGCTTTGCATGGTTGAGAGGCCGTTTTCGGTCTTCTCTTTGCTTTGAGTATTCTCATAACGCGGTGATTTGTCGTACAATGCGAGCGTTATGGCGTCCAAAATCGTCGATTTGCCGCTTCCGGTCTCTCCTGTGATAAGGAATAACGGCTCGTTGGCCAAAACGCCAGTAGACAGGCTAATTTCGGCCTTTTCTATGGAATTTATGTTCTCAATGATGATTTTTTCGATTTTCATGACTGTTTTTCGGCCTCCTCGCACACTTTTTTAAACATTTCTTTCAGTTCATCGGGCATTTCGCAGCCGTTTTTCTTCTGATAAACCGAGCAACCGAGCTCAAACGGGCTTATGGACTTCAACTCATTAAGTGTCTTAACCGATTGAAGCTCATTACCTTCCGCCTTTTCAGGAAAATATGACTGGATACCGCAAAACATAGCTTCCTGACCATCGAAAGCCTGTATCATCGCGGCCGTCTCCGCCTGAGTGAGCGGCTTATCGGTCTGCACATGCACCCTCACATACGCCTTTTGCCCAAGAATTTCAATAAGTTGCATCATCACGGTCTCGAACGGCAGTGCGTCATCGTAACCTTTGGGTTTTGCAGGGAAATCGATAATCGGAATCAAGGTTTTTAACGGAATAACCGTTGTCTTCGTCATGCCATCCTCAATATTTGCTGACACAACCGAATGTTCATAGTTCTCGTTGAACGAAATCGGGAAAGGCGAGCCCGCATAGCGCATGTTTTCGATTCCTTTGATTGCCTGCGGATAATGAATATGTCCGAAAGCCCAGTAATCGATGCCTTTCACATCTTTAAAGTCTTGAATATCAAGCGTTTCCAGCTTTCCGATGATGTCAGGACTATGACCGGTGATGTCGGCGCTTTTTACAGCCAGATGTCCCATTGCCACAATCGATTGGTTATCAGAGTATTCTGGCCTGTTTTTAAGATGATTTAAAAGCAAATCATAGATATTGGCGTTGCCGTTGATGTATGGAACCGCGAGCACCCAGCCTATTATCACGCCTTTTTTCGTTATCGGAATCTCAATTTTCGACGCATCGAAGTTCAGACCAAAATCATCCGTAACAGTCTGATAATCAAGCATTCCGACCACTGAGACGTTGAACGCCTCCCAAAGCGGGCGCGGCGCCTCGAGACGCGACGGCGAGTCGTGGTTGCCACTTGTTATAACTATCTGTAAATCAGAGTCTAAGCGCGACAAATCAACGATAAAATTATAATAAAGACGCTGCGACACAATGGTCGGAGTGGCGGTGTGAAAGACATCGCCAGAGACCACCACCACATCAGGTTTATCGTTGATAATGATTGACTTAAGCTGCTCGAAGAAATATTTGTGCTCCTCTTCGCGGCTGTAGTTGTGAAAAATCTGGCCGATATGCCAATCCGATGTATGCAGTACCTTCATTTGCTGATTTTTAGGGTGTAAAATTACAAAAAAGTTTAAAGTTATTAATTAGAATTTAGAAGTTTTTTTTATTTTTGTAACGTCATAAAAAGGATTTCTCCACTCCCTTCGGTCGGTCGAAATGACGAGAGGTTGCTGTCATTTCGACTGAAGCGGAATGAAATGGAGCGGAATGGAGAAATCCTTAATTAACGGAAACAAACAATGATTTCGAGTCAAGAGGATTTCTCGACTTCGCTCGAAATGACAATTAGTTACGGAAACAAACAATGATTTCGAATCAAGAGGATTTCTCGACTTCGCTCGAAATGACAATTAGTTATTATCACATGAAAAAGCACATTTTTATTATCGGAGCTTTATTCGCATTGGCTTTCACTGCCTGCGATAAACGAATTTCAACTGCTGATTATCAGGTCGTTCCGTTGCCAAAAGAGATTGATTTAAGCAATGAGAAGCCATTTGTTCTTGATAAAAATACGGTTATAACCTATTCCAATGCCGACGTAATTTTGTCAAAAGAAGCCGGTTTTCTTGCCGATTATTTTGAAGATATATTAGGGTTTAAACCTGAAATAAGATGTTCTGATGAGGCGGTTAAAAACTCTATTATTTTGGAGTTAAATCATGATATTTTTGAAGATAATGAAGCTTATCAAATCATTGTTAATGATAATGTTATAAAGATTACTTCAAGTAACACTTCAGGTATTTTCTACGGCATACAAACGTTGAGAAAAAGCCTTCCTGTTGGCACTTCAGACACAAAAATCGAATTTCCGGCAGGTATTATCAGCGATTATCCGAGATTTGCATATCGTGGGATGCATCTCGACGTGAGCCGTCATTTCTTCCCTATTGATTCGGTGAAGGAGTATCTTGATGTGATGGCGTTGCATAATTTGAACAGGTTTCATTTTCATCTTACCGACGACCAGGGTTGGCGTGTGGAGATTAAGAAATACCCAAAGCTCACTGAAATCGGGGCTTGGCGTTCAGGGACCATCATCGGGAAGACCATGGCGTTCGACACCATCCGTCATGGAGGTTTTTACACCCAGGAGCAGCTGCGAGACCTTGTAAAATATGCCGAAGACCGTCATATCACCATCATTCCGGAGATTGATTTGCCGGGACACATGCTGGCGGCTCTCGCATCTTATCCTGAGCTGGGCTGCACGGGCGGTCCTTACGAGGTCTGGAAGCAATGGGGAGTGTCGGAAGATGTGATATGTGCAGGCAATGAGCAGGCTTTGCAGTTCCTTGAGGATGTGCTGCTTGAGGTGATGGACATCTTCCCGAGCGAGTACATCCACATCGGAGGCGACGAGGTGCCGCGCGACCGCTGGGTTAAATGCCCGAAATGCCAGGCGAAGATCAAAGAGCTTGGAATTAAAGGCGATGACAAACATTCTGCCGAGGATTATCTGCAGAGCTATGTGATGTCGCGCATGGAGCAATTCGTTGAAAGTCATGGCCGTCACATCATCGGGTGGGACGAGATGCTTGATGGCGAGCTGGCTCCTAACGCCACCGTGATGAGCTGGCGAGGCAGCGACGGCGGCTACAAAGCGGCAAAGATGCACCATAACGTCATCATGACGCCCAATGATTACTTGTATTTCGATTATTATCAGTCACTTGACACCGAGAGTGAGCCCGAGGCTGGTGGCGGATACAATTCAGTGAAGAAGGTGTATTCGCTCGAGCCTGTCCCGGAAGGTCTGACAAAAGATGAGGAGCAATACATCTTGGGTCCGCAGGCGAACATCTGGACCGAGTATGCCAGCGAGTTTGACGTGGTGTTATTCCGACTGTTACCTCGGCTCGGTGCCCTCGCCGAGGTCCAGTGGTGCAGCCCTGAACAGAAGAGCTACGACGACTTCGTGAAACGCGAATACCGCATGACAAGGCTTTATAGGCTGTATCATTGGAGATATGCGACGCATGTTTTCGATATCGACGTGAAAATAACGCCAAACATTCAAGACGGCGTAATTGACGTCGCGATGACCAAGCAAGTTGACGGGACGATAATGTATTCTGTTGACAATCAAGGTTTTAAAGAATATTCAAAGCCATTGAAGATTGACAAAAACTGTCATTTGGAGGGTTATGTGCAGTATCCTGACGGCGGCAAGGGCAAGATGTTCAAGACCGACTTCGATTTCAGCAAGGCCTCGATGAAGCCTGTTGTTTTGAAGGAGCAGCCGCATCGCAACTATGCTTACGACGGTGCCCAGATGCTGATTGACGGCTTGCGTGGAGGCTCCAACTACCGAAGTGGCCGCTGGCTCGGCTGGTACGGCAAGAACCTCGATGCTACCTTTGATTTACAGGAGTTTACAGAAGTCAGTTCGGTGAGATTCACTCTTCTCGTCAACATGAAGGACTGGATTTTCAATGCCAAGTCAGTGAAAGTTTTGGTTTCAGATGATGGTGAGGACCTCACCGATATAGCCTCGCAGGATTTCGATTTGTTGCCGGCCGATTACGGGAGCAGCTTCTACCCTGTTGATATTTCGTTTGGGCCAGTAAACGCTCGTTATGTGGAGGTTATAGTTGAGCCTTTTGACTGTCCTGAGGGGCATTCGGGCTATGGGTATCCCGCGTGGATTTTCGTGGATGAGGTTGGGGTGTATTGAGAGGGTCACAACCAGTAACCTTTGTTAGTATTTTATCTTGAAATAATCAAGCAGGGTCTTGTATTGGTCTTGCGCCGTCAAGCACGTGTCTCGCAAGTATCCATTGACATGTCCCCAGTTCTGTATGCCACGGTAATAATACAGGCGCAACTCTTCGGTGATAATGAACGGCACAGTTCCTGCTTGCAGACATTGCCAGAACATCAGCAGGCGACCGATGCGGCCGTTGCCGTCTTGGAATGGATGGATGCGCTCGAATTGTACATGGAAGTCCAGAATATCGTCAAATTCGACCTGCTTCAACGTGTTATATTGAACGATTAAGGCTTTCATCTTCTTGTGTACTTCCTCCGGCTTTGCTGTCTCTTCTCCACCCACTTCATTGGCTAGCCGCTTGTATTCGCCAATGGCAAACCAATCCTTCTGGCTGGCGGAGGTGTTTGTCTTCAACAATCCATGCAGTTGCTTGATATGAGTCTCTGTAATCTTCTCTGTAGCATGGTTGATAATATAGTCGATGCAACGGAAATGATTGACCGTCTCCATAATATCGTCGATGCGAGTGTTTTCGGTGGTGATGCCGAGAGTATTGGTTTCGAAGATATAACGGGTCTGCTCTTTTGTCAGACGGCTTCCTTCGATATGGTTAGAGTTGTAGGTAAGATCAATCTGTGTCCGATGATAGATACCACCTTTAAGCCGGACCTCCTTTTCTTCCATCAGCCTTGTCAGTAGCGGGGAGTATCTCGTCTTGTGTTTGACAGGCAATGGAGCGTCAACAGGGATATTCCACGTCTTTCCCGTCAGGAAAGCCCCCTCTATTTTTCCTGATGCACAGTAATTTCGAGCGGTACGCTCACTGATACAGTATTTTTCGGCATACTGAATAACAGACAGATATTCCATTTATCGGCAAATTTTCAATTAAAACACACTGCAAAGATACAACTTTTTGCCGATACCGGCAAGTTTTATTCAAAAAAACACATAAAATGTGCGGTTAAGGTAGCGGATGCAAATTTTTGTCAATAATTTTAATTTAGTGTCAAAAAATTGCGTATCCTTGCGGTCGAAATATTTGCGTAAATACGCAAAAAATCGAATAAGAGCCCACTTATAGGAACGATAAAGGTATCCTTATTCTAAACATATTCGACTTTTTGCTCAATCCAGACTCTATTGAGCTATGACAATAATACCTACCAGAACCCTTGTCTGCTAGATTGCCTTCACACCATGGTGAAGTCTCGGTAGCGTTTCGAAAAGATACTAACGCATTAACACATTCAAGCTTATTGTTTCTTCGGTGATCCTTCGGCATGTCAGCTTGGGACCCTTTCACTATAACATGGATATAGGTACAACATCTATCCTATAGCCATTCTTTTCTATTGTACGTTGCTCAGCATTAGTAACTATCAAAAGGTTGTCACAATTCAGTTCTCCTGCACATTCAATCAAAGCATCCACTTCTCGTTTTTCAGTTTTTGGACTTCCTAAATCATAGCATACTTGCACCAAACGTGTAATATGCGGCCCATTACGTAAAACAAAATCCACTTCCTTGTCATTTCGTGAACGATAATAGAACATTGTTTTGTCTGTGTTGTATCCTCTGCGTATTAACTCAACGAACACTTGATTTTCCAGCAACCGCCCAAGATTGTCACTCAAAGCAAATGCCTTTGCTTCAACAAATCCGTTGTCCACTACATACACTTTCCGGGGAGCTTTTTTCATTAACTTTAATTTGTTGTTGTAACGAGGCAAATAGTAAAAGAGGTATGGCTCATGGAGATAATCCAGATATTTCTTGGTTGTATTCACACTTGAGAACCCCAACTCTTCTGTAAGTTCATTAGCACTAAGAGGATTGCAGAAGTTTGAGACAAGATACAACGCAAGGTCGTTCAAGTCTGTAATGTTACGTACATTATGACGCTTGGCCACATCTTTCCAGATGATAGAGTCAAATAATGTATCAAGATAGCTGCGAGTCAACTGGCGGGAAGCCACGACCTCGGGATAACCGCCGTTACGCAAATAATCATCTATTAAAACCGATGCGTCGGTCTTATTCTCCTCCCTTAGACCATGTAGTTCAAGTTTGTTCCAATCAAAAAACTCCTCAAGGCTGAATGGCAACATTTCCACTTGAAGATATTTCCCAGTCAGAACTGTAGCCATCTCGCTTGAAAGCATTTTTGCGTTGCTGCCGGTGATGACCATGTTTTTGCCCATTCTGTAGAGTTCGCTTACCCATAAATCCCAATCTGGTAGATTCTGTACCTCATCGAGCAGCAGGTATTCATAACCGGGATAGACATCATCAAGTGTGCGCATAACAAGATTGGCATCCCATTTATCAAGCAACTGTTGACTGTCGAAATTGAGATAGGCGAAGTTTTTATTTCGTAGCATCAATAGAGCCTGTGTGGATTTGCCCACTCGTCGGGGGCCGGTAATCAACTTGATGAGATGGTTCCGTAACAGAATCTCCGTATCTTGTGAGTTTCGACGTGTCAGATATGGACGAGCTGTCAACTCGTCCCGCTCCTTCTTTTGATTTAGAATAACCGTTCTCATTTTTTATATATTTTCGAGTGCAAAAATACAACTTTTTTTCAATCTGCAAAATTTATTGCATAAAATATTATATATTTTATGCAGTAGAACGTATTTTTTGCATAAAATGCAGTGAGTCACGTAAGCACGGCAATGATGCTGATGATGCAGGTTTCGCATCGATTATCGATAGATATTGATATCACCGTCGCCCCATAAAATAGCGATCTGCAAGGCGTCCTGCAAAACATAGCCAAAAACAAAGGCTTTCTCAGATATGAAGAGCAACAGCGAACTCCGATATCAAACATTCCCAAAAAGCATTTTAAGTTTTTCTATAGCTCCACAGTAGAAAACAAAGAATCCCATATTCTTTTGGATGTGTTGTTTGAGCCAACACCATACGGCAATCTTGTGGCAATTCCCATTGTAAACCGTTTTCTTCAGATGGAAGAAGCTGATTGCCAAGTATATGTGCCAGATATCAACAACTTGCTTGCCGACAAGCTCACAGCCTTTGCCCCAAGAACCATAGGTGTTCCCTACAGTAGGAGCGGCACCGAATGTGGCATGGAGATTATCAAGCAGTTGTATGACATTGGACACCTGTTCGACCGTGCGGATGACGTCACTTCCATAGCAAACACCTATTGTAGAATTGCCAGACAGGAATTGACCTATCGTGCTGGTAATTTCACTTTGGACGATGTTTTCCACGACACCATTGATAATGCGCTATCTATTTGTTTCCGTCGCGATTACAATGGCACCAAGTTCAGCATACTTCAGAAAGGCATAAAGGATTTAACCAGCCACATCTTTTCAGAATCATTTCATATTGAAAAAGCCATTCTATCAGCAGCAAAAATAGCCTATCTTGCTTCACTGATACAAAACCAATTTCAGTCGTTTGAAAAGTTCAATTCCAAGCATTTAACAGTAATCAAAGATTGGGTGTTTTTACAATATGAATATACAAAACTTAACAAGCTGAAGAAAACCAACCACGAAGCATTCTTTTATTTATACAAGGCGTTAAACAATTTGTAGCATCGCAAAACATTCGACGAAGAGTGTCTAAATCTGACGAAATCGGTCCTTATATCGATGGCAACAAAAAGGAATGGTGTAAAGAGTTTGCCGGTATTAACTTTGTCTGCCTCGCTGATTTGACAATCGAGTGCAAGCTCGAATTCTGACATGCCGCACACATCGTCCAATGTTAGAGACAGATTATGCCCATCGTTAAGTCTGTCCGCTTCAACGGCAATGCCTGTCCCCTCCCCTAATAAACAAGCCGCCTATGGATTAGACAACAAAGTTTGATTTTTGCAGTCTGTTTAGCGACTGCCCTAAAAAAGGGAAGTTTACATTTTCAGGGAAGGGGACACAGAATCTACATTGTTTCCACGGTTTCTATTAGACAACATTTCAAAGAGTTCTTCATTGCCTTTCTCTGGAATGTTTCTGAGTAATTTATTTACATTGATTGTTCCGTCGGCACTTATGAAGCTTTTAATTCCTTTGGCACTTACAACCTTACTACATGCCGAACAAAACGCTTTCTTTGCATGCCCTCGAATATCCTTGGGTATTTGATTCAACACAGGCTTGTAATAACTAAATATTGTGTTCACTATCAAATTTTCATCCAGTGCATCAATGGCTGCAAGGGCAAAAACAAGCATACCCTGCCTATTGGCTGGGGAATTCCAAAGATTATCGTCTTTTAAAGCGTCACGTATTATAGCTTCATTTATTCTTCTTTCTGCCACAGCAATCTTTATACACTTTCGCAATAAAGTTTGGCGAGAGACCGGATTCCCATTACCGGTTATTAAATCGGAAATAGTCAATTTATCAACAGATTCCAATAAATTCTCCTCTGTTAACCAAGTGGGCAACTCAAAACCCAATGCAAACCCATAAGAGCCCCTTTTCAATCTTTCCTTAGCATTTTCACGTAATTCATCAACCTGGATTTCTGGATGTTCTTGGATGTACTTAGCTTTATCATATGCTTTTCCTTGAGCAAATCTTGGTTTAGGTTTTTTAGATTCTTCTTGCTTAGCCTTATACTCAGCAAACTTTTCCGGATTACTACGACATAAGTTCTCAAGCGCATTTATCGCTTCAGTTCGTACATAACGTAAGTCGGATGTTTGATCCCTTACGGCGATTAGATAGTCACTGTAACTTTTAATAACTCGCATAATCTTTACTTTAATCCATTGATTTCATTATATCCAATAGACTACTATACGTGTCTACGCAACCATACTTCACATTGCTGGTTGATACATTGTTGAACAACTTTTTAGCGCAATCTATCTTTGTCGTTGAAGGCGATGGCCCAATCGGGGGCGTAGTTGCCTACGGGCGTCGGGATTTGGAAAGACCTCGGCAGTTTGGCATAGACGCACACTTCTTCCGCTTTATCCAAATCTTCGGCAAAAACTCGCTCGCCTTGGCTGTCGGGAAACACGTAGTCAAGAATGTGTTTTTGTGCAGGATATGCCTTGTCAACAGTTTGGCGGCTCTTCTCCTTGGTGAAGATGTCGGAATCGTATTGGTTTTCCGTGCGGTTATAGCTAATGTGCTCCACAATCATCGTGGCTTTCTGCTCG
>CADAFC010000005.1 GCA_902787095.1 uncultured Bacteroidia bacterium
ACACGGGACATGGCTTCTGGTTTCACGCCTTTGTTTGCCGAGAAGAGGAAGCATATCTTATCCCTGCCCTTCTCCGAAAACTCTGAATCCCCGGAAAACTCCGTTATCTCAACCTCGAAAACACCGTGAGGCATCTTCAACTGGCAGATTATTTCAGTGACCGACTTCTCAAAGGAAAGCTTCACCTTTTTACGTCTATCAGATAGATTATCAGCGAGATGCGAAAGCTCTTTCTCGCATTTTTTAACCTCATTTTCTTTCTTGGCTATCAGCTCGTCGATATTGGCGAAAGCTCCAACTTTCTGTTGCAAGTCATCGCGAATCTGAAGCAAATCTGCGTAATCGTTCACATGATGCTTCATCATCAGGCGTTGCAGCAGGTCGAAACGCTCCTGAAGCTCATTCAGTGATTCAGCGTCAAACTGGGTGCTATCTTGCAGCGAATCAATGTCATGCGCTATGTCTTTGAGCTCTATTTTTGTTGATTCGAGACGCTCAACATATTGTTCCGCTTCGGGAATATATCGTTTCAGCCGCTCCACAGTCGATTTCAGCTCGTTCAGCTGGTCGAGGATAGAAATTTCCGAATCTTGTAACAGATTCGTCGACTGGGCAAGCAAGGTCTTCACCTCCTCTGCGTTCTCCAAAAGCTCCAAATGTTGGCTAACCTCTTCATACTCATTATCTTGCAAGTCAGCCTTCAGCAACTCGTCGAGCTGGAATAAGAGGAAATCGTTTTCCGCCACGTTTTTCTGAGCCATCTCGCGAAGCGATTTCAACTCGTTTCGCAAGGTAACAAACTTATGGTAAACCGCTTGATAATCAGCAAGTAATGCGTTGTTACCAGCGGCATTGTCGATTATCTCAAGTTGGAAGTCGGCATTGGTCAGAAGCAGCGAGTCGTGCTGTGAATGTATGTCAACCAATTGATTACCAAGCTCTTTTAGTTGTTGAGCTGTAACTGGTGTGTCGTTAATAAAAGCTCTTGATTTCTTTGTTGGTGACAATTCGCGTCGAAGTATCAGTTCTTCATCAAAATCGAGGTCGTTTTCCTCAAAGAAAGGCTTAAAACGTTCATTGTCAACGACAAACGTCGCTTCCACCGCACATTTTTTCGACTCATCGAGCATGATGCTTGAGTCGGTACGTTCGCCAAGCACAAATCCAAGAGCACCCAGCAAAATTGATTTTCCAGCGCCTGTCTCGCCTGTAATAACGCTAAACCCATCATCAAAAGATATTGATAATGAGTCGATTAAAGCATAATTACTGATGGCGAGATGTTTTAACATTTCAGTTAAAAACGTTTTTTTGAATTGAGCACTTCTTCATATTCCTCTGCGTGTGCCGGATCGATGTCACGCAAGATGTTGATTGCCTTGGTCTTCTCCTGCTGCGGACAGTCGGAATATATGTTTTTCCACTCGTCACGCTTGGAATCGTTAAGTATTTGGATAAAATAGAGGTTTGACTTTGAGGTGTACGCTGTTTTCACATAATCGAGCGACTTTGTGATTGCTGTACGTCCGTTTTCGATTTTTCCGCTACCCATCACATCGAGTCCAAGTCGGTGATATTCATACATAAACTGACGCAGTGAACGGTAAGCCGGGTTGGTGTAGCTGTCGAGTAGCCAATAACGGTTTTTATAACTGTCGAAAGCCTTCCAGCCTCCTTCTGCGGCGTTTTGTGCCTGTGTCACGATCTGGTCGCACATATTGAACATCTCGTCACCGCCGTTCTGTCCGAAAGTGTCGAAATATATTCCCAAGCAATAATATCCGTAGTAGGCAAGTATTGAGGTAAGGTTCGACATGAACGAATTCTCATTGAAATCGAGCGGTTGCCCATCGATGTATGAAAATGATATATCATTGTCAACGATGTTCAGTAGCGGCGAATTGTAATTTGATTTGTATACAGGACGGCGCAGCACAACGTTCAATTCTCCATCGATAGAGTTTCCGTCACGGTTTTTCACTACCAACACCATAGAGCCTTCGATACGTTCATTTTCTTCAAACTTGATGTTGGTCCATATTCTTTGGTTCATGAATGTCACCATGCTCTCTTTCAGCGACTCATAGAGACGCTGGTCGGTGCCCGACACCTGTGCCGTGTTGATTTGCACTGTGAAGTTCAGCTCCTGTGCTGTCACATTGAGTGTCATCAGGCTGAAAGCAAACAATATCGCGAGAAATGCCCTTTTCATACTGTCATTTTTCAAGTGATTGATATACAACTTTCAAGATGTCGTTTGCCACCTCATTTTTCGGTTTCAGTTCAAAATCGATAACCTTGTCGTCCTTGGTAATGATGCTTACCTTGTTGGTTTTCGTTTTGAATCCCACGCCGGCCTCGTTCATGATGTTAAGCACAATCATGTCGATATTCTTGGAGTGCAGCTTCTTCTTGGCGTTCTCGATGCCGTTTTCCGTCTCAAGGGCGAATCCCACAAGCATCTGTTTGTCGGTTTTGTTCTGACCCAAAGTCTTCAAGATGTCGTCTGTCTTCACGAGCTTGAGAATCATCTCGTTGCTGTTCGGGTCTTTCTTAATCTTCTGATTGGCAGTCACTTCCGGACGGAAGTCAGCCACTGCCGCACTCAGCACGGCTATGTCGGCATGTTTGAATGCTGCTGTTGTGGCGTCGAACATCTCCTTTGCCGAAGTCACTGGAACGACTTGGATATTAGCTCTTTCCGGGCGTATCGACGACGGGCCAAGCACCAGTGTCACCTCTGCACCTTGGTCTGCGAAAGCGCGTGCCACCTCGATGCCCATGAGGCCAGAGCTATGGTTTCCTATGAAACGCACCGGGTCGATGGCTTCATACGTAGGACCGGCTGTCACGAGCACTTTCTTACCGGCGAAACGCTGTTTTTTCTGGAAATACTCCTTGATACGGTTGAAAATCTCCTGTGGCTCCTCCATCCTGCCCTCGCCGCACAGCCCCGATGCCAGCTCACCTGACGACGGCGCAATGAAACGGTATCCGCGGCTGATGAGAGTGCGGATATTCTCTTGTGTGGCTTGATGTTTGTACATGTCAAGATCCATCGCTGGAGCGAACATTATCGGGCATTTAGCCGACAGGCAGACGGTCAAAAGATAGTTGTCAGCTATTCCTGTCGCCAACTTGGCGATAGTGTTTGCCGATGCTGGTGCTATCACGAAGAGGTCGGCCCACAGACCGAGTTCCACGTGGCTGTTCCACCTGCCAGTCTCGGTGTCGAAGCCCTTCGACAAAACGGGCAGTCCACTCAGCGTCGAGAGCGTGAGTGGTGTCACGAAGTCTTTTGCCGCGTCGGTCATAACCACCTGAACCTCAGCGCCTTCCTTCTTCAGCAGACGCACCAGGAGCGGTATCTTATATGCCGCGATGCTACCCGTGATGCCTATCAGGATTTTCTTTCCGGTGAGCATTTTTTAGAAGTCGCCTTCGTTTTTCTTGTTAGGGTTACGATAGTAAAGCTCGTCGTTGAGGAATTCCTCGATGGCTATAAGGGTCGGCTTCGGAAGCTTCTCATAGAATTTTGCCACCTCGATCTGTTCCTTGTTCTCGAACACTTCCTCCAAAGAGTCGTTCTGTGAAGCAAACTCCTCAATCTTCTTGTTGAGCTCCTGTTTCTCTTCTGTCGCTATCTGATTGGCTCTCTTCGAAAGGATTGCCACTGTTTCGTAAATATTACCTGTTCCAACGTAGAACTGGTCTTTCTGACGTGTGATAGCGGTTGTTTCCGCCTTGACTTTTCTGAAATCTATCATTTTAATTTAATTTATATTTTTCTAATTTCTCTCTAATTTTCTTTATTGTAGGCTCCAGTTTTGCGATGTATTCGCTTTCAGGATACACGTAGCAAAGCGTGTTGTATTTCTCCAATGCCAGTTCGTAACGCTCGCGTTGTTTCGACCTGATGCTGTTTTCAGCATAACGATAGTAATTTATAACCATGTTGTTAAGAATCTCCTCACGGTATTTGGTGTTCGGATAATCCTTAAGATAGGCTTCATAGCTCGTTATTGCGGCCTGATACTCTTCCATCTTGAAATAGAGCCTGCAGATGTCGTATTCTTTCTCCTCCAGTTTCATGCGTAACGTGTCCATTTTGCCGTTCACCTCTTCCACTCTCGGACTGTTCGGGTACAGATCCACGTAGTTCTGGAATTCCTTGATGGCGGTGTAGGTATCCGACTGGTCGAGGGTTATCTTCGGTGACATCCTGTAATAGCAGATGGCGCTTTTGTACATGGCTTCCTCCGATTTTCTCGACAACGGATAACGCGTCACGAAACGTTTGTAATAGCTGCTTGCGATGTAGTAGTCTTCCTTGTTGAAATAACACTCTGCCGTAAGGAAAGCTATGTTCTCACCCTCAGGCTTGCTGCGATAATACGCCTGCAACACGTCGAAAAGCTGCAAGGTACGGTCGTAATCCTTTTTTTCGTAATACTTCAACGCGGCTTCGTACTTCGCCTCGTTGTCCGTTCCCTTGAGCAATTTGTTGTATTTACTGCAGGACACGCATCCCAACAAACAAATCATTACCGTTAAGAAAACCCTATTTTTAAGCATGCTGCAAAATTACGTTTTTTTTAGCTATCTTATTTATTATTTTTTATTTAATAACAAATTTCTTGAGATATTGTTGTCCGTCGCAGCTAATTTTAACAAAATAAATGCCTGATTCAATATCAGAAACATTGATTTCCAATGCGTTAACGACTTCTCTCACAACCTGTCCCTGAAGATTCACAATCATAACGTTGAGATTTGTGTAATTTTCGATGCCCACGATATTGATTGTTGTCGAGGCCGGATTCGGGTAAACCGTTATGTTTTCTGCGCTGATTTCGTCAATATCATCGCATTCTGTGACGGTGAACGACACTGATGCTGTTACCGATTCGATGCCATCGCTGACTGTCACGGTGTAAGTGTAGTCACCGAGAATTCCTTCAGGTGAAAAGACTGGTGTCTCTGATGTCGGGTTGTCGAGATGTTCGGCTGGCGACCACGAATATGTGTAATTTCCAGAACCTCCTGTCGCATAGACCGACAACGTGTTAGTCTCAGCTGTACAAATCGATTCATATTCAGCTAATGCTACGACTTCCAATGGATAAGACACGCCAAGACAATAAACGTGTGCTGCCCATCCTGATTTTGTGACGCTTGAGTCGGATGTGAATCTGAATGTAAGGGCTCCAGCGGCATTGGTAGCTGTGACAGTGCCAGGAGTGTCACCACCGCTGTATTGTCCGATTTGTGTGGCTGATGTCGAGGTTCCGTCGTAGATGTACAAGAAATCATAGTTGTTTTCCGTGTCAAACGACTGGAATTCGACTTCAATAATGCCGCCTTCTGTTGCAGGCATGAATGTCATAACCAGGTCTTTGTTGCTTGTATAGTCGGCATTCGGACCGCCATCATCGTAAAACATTGCATCACAAGTGGTTACAGTGGCGTTTGTCATGTTGTAAGCCTCCACTACTGAGATATAATTTGGCAAATATTTGGTGTCAGACTCGCCATCGGCATTGGTCACGGTGAGACGCACGTCGAAACTGCCAGCGTTGTTATAAGTCACTACAGGGTTAAGCTGGGTAGATGTGGCAGGTGTGCCGCCTTCGAACTCCCAGTTCCAGCTCACGAGCTGTGCGCCCCATGAGTTGTCGGTGAAATGCACTGAACCTCCTATGCTGACCGCTGTCACATCAGCTGTAAAGTCAGCGACGATGCCTTCGAGTGCCACCATTTGTGCATTGATGTTAATTGCTTCATTATCAGCCACTGTCACCTGTGTCTCGTATGCCTCATAGCCATTCTTTGTAATACGGACATTGTATGTTCCAGCTTTCACAGGACGGTGGAAGTCGCCGCCAGGGAGCTGTGTTGATACTGTAGAATACTGGTCATCGTGCCCCACCAGAGTGACTGTTGCGCCACCTATAGGAGCCTTCGTTTCAGCATCGACCACTGTTCCATGGATGCCGTTCAAGCACTGGTTCATGAAAGCGAAGATAGAGTTTTTATTGATATTCCAGAAGTTAGGCATCTGGCTGGCGCTTGGGCATTTTGTGTTTGAGCACTCGATGGTAAGCTCACGGCATTGGGCATAGCCGTTCATATAGTCTTGGCGACCGCCACCAATCATGTACCACTGGGCGCCATTGGTGATGCCGTTGTTATAATCTGTCATGTAGCTTGAACTCACGGTATGGCAAAGGTCGGCATATTCGTGTGAGATGAGCTGATACCAAGCGTCATCGGCATGAAGTGTGTATGTGTTGTCCCAAGGATAGTTCATAACCTCTGCTCCACCGTGGTAGTTGGCACCCATCACGAAAGCGTTTTCATTTGCAAACTGCATAAACCACTCAGTCTCTTGCTGATAAGCGTTTCCATCAGGATGTGCACTGCCATGAGGGTCTGCATAGTTACGGTTCATATCGACGCCGTTGGCATTGTAACGCTGGGCACCGTTAACGGTGTTGTTGCCGCCATGGTAGGTACCATCCGGGTTGGTGTTAGGGCCGACATAGAGGTCGATGTTTTCCAACACGTTGGCACACTCCGGAAGTGTAGGATTTTCAAGGATATAGTCAATCATACGGAGCATAAGCATCCAGCCGGTTGTCTCGTCACCGTGAATTGTCGAGGTGTACAAGAATTTAGGTTTTCCTGCGCCTGAGCCGTTATTGATATGTGCAATCAAAATCTTACGGTTGCTTGGGAGAGTGCCGAGTTCGATGATCTCGCATTTGTCCGGATGGTCTGTTGCAAACTGATACATCATTGCTTCATAAGCCTCGTAGGTCGGGTACTGGTCCCAGTCGTAAGCTGCGCGGTTGCTGCCGTCCCACATCTCGGCTTCAAAAAGCATTGAAGGAGGTGTCTGAAGTGTTATATCATAGCCCATCTTCTGGAACTCTGCGAATTCCTTGTTGTTTGCGTAAGCCGTGACGACATTGCCATCGACACGGTCAACCGAAATCGTATGGGCGATTTTCTGAAGATTGTCGTTGCCGTTTAGTTCAAAAGTGAAGTAATACTCATTGCGTTCCTGCATGAGCTGGTTAAGGTTCTTTTCCTGTGCTGTCAATCCAAATGACAGAAACAAGCAGATGATTAAGAATAATTTGTTTTTCATTGTTGTATTAAATTTTAAATATTCATTTCAAATTGTTATCGTATTCATTTTCAATGTCTTGGCGCACATTTTCGCTCACTGGCACCAATGGCAGGCGAAGCACGTTTTTGCACAATCCTTCATGAGCCATGAGTGCCTTGATGCCTGCAGGATTGCCGTCTGCGAATATCAGGCCATTCATTCTCAGCATCTTATAATGCAACGGAAGGGCTTCTTTCTCTTTGCCTTCGAGCATTTTGTGAACCATTTCGCAGAACGGTTTCGGGTAGCCGTTGGCGGCCACCGATATCACGCCTTTCGCACCGAGAGCCATCATCGGCTGGGTGATGCCGTCGTCGCCTGAGAGCACAGTGAAATCTGAAGGTTTGTCACGCAATATCTCCATGATTTGCTGCAGATTTCCCGATGCTTCTTTCACAGCGAGGATGTTAGGATGTTTTGCAAGTTCCACCGTCGTGGCGGCTTGGAGGTTCACTCCCACCCTGCCTGGCACGTTGTAAAGCACCACTGGCACTGGCGACACGTCGGCGACATGCAGAAAATGAGCTTTCATGCCGCGCTGGTTGGGTTTATTATAATAAGGAACGACGCTCAAGATGCCGTCAATTCCTGTAAAGTCTTGATTTCTAATGCTATCGATGAGTGAATAGGTGTTGTTTCCACCCATGCCGAGCAATATCGGACAGCGTCCGTTGGCTGTCTCGATGATGGTTTTCGTCACTTTTGTCTTCTCTTCGGCGTTCATCGTAGGAGCCTCCGAGGTCGTCCCGAGAGCCACGAGGAAATCGGCACCATTTTGTAAAGTAAAGTCGACGATATTCCTTAGCGATTGATAATCAACCGAATAATCATCATTAAACGGAGTTATCAGGGCAACTCCAGTACCAATAAACGGGTTCTTTTTCATCTTTTTCCCAATAACATTGACAGATAATCGTGTAAAATCTCTATCCTTTTAAGCACGTCATCTTCTTTTTTCGAATCGATTACCAGGTCGTAGAACGAAGTGCATTGATGTCCGAAAGTCACTCTGAAGGTGTTGTTAATCAACGACATAATATATTGATTCATCAGCATGTCGTCACCCACGTGCACCATATCGACCATCATGTCGAACGAGAGGCTGTTCAGCGACTCTTTTTTATCTTTTTTCAACAACCCCCAGAAGTTGAAGTCGTCATTATTGATATAAAAGTGTCGGTCCGACTGCAGAACGTCTTGTGGTTGTGTATTGACGCAGGTCACAAAAGTGAGTCGTTTCAGGTTGAACAGCCTGTTCATTGTCGCCTCTATCTCTTTGTGGCGATTAAACTGTTCTCCGTCGAGCAGAAGTGCCACTGTCGGATACCCTGTGATATCCGGAAGTATGCATTGTTTCTTCCTTTTCAGGAATTCACGGATTGCACGACGTCTGTTAAACCTAACAATAGCCTTCATTATCAAATGATATGCCTAAAAACTTGCAAAGATACGAATTTTTTACAAAATAGTGATTATTTTTTTCCACAATACCTTCTATTTTTTTATCTTTGCAGCGGTTTTCAAGGCTATGATGAAGGTTACAATATTAGGATGCGGCACTTCGCAGGGCGTTCCGGTCATCGGATGCGATTGTGAGGTGTGTCGTTCAACCGACCCTCGTGACAAGCGGCTGCGCACGTCTATTCTGATACAGACTGAGCAGACCACCGTCTGTGTGGATGCCGGTCCCGACTTCCGTCAGCAGATGCTTCGCGAGAACGTGAAACATCTTGATGCGATACTCATCACGCATCAGCATAAAGACCACATCGGCGGCTTGGATGACGTGCGTTCGTTCAATTTTCTTCAGAACATCTCCATGCCGATATATGCGTCGCCTGAAGCGCAGGAAGAGATCAAACGTGAGTATTCGTATGCCTTCGTCGACAAAAGCAAGCTATATCCCGGTGCTCCGACGTATAACCTCATCGACATCGTAGATGGCAAGCCAATCATTATCAACGACTTGACCATAGAACCGATACCGCTTCTGCATCTCAAGATGTTATGTTATGCTTTCCGTATCGGCAACTTCGCATACGTCACCGACTTCCATTTCATCTCTGAAGAAAGTCTGCGGAAACTTGAAGGCGTGGAATATCTCATCATCGAGGCATTGCGCAAAGAGAAACACTACTCGCACATGAGCCTGCCTGAGGCCATCGACATCGCCAAGCGTCTGAATGTCAGGAAAGTTTGGTTCACTCACATCAGCCATTCCATTGGAAAGGCCGAGGATGTAAATAAGACTCTGCCCTCGAACATGATGTTAGCCTATGACGGTCTGAGCATCACGATAGAAAACCACTAAACTCACCGTTTCGTCATCATTAAGGCTGTATGCCTGGTCATAAACGAGGTAATATGGTCTGCCTTTTTTCGTCATGTGTATTCCGGTGAAGAGTTTATAGTCGAAGCCCTGCTCATCAAGACAACTCTTCGGCACTGACGCTCTCCCCGACGGATTCATCGACCTGAGGATTCCGCGGTTTTTCTGCAGTTTTTTATTGACAGTCCGGATATAAGTTTTCTGTTCGCTATTGACCATGTAGTAGAAGTTGTTTCTACATTTGTCGTCGCAAAAAATCTTATCCGTCCGTCCTGAAATAATTCTATTACAGTAAGGACATCTTTTCATTTCATTTGGTAAAAACGTATTGCAATATGTTAGCACCCATTTTCAGTGCTTTCAGTCGCACTTCGTCAGAATCCTTATGGACTCGCTGGTCTTCCCAGCCGTCACCAAGGTCACATTCGTAGGTAAAAAGGCATATCAAGCGGCCCTCGTACATCATTCCGAACGCCTGCGGGGTCTTGAGGTCGTGCTCATGTATCTTGGGCAGTCCATTCGGGAACTCGTATGGTTCTTTAAATAAAGGATGCGAATATGGCAGCTCCACCCATTCCAACTCAGGAAACACTTTCTGCATCTGTGGCATGACGAAGTCTTTGAGTCCGTAGTTGTCGTCGATATGCAGAAATCCGCCTGCCAGCAGATAGTTACGCAGGTTTTCGCACTCCGTTTTGTCGAATGCCACGTTACCGTGACCTGTCATGTGCACAAACGGATAGTTGAATATATCGGGGCTTCCCACCTCCACTGTCGCCACGTCAGGGTTGATGTCGGTGTGCAGTTCCTGGTTGCAGAACTTCACGAGGTTAGGCAACGATGTCGGATTGGCATACCAGTCGCCTCCGCCTCTGTATTTCAGAAGCGCTATCTGCGTCTGTTGGGCTTGGAGTCCCACTGTCAGAAGCAGACAGACCAGTGTCAGAAACCTTTTCAACATCTTTTATTTCATTTGGTTTATCAGATTCACGGTGTGGCATGCCACCACTGCTGCCGTCTCTGTCCGTAGTCGCGCATCACCGAGGCTCACTGGTATGAAGCTGTTGTCTTTTGCCAGCTGTACTTCCTCGCGACTGAAGTCGCCTTCCGGACCTATCAGAATAAGCGCATTTTCACCTTTTTCGTACTTATCGCACAGCAGTTCCGTCACATCGTCGTCAATCCAGGCGATAAATTTTTGTCCGTCGAAAGGCTGTTTTACCAGCTTGTTGAAATCGACAACGTCCTCTATCTCAGGCAGTTTCGATTTTATCGACTGTTTCATTGCGGCTATCATCACTTTACGGAAACGTTCCACGTTTGCCACTCGTCGTTCGGAATGATATGATGCAAACAGTTGCACCTTGTCGATTCCGATTTCGGTGGCTTTTTCGAGGAACCACTCTGTGCGCTCGTTGAGTTTAGTGGGGGCTATAGCTATTTCAAGTCTGAACGTCTTATTGTCGTACCCTGGTCGTTGGTTGGAGAGGCATGCCACTGCACGTTTTGGGTGCGCCTCCACCAGCTCTGCGTCATACAACGAGCCTTCGCCGTCGGTGACGCAGAAACGGTCCCCTTCCTGCATCCTCAGAACTTTGACACAGTGTTTTGATTCCTCCTCAGGTAAGGAGACCATTCCATTTTGAGCGTCAGGTAAGTAAAAAACGTTCATACCACATACTATCTTTTACATTCTCTCAGGCATCTGCATACCAAGCAACTCGCCAGCATTACGAAGCAGACGTGCGGTCATGGCGGCCAGCTGCAATCTGAAGGCTCTGCGTTTCTCGTTTTGTTCTTTCAGGATACTGCATTCCTGGTAGAACTGGTTAAATCCTTTGCAGAGGTCGTAGATATAGTTTGCAATCATTGCCGGACTGCGGTTTATCGCTGCCTGTTCAAGCACGCCAGGCCAAGTATGAATATTGGTCAGCAGAGGTTTCTCTTCAGGCAAGATATTATCCACCTCGATCTTGTCTTTCACTGTGATTCCCGCCTCTTCAGCCTTACGAAGCACCGAGCAGATACGGGCGTGGGTATACTGAATGAAGGAGCCCGTGTTGCCATTGAAATCTATTGACTCTTTCGGGTCGAAAAGCATCGTCTTCTTCGGATCCACCTTAAGGATGAAGTACTTCAGAGCGCCGAGACCTATGATATGATATAGTCTCTGTGCCTCTTCGTCGCTCAATCCGTGGGCTTTTCCAAGTTCTTCCGACACGTTTCTTGCCGTTGCTTCCATCTCGTCCATCAGGTCGTCGGCGTCAACCACTGTACCTTCACGTGACTTCATCTTACCGCTTGGCAGCTCAACCATACCATAGGAAAGATGCTCAATGTCGTTACCCCATTCGAAGCCCAATCTGACCAGCACACGTTTCAAAACATCGAAATGATAGTTCTGTTCGTTGCCGACAACATAAATCAGTTTCTTCGGATGGAACTCGTCATAACGCAGTTGTGCAGTTCCAAGGTCTTGAGTCATATAAACAGAAGTTCCGTCTCTACGAAGTAGCAGTTTCTCGTCGAGTCCTTCATCGCGGAGGTCGCACCACACCGAGTTATCATCTCTTTGATACAGAACGCCTTTCTTCAAGCCTTCCATCACGGTTTTCTTACCCAGCAAGTAGGTCTGTGACTCGTAATAGATCTTATCGAACGACACCCCAAGACGTTTGTACGTCACATCAAAGCCTTGATAGACCCAGTTGTTCATCATCTCCCAAAGTTCACGCACTTCTTTGTCGCCAGCCTCCCATTTACGGAGCATCTCGCGTGTCTCCTGCATCAGCGGAGAAGCGTTCTCTGCCTCTGTTTTCGCCTTTTCTTTTGCCTCGTCGTCAAGTTGATCGTAGTTGGCAGGCAACAGGCTCTTCACTTCTTCCTTATAATGCTTGTCGAACAACACGTAGAAGTCACCTATGAGGTGGTCACCCTTCTTCCCTGTCGATTCCGGAGTGCATCCGTTACCCCACTTCTGCCAAGCTATCATGCTCTTGCAGATATGTATGCCGCGGTCGTTTACCAAGTTCACGCGAACCACGTTCTCGCCGTTGGCTTTGAGGATCTCGCTCACGCTCCAACCAAGCAGGTTGTTACGGATATGTCCAAGGTGCAAAGGCTTGTTGGTATTTGGCGATGAATATTCCACCACCACTGGTTTTCCGGAAACTTCTTTTCGTCCGAACAGCTCATTCTGATGATTCTTTTGCATGAAGTCAATCCAATAGCTATCAGAAATCAGCAGGTTGAGGAAGCCTTTCACCACGTTATACTTAGCGATGAACGGACTTTCAGCCATCATCTCAGTGCCCATCTCATTAGCAAGAGCCTCTGGGGCTTTTCCCGCGAGCTTTGTAAATGGGAACACCACGATAGTGACGTCGCCTTCAAATTCGGGACGTGTCTTCTGGAAGCTCACCTGTTGTGCGTTAGGCTCCTGTCCGTAGAGCTTCTTGAAAGCGTCGATAAAGAGTTGTTTCAAAATCAGTTCCAACATAGTTTTGTGCGATTAAATTTTGGGTGCAAAGATAGTAAAAAAACGCTAATCACTCACTAGTTTTTAAAAAATAAAGAACATACTCGGCTATAACATGTGTTCATACTTTTACTAAATTTCCTCATATTGCCTGAAAAGTCAACGTTCAACATCTGGTTAAACGCCTCGGTCAGTGTGGCTGAACCGCCTTCAAACTGCAGCCCGTCCCACATGATATTGACGAGACATCTGGCATAAGGTGTAAACTCGCTCCAATTCTTACAGCTAAAACCGTCAAAGATTTTTTTACCGGCAAACAAATTACCAACAATTTTTGATGATGAGGTCTCAAGCACCATCCTATCCACCTTGTTATGACACAGCTTGTTGGCCAACGTCACGCCATCCTCGTTGGTATCATCAGGCTGGACGATATAGGCGTTTAGCACTGATTTGGCAAGACTTGAACCCAGCGAATACATCATTTCGGTTTTGAAATCCTTGTTTTCGACCACGCTCCAGTCGATATGGTTATTATCGGTATTTTTCTCCACGACATAATTAACGCCCGATTTCAAGGTCCCGCCTATGACACCGCCAGCAACCTGCACCGCCCACGAACACCCCGACAGACCAAGAGAGAGACAGCCACTGACAAAGCCTGCACTGAACGCCATGGCCCCTTCAGAGAAACTATCGATTTCGTCGCAGTTGTTTATCAAATTCATAGCGCCTTGAAACACGCCCCACAGCAGCCATTCCACCCATTCGCCCGACGGATCGTTATACGATAATGGGTTATTGTAGCAATAGCTGTATCGGTTGAAATTCTGCGAAAAATCAAGGTTTTGGATGTAGCTGTCAGGACTGAGCATCATCGACATCACCGGGTCGTATACGCGGCCATTCATGTTGATGACTCCGAAAGCCGTCAAATGCTCATGACCAGTAAAGCCTCTGTCACACAACAACTTACTGTCACTTGGATTACCCCAAGCATCAAAGCAGACATCTTGTACTATTTCGCCTTTATCATCAGTAACAAGACACCATGAGCCGAGATGGTCAGGATGAATGTATAACATCGAGTTTTCACCTTTTTCATCGGTGCAACAAACCGCGAAAATGCCCATCGGGCCGTTAAGATATGTGTAAATCATGGTTTCCCCTCCCATGTTAACATATTCACAATCAGCAACATACACCTTTTCTTTCTTGATTTCGCCAACGCTTTCATCCGAATGTATACGATCATGATCAAAACCATAATCAATTGATAATGAATTATTTCCATAATTGATTATAGATATTTTATCAAAAGAGGTGTATTCCACAGATTGGTTGGCAGCAACCAGCTCCGTATCAATTGACTTTGCTTTCTGTACAGCATATGGATTACTGGAATGATACTGTGCATCATAGAAAACATCTCTTTTATCGGCAGTTTTCGCCAAAATATTGCCCAAATCATCATAAACAAAGGTGCCTGTAACTGAATTGTTGGTTTTTATCTCGACCAATCGATTAAACTCGTCATACACAAAGCTTTCGATTTGGTTTGTGCCATTTGCTTTTGTCCTGCTGACAAGATTTCCGAAGCCGTCATACGAATATTTCAGATTCTGGTAGACTTTATCATCTGTATAGGTGCAGATACCACTTAGCATATTTGATTTTTCGTCATACTTCCTCCGAGTTTGTAACCCATTACCATATTGATAATCAGTAATATACCCCATTGCATCAGATGCTCTGGTGCACCACAGAGTCTTGTCATTTGACACATCAGCCATTGCGAGATACAATCCGCTGTTCGAATATTTTTTTTGGATTGTCAGGCCGCTCGGATATGAAACCATCTCTTCCCGATTCGCATCGTCATAAGTGTAAGTCGTTGAATATGTACCATCTTGGATTGTTTCATCGACTTTTGTGACTCTAAGCAACTCGTCATATTCATACGAAACACTTTGCGACTGACCATAAATGACTCGTGACAACATGCCCATTTGCCCCTTTTTATCGTCGTAAACCCATTGAGTTTCAATGGTATTAGCCCCTTTGGCATCTGTTTCGGAACGTAAAATCACATTGCCGAGCACGTCATATTCGTAAGTCGTGATACATTGTTTCGGATTTGTAGTGCCGACAAGCTCTCCGAATGCGTTGTATTCATACGTAAGCAAGCCGCAAGCAGGGTCCCTCATACTTGAAACATTGCGCAAATTGTCATATTCGTATTCCACCTTTGTTAAAGTGTTTTTCCCAATCATCGCGCTCTTCAGTTTTCCATCGCTAAAATACTCGTAGTTGATTGTATTGCCGCCAATATCAATGACTTGCGTACGCCATCCCATCGGATTGGTGGTCTCAACGACGGTATGCGACACCCCTTCTGGCGAAGTGCTGCAAATAGTGGTTTGCAACTGATGATAGCTATATGATTTCGTCAAGCCATTAGGGAAAACCTCCTCAACGAGCCTGTTGTTATTATCAAAAACATAATAACACCACTTGATGGCTTCACCCTGTTTGTACGGACTTGATTTTGACGACAAGTTGCCTCTGTCATCATAGGTGTAGTCAACATAAACCGGCTCACCGAACAATCCAAGCGAAACCTCACGCAGTATCAGTCCATTTTTGTTGTAAAACGTCATAGTTTCAGCCTTTCCAGAAGTCTTTTCCCAACAATAGAACACAGCATTGCCGGGCGCATGTTCATTGCCTCTCGCCCATCGTTTAGTCTTGACGTTTCTGACATTGCCTGGCAGAGTGTTTTCCACCGTTATCTCAAACGGGTCAGAAACACATTCCGTCTCAAACAGGTTGTAATCCAATGTGGAATGCAACATACCATAATTTTCATCGTATCTATTACGAACTTCCCAGCCTTTTTCATTGGTTGAAGTGGTCGGAAGGCGATAATTGTACTCTGCTGCATATTCCAGACTCGTAACCCTCTGGTTTTTCGATGACGGAGAGGTCAGCGACCGCATAACTGTATTACCTACAAAATCATACGAGTACTCGGCTATGATTCTCAACGGGTCATCGAAATTCATATCCGAATTAGGCAGAAACACATTTCTTGTTATTTTAAATGGATTATTATTTGAATATTCAAATATTTCGCTACTTCCTACAATATCATTATCATCGTAATGCTGTGATTTCATTATACTTTGCAGACGTGTCACAACCCATTCTTCTACTTTGTTATTATATAAATAATCAGTTTTGGCCCAATATGAGCATGACTCCGCGTCATCACCATTATAAGAGGTGTCTTCTCCAGAGACAGACCTTAATACATTAACCACATCAGTATAATTATCATTAGACATATCCGTCTGATAATCAATATTTTCAACTTTAGTTTTCACAATTGAAGTTGCATTATCATTGTCATAATCAACAGTATTTTTACATGTCAGTAATGGCATTATAACCTTCTGATTTTGAGCGCATTTATAAAAATGGTATGCATATTGTTCTGTTCCAACTATTTGATTATTATAATTATATTTTATAAACATTTTAGGCAACAGAACATCATAGTCGTCAAGCAAATCCACATCATATATGACCGACTCTGCTTCGTATAACATATTGTCAATGAAATGCTTAGATGATTTAGTTTCAAATCCCAGGAAACCTCGTCCTTTGTTATGATACAACATGTTTGTATACGAATATTTCGTAACGCACGGATTATTGTTGGCTGAAAAAACAGTGTCGGCGCACAACGCTCTTATAGGCATGGGAAGGGCTTGTACGTCGCTATTAATCCATTGATAATCATACCAGTACGACATCACAGAATTATTCGGCATCAGATATTCATATTTAAAGCCTCTCGTATTGCCAAGTCCGTCAGTGACACGCTCGACACTGTATTTAGCCGATTGTGGAAACAATGACACTATCTTCGGGATCTCATAATTATTCGGATTTTTTCTCACGCTACCCAAAATGCTTTCGTTTTCTTGTCCGAGGAAGTTTCCGACATGCACATATTGATGCGAGTAGTTGATATCCAAAGCAAATCGCTTTATATCACCGAAATCGCAGTCGCCATTTGGCTTTTCGTACATTTTAAATCCTATTGTAGCATAATAGTTTCCGCCAGTGTTTTTAAACACCGCCACATCAGTCTTGCCATCGCCGTCAAAATCAGCGGTTCTGATAGTTTCTGAAGGCATTGAGAGATTCTGAAGCGAGCAATAATATCGGTCTTGAGGTGCCAAAGTCAGCCCTTTCAACAAATTAGCGGCCATACATGACACCGGAACTCTCAGCCCGTTGCCATCAGAAAAAGCCACCTTCCAATATGTCACATTGTCGTATCGCAACACATCCATGTGCCCATCGCCATTGAAATCGCCAGGAAACAAGAAATCGTCGGCATTGAAATTGTTATCGGTACACACATTATTGAACACATACAGTCCGTTTTCTTTCGTTATTTTCGCGACTGTTGAATTATCATTATGCAATACCAACAGTTCCGAGCATCCGTCAGAATCGAAGTCTGTAACGAGAATATGTTCTGCGATGCCCTGCACAGCTTGTTGACCCAAGCTTTGGACATACACCTGATTACCTTCAAGATAAAGGATTTCCGGAGCACGTGCAGTACCACTGGCATTAGGCATATACATCAAATAGAAGTTTGTTTTTCTTTCGTGACAAAAATCACCCGAATAAGGTATGAAATACTTCTCGCTGCTCTTGTTACCGACGTACTGGAAAGAATGCCCCGTGTTTACACACACATAAACCATTGATTTCCAATCTTTTGCATCATCATTAACAAAATACGGAACTATATCGTCCAATCCGTCACCGTTAACGTCAGCGACGTAGAGCCATTCGAGCGTCTTGTCAAAATCACAATCAAAAAACGGATTGCTGTCAAAAGTGCCATCGCCATTATTCAAATATACAGTCATCGTGACATCATCCAGATATGATGGGCCCGTTTTATATGGAACCAAAGCCACATCAGAATAGCCATCACCATTGAAATCACCGATAAAAGGCACTTGGTTGAACACGTTTTTGCTCAACGAATACGTTACAAATTTGGCAGGATAGTGTTTTTTCTTACTATTCCACGAAATCACTGTCGGATTCAACTTCATGCCATCAGCCGAAAGCCCAATCTGATTCAGCCGGTTATACATAAAGTATTGATGGTCACCATAATTACCCGGCTTGATATAGTCAAAAGAATAGTCATACAATGTGGTTCCATTCATCATATTGTGTACGACGATGTTTTTTAGAATCTTCGTGTGTTTGACTTTACTTCCGTATTCATAATAAGACTCCACATCTGTCCTGTCGTCATAAACAAACTCAACCTCAAACATCGATATGATACCTGCATTTTTGTTCAAAGTATATTCGATATTGTTGAGATACCATTCACCAGCACTTTGGTTTTCAATGTAATTGAACGTCATATAGTTGCCGTCACGATCATAAATCTTGTTGACAAGCCAAGTCAAAACCACGTCGTTCTGGTTTTGTGGTTCAATTCGTGAGTCATCGGTAAAGCCGTACTCCCAGATAGTCCCGTCTTTTTTATAGACCTCAAAATGCGATGGGCCGTTGTACCCATCAGAATATGCTACTATTTTGCTCATCTCGTCGATTTCGGTCTTGTAAACCGAGCCATTGCCGCCATAAGTGCCATTAACCAACATAAGTCGTTTACCGTCAATGACATATCGGTCATCAACGAAATTCACAGCCGTCTCGTTGTTATCGTGATACAACGTCTGTCCCGTTCTGACTATGGATGACAGGCCTGACAGGTTCCAGCCCCACCCCAGCAAGCTATTGCCAGCCTGGCTGTTATATGTCACCACCAGATTGGGTGTCATGTCACCGATTCCGTGCGGCACAAGTATCGGAATTGAGTAGACCGCCCCGCCTAAGTCGCTGACATTCAGCTCTACAGGCAATGCGCCCACCACACCGTCATGGTTTGAGTTCGGGGGACCGCCAAGAAGTCCATCCTCCGGCAGACAAACACTGAACCTGTTGATTGCTAAAGTAACAGACGTGTTTCTGTCGGGATTACAGTGAAAACCAGCCATAAGCCTGATTGACGTGGTGGCCTCGTAAACCACACTTTTATTCGACGGCAGCTCGTCTTTCAACACAAAATGCGTCTGCTCGTACTTCTGTCCATGCGCCGTCGCCATAACAAATAGCGCAGCAAATAATAGTATCTTCGTATTCATAGCTTTTGGATTTTAGTGTTTCACAATAATCTTTGAAAACGTCTCTTCGCCGTTGATGATCTTCAGAAGATACACGCCATTGGGCATGTTTCCGATGTCGACGTCGGTTTCATCTGCCAAAACTTGTTCAACAAGCAGCACACCGTTCAAATCATATATAAGGTATGACGAATGCTCACTTCTGATGCTCTCTGGCATGATGATCTTGAAACTGCCGTCAGTAGGGTTCGGGTACACCGACAAATCCATAACCAATTGATTCTTTTCCACTTCCAAATAATCTTTCGTTTCATAGCAATTGTCATTTACATTTCTGCTGATACGGTTCCCGTCCGCGTCATAGTCAAACAGCAGGCATTTTTGCGCAAATGCTTCATGCGAAATTTGAGACAATAGAAGCACAAGAAATACTAAAAAATATTTCGTTTTCATAGCTTTAATATTTGAAAATGTATTACTTCAGTGCCTCTTTCAGCATGTTGATAGTCGTTTGCTGTTCTTGCAGTTGTCGTTGTAAATCAATAGTATACAATGTCAGTTCCTCGATTTTCTTCAACAATATGCCATCCATTTCCGCCATGTCATACCCTTTATCCAGGACCTCGTTCTCCGATGGCAGGTCGGGCAAGTGTTTTTGGTCTTTGACGTATGTTTCGAGTTCGTCCAGCGGCATCAGGCTGTAACCATCATAAAATACATAGTCGTGCCATTCCTCGACCTCCTTGATATACACCTCGCTTGTCAGCACACCGCCTTTAACCGCCAGTGTATATTCGTAGTCGCCTGTGAAACTGTTATCAATATTGATTCCGACTTTCCCAATCATAGTGATGTTTTTGGCATTGATATCCAGTAAATCGTTAGTCGAAGCTATTTTCATGCCTGTTTTCGACACCTCTATCTTATGATTTGCGTCGTAAAACTGCAGGAATGCCTTTCTTGACGTCTTGTTCGACGGTTCAAGAATCAGTCCTGCATCCTCGTTTGAATCCGAGCGCATGTGCATCTTAGCCTGAGGGCTCGTGACATTTCCGATGCCTATTTTTCCTGTCGTTGTGGCACCGTTCGACGAACTCACAAACAATGTCGGATACTTGCTGTTGAAACCGACCATCAGAGTCCCTGAATAATTGTTAATCAATGCCTTGGCATCAGTGTTATCGGTACCGCAGCCGATTACAAAGGCGTTGGTAGCATTGGCTCTCGCGAACCTTCCGAGGGCAAAGGCCCCAGCTCCTATGGTCTTGTTGCCATAACCGAGAGCCACAGAATACGCTCCCTGACTGATATTGCTCATTCCGGCCGCAACCGAATAGTTTCCATTGGCTTGGTTCTGGGTCGTTCCCGATGGCCCGCATAAGTCGCAGCCTCCCTTTTCTTGCGCAAAAACAATGTTCGCCACAAAAAATAACATTAAAAATGATATTATACGTGATTTCATAATTTTACTGTTAAAACGTTAATACTTAATACTTTACAAATTCACCCCTTTTAGTGTCACAGCCGTCTTCCCTGACTTCATAGACATACGTCCCGCTCGCCAATGCCGACACGTCAACAGTCAGCAAGCCGTTGCATCCGCTGAAACGTCGCTCAAACAACTTACGCCCATTTACGTCACTTATACTCACCCTAACATTCTGAGTGTCAGCACATTGTAATACAATATTCAAAATATCAGAAGTGGGATTCGGATACACTTCAAGGTGTTGCAAGACCTCCGGCAGTTCTGTCAGCGTCCATGGGATGACAAAATCTTCCGGTAACAATTTCCAAACTATGATCATGTCGTTCCCATAGCTCTTCTTGCTCTTACCGTACATAATACAGCCTCCGTCGGCAGTCACCTGACAATGTAACGGCCTGATTTTCACGTCTTTATACGTCAACTTCTTAACTCCAAGCAAATTCAAATCCTTATCAATGAGCAGCATCACCACATCGTTCGGTTTCTCATTAAGCCCACTTTCCCAATATGTCGTGATATAAATTGTCGCATCATCGAAATATGCCATGCTCCCGTATTGTGCTGTATAATCAGCAGTATCGGCTCTGTCATACACCAAAGTGTCGGCATAATGCCCCTCCGCATCCACCTCAAACACCGCTGCATAATAAGAATTATCCACATTATAAATATATGTCTGTGAAGCCATCAGAAAATGATTGCTGTCTTTCCAATAGTCGGTGTAGTTCCACACACTTTCCATCCATGGTATCGGATACGTAGCAATCAGATTCAAATCGTTGTCGATATATGCTATCGTGTGAACGCCGCTCACGTCGAACGCTCTTCCAAGAAGCATCATCATGTTGCTGTCAGGGACTCTGATGATACCGGTAGGTCTCGCTCCACCCAGTCCATGTCCGTCAGGAAAATATTGACAATCAATCATATTACCATCAATATCACACTTCAAGACGACATAAACACCATTAGTCACCCATGGATAATCTCGTTCTGAAACATCGGCCAAAATAATCACATCACCGTTGTTGTCGAAGTCCAGATAGATATCGTTGGTCCAAGTCTTGTACGGCGTGACCAAAGGATAACTATGTTCCTCCACTATCTCCAGCTCCGGATTCATTATCACAATCCACAATGAGTCATACACTTGGTCACTCAAAGTCCCTCCTTTGATGCCGACAACGAAGGCGTTTCCATCGCCCAGACTCACGGCACTGCACAGCTCCGACTTGTAAGCATAACAAAACTTACGTGTGACGTAATCCCCGTCATTCCCGACATACATCGCGTATGCGTCAGAATAAACCTCGTTTTTGTCACAAACGCCAAAAACATAGTTACCGTCGCCGTTGCAGCAACCGCCCATCAAAAAGGCGCCTTCTTCAACCTCGTATGATATCTCCCACTGTTGCGACTGTAATCGCACAGATATAAGGCACAATGCCAAAATCAAGAATTTTCTCATGATGACAAATTTTTAATATTACAACAAATCAATTGCTGCCGGCAGCATCTGCGACGGTATCATCACCCTGCTGCAATAAGTTATAACATTACGATGATATGCATAACCCTGGCCGCCAACATTCCCAATCAAACCCGTGATGTCGACCTCCAAAAAGGCAGGTTCCGACGGCCACAGGCCTTGAAACAACGGGTCAGAAGGCACAATATTCAATATCAGTGCCAGCTCCCTGTTATAGTAATAGTTCAACAACTCATAATTCAAATTATACGGGGGATTGCTATTCAAGCTGTAAAAATAGGCGTAGAAATTGCCATTGTCGTCAACATATTCGTTGCCAGCAAGGACAATCCTCACAAGATTGTGGTTTATTCCTCTGTAGCTCGAATTAGGCACTAAAGTACCTCTGAAATAATAATTTATTGAATCTTCGATGATCTCAGCCGCGTCACCGTATGCCGAGGGGTCGTCGCAGGTGCCGCCATACTCTCCGAAATACCAGCAGTCACCAGGCCCGAAAGGACCACTCTCAGGGTCTTTCACCGACATACTGTTGTCGACTCTTCCCGAAATCACATGCGCAATGATGCTGACACTATTGCCCAGATTCTCGCCTTTCTCAATATCAACAGCCATCAGCGACTTGTCGAAAGCGATGCCGTCATTGGCGTATGCCTGACGTACATCATTGATAATCATATCATACAGGTTAGCTACAGAACTCAACAATACCTCATCGTTTGCGTTCGCCTCAACAAAAAACTCAAGTTCCTGTTTGACCGTCTCCTTATATTTCCTTTCCGGAAAAGTATATGAAGCATTGAAAAGCGCCTCCACATTCCATATAACGCTATCGATTGGAATATACTCATCTCCTTTTGTAAGGTATTCTTTATCAACAAGTTTTGTTTTAAATCTGTTGATTTTTCCGACAATTTTTCTCGCTTCATCTGTATAACAAGGGTCGTCGACCGATGTCAGATTGCTATTATTAATTATAGGGGTGACGGCATTCTTTTTGCAAGCGCCAAGATATATCGCTATTCCAACTGCAAATAGCGCCAAAACATATTTTAAATTAACATTTCGTTTCATAAATCAGATGTTTTAATTTATAAATTTTGATTTTATAACGCACAAACAAATCAAAAAGTAAACGCCCGCAGTTTTCTTGTGCCACAACCACAGGCTTCATAAAATCGTTTTCAGTATCATGCCTTTCATAATTTTTGTGTTAAACAACACTGCAAAAATATAACGATTTTTTCAATATGTCAAGAAATTAATTCATGAATTTTATTTAGATTTGTCTCACTTTTTTGCAACAAATGTTAAAAAAAATTAACAAATTTTTTATTGACAAATAAAAAATATGACGTATATTTGCATCCCGAAATTTAACATAAAACCCCTACAACAATGTCAATATCCCTGAAAAATCGCAGTCTTATTTCGATCAGCGACTACACGCCTGAGGAAATTTGCCATGTCTTGGACATAGCCGAGGATTTTGAGCGCAATCCCCACCAGAACCTGCTCAACGGACGTATCATCGCATCTCTCTTCTTTGAGCCGTCAACACGTACTCGTCTCAGCTTCGAGACAGCTATCCAGTTGCTCGGCGGCAACGTCATCGGATTCAGCAGCACAGCAGGCACCAGCGTCCAGAAAGGAGAATCTCTCGCCGACACCATCACCATGGTGGCAAGTTACGCCGACCTCATCGTGATGCGTAACCCTATCGAAGGCTCTGCCCGCTTTGCATCTGAAGTGTCAAAAGTGCCGGTAATCAACGCAGGCGACGGCGCCAACCAGCACCCAACACAGTGTATGCTCGACCTCTACAGCATCCGCAAAACCCAAGGAACACTGGAGAACCTCGAGATTACCCTCGTCGGTGACCTCAAATACGGCCGCACCGTGCACAGCCTCGTCGAAGCCATGTGTAACTTCAACGCCAAATTCAACCTCGTCTCCCCTGTCGAACTCAAGCTCCCAAGCGTGGTGAAACAGCATATCAAAGACAAACATCTTGAATATCATCAATATACAGAGCTCGAAGAAGCCATCCCGCATTCAGATATCATCTATATGACACGTATCCAGCGCGAACGCTTCCCAGATCCTGAAGAATACGAAAAGGTAAAGAATTCCTACGTCTTACGTAATGCGATGCTCGAGAATTCGAAGCCAAACTGCCGCGTGCTGCACCCGCTTCCGCGTGTCAACGAAATACATGTGGATGTCGACGCCAACCCGAAGGCATACTACTTCCAGCAGGCACAGAACGGAGTCTACGCACGTGAGGCCCTGATTGCCACTATTCTCGGATTAAAATAATTCAAAGTTTAAAATTTAAAATTCAAAATTAAGAGTCAGAAAATTTTAAATCTTTAAATCTTAAATCTTTAAATCAAAAGAATCATGGAAAAGAGAAAAGAATTGATTGTATCCGCCATCGAAAACGGTACAGTAATCGACCATATCCCTGCCGACAAAGTGTTCCAAGTCGTTAAGATCCTTGGACTTGACAAAGTCAGCAACCCTGTTTATCTCGGCATCAACGTCGAAAGCAAGAAATACGGCAAGAAAGGCTTCATAAAAATTTCCAACAAGTATTTCGCACCGGAAGACTATAACAAAATCGGTCTCGTGGCTCCAACAGCCTCAATCATCGAAATCAAAGATTTTGAAGTGATTAAGAAACAGACGGTTACGCTTCCAGACAGCATCGAGCACATTGTGAAATGCTTCAACCCTAACTGCGTCACCAACAAGGAGCACGACGTCCCGACCAAGTTCACAGTCATCAAAGACGCCGACGGCAACATCAAGTTGCATTGCCACTACTGCGAAAAGAACACGACTCAGGACAAGCTTGAGTTCATATAAAACAAAAAAGCTCGGCTGTCGCCGAGCTTTTTTTATCTTAAGCCTCCCCTGCCGACCCGTTCATCGTGAACGGAGCCACAGTGTCGTTAATATCCTTAATTGGACCGAAATTCTGCTCGTATTTCTGCAGATTGTCAGCCAATGCGCGATATAAACGTTTCGCGTTCTGAGGTGTCATGATGACTCTCGAACGCACCTTAGCTTTCTGCATGGCCGGCGCAATCTGCGCGAAATCGACCACAAACTCTGTCGGCGAATGGCTGATGATTGCCAGATTCGAATACACACCGTCAGCCACTGACTCCGGCAAATCGATATTCAACTGTTTCTTGTTGTTGTTTTCCATAATTCTATTTTTTATCTGATTTTAAAATGTAGAGACGCCACTGTGTGACGTCTCTACTAATGACTAACGTCTAAAGACTAAAGTCTAATTACGCCTCCACTGTCTCTTCAACAGCTGTTAGAACCTCAGGTTGCAAATCTGCCTTTGCGCCGACAATCAAATCGTCGTACTCGCGCAGACCTGTACCTGCAGGGATCTTGTGACCCACGATGACGTTTTCCTTCATACCTTCGAGGTAATCGGTCTTCGCGCTGATGGCGGCCTGTGTAAGAACCTTTGTGGTCTCCTGGAATGACGCGGCTGAGATGAAACTGTCGGTCTGCAAAGCGGCGCGTGTGATGCCCTGAAGCACCTGGTGTGCCGTTGCCGGCTGTGCATCACGGGCCTCCACGAGCTTCATATCACGACGTTTCAAGGTCGAGTTCTCATCACGCAACTTTCTTGCTGAGATGATCTGACCCACATACAGCGTCTCCGAATCACCGGCGTCGGTAACTACGACCTTGCCGAAGATGTCGTCGTTGGTCTCCTGGAACGTGATTTTGTTCACGAGCTCGCCCTCAAGGTATCTTGTGTCACCCGGATCGTCGATTTCAACCTTACGCATCATCTGACGAACGATGACCTCAAAGTGCTTACCGTTGATGGTCACACCCTGTGAACGATACACCTCCTGGATGTTGTTGACGATATATTCCTGAACCTTCATAGGTCCTTCAATTGCAAGGATATTGGCAGGTGTGATGGCACCTTCCGACAACGGCTGACCAGCCTTCACGTAGTCGTTCTCCGATGCGAGAACCTCCTTAGTGGTCGGGATGAGGTACTTCTTCACCTCGCCTGTCTTCGATGTGACAACCACAACACGGTTACCACGCACGAGTTTCTTCTCAAACGAGACCTCACCATCGATTTCGGAGATGATAGCCGGCTCTGACGAATTACGTGCCTCAAAGAGCTCCGTAACACGTGGAAGACCACCAGTGATATCGCCCAGACCTCCAGTGGCACGCGGCTTCTTGGTCATGACATCACCAGCCTTGATGTCGGTGTTGTCCTCAACCATGATGTGTGCGCCAACAGGCAAGTCGTACGATTTGATGACCTCGCCGTTCTTGTCCAAAATAGCGATTGATGGGTTCTTCGAGAACTTACGTCCTTCGATGATAACACGCTCGTTGTAACCTGTCTGCTCATCCGATTCGTTACGGAAGGTGACGTTCTCGACGATGTTGTCGAAACGTATCTTACCATCGTATTCCGAAATGATGAGTGAGTTGTACTTATCCCATTCGCAGATGATATCGCCCTGGTTGACGTCGCTGCCAGCAGGGATGTACAGTTTCGAACCGTATGGTATGTTCTCTGTCACGAGAGCAACACCTGTGTTGTGATCCAAAATCTTCATCTCTGATGCACGGCTTACCACGACCTGATACTTGTTGCCATCGCCATCTTCATAGTCGACAGCACGCAAGTCGTTGATAATGAGCTTACCGCTATAGTCAGCCTTGATCATTGAGTCTTCTGATGTGCTCGATGCAGTACCACCTTGGTGGAATGTACGCAGTGTCAGCTGTGTACCAGGCTCACCGATTGACTGTGCGGCGATGACACCCACAGCCTCACCACGCTGGACGAGCTTGCCTGATGAAAGGTTACGTCCGTAGCAGTTGGCGCAGACACCCTTCTTCGACTCGCATGTCAATACGGAACGAATCTCAATGGTCTGGTCTTTCAACGGTGAGTCGCATATTCTCTTTGCGATGTCTTCAGTGATTTCGTCACCGCCATTGCAGAGCAACTCGCCTGTCTGTGGATGGAAGATGTCGTGCAAAGCCACACGGCCGAGGATACGGTCGTACAACGACTCGACGATTTCCTTACCACGTTTCAAAGCACCGATAGACAAACCTCTCAATGTGCCGCAGTCTTTCTCTGTGATGATGACATCGTGAGCAACGTCGACCAAACGACGGGTCAAATAACCAGCGTCAGCGGTCTTCAAAGCGGTATCGGCCAAACCTTTACGTGCACCGTGGGTTGAGATAAAGTACTCCAACACTGACAAACCTTCCTTGAAGTTCGAAAGAATTGGGTTCTCGATAATCTCAGCACCACCGGCGGCTGTCGATTTCTGCGGTTTTGCCATCAAACCTCTCATACCGCAAAGCTGACGAATCTGCTCCTTACTACCACGAGCTCCTGAATCCAGCATCATGTACACCGGGTTGAATCCCTGATCGTCCTGAGGCAACAGCTTCATAACCTCATCGGTCAGCTTGGTGACGACGTGTCCCCAAATATCGATAATCTTGTTGTAACGTTCGTTGCCTGTGATGAAACCCATATTGTATTCCTCACGGATAGCATTCACTTCCTCGTTAGCCTCTCTAATCAAATCCTCTTTCACGGAAGGAATCAACACATTGCCGAGATTGAACGACAAACCGCCTTTGTAAGCCATGTAGTAACCCATGTTCTTGATATCATCCAAGAACTTGGTTGTGACAGCTGTACCAAGGAGTTTCACCATGTCACCGATGATGTCACGCAAAGCCTTCTTGTTCAACAGTCTGTTGATGTAGCCAAATCCTGCAGGAACGACCTGGTTGAATTTGACACGACCCACTGTTGTCTCCACCATCTCCTCGACGATAGAGCCGTCTTCCTTACGGACCGGCACCTTCACGTAGATGATGGCGTGCATGTCGACCTTCTTCTCGTTGTAGGCGATGATAACCTCTTCTGCTGAATAGAATTTCTTACCTTCACCTTTGACGATATGGTCTGGAGTGCTCTTACGTGGTTTTGTGATATAATACAGACCCAAAACCATGTCTTGCGAAGGCACCGTGATAGGAGCTCCGTTGGCAGGGTTAAGGATGTTGTGTGATGCGAGCATCAAAATCTGGGCCTCAAGGATAGCGGCGTTGCCCAATGGCAAGTGCACAGCCATCTGGTCACCATCGAAGTCAGCGTTGAAAGCCGTACATACCAACGGGTGCAGGCGGATAGCCTTACCTTCGACGAGTTTCGGTTGGAACGCCTGGATACCCAAACGGTGCAATGTAGGAGCACGGTTCAACAGAATCGGGTGTCCTTTCAAAATATTCTCGAGGATGTCCCATACGACAGGGTCTTTACGGTCGACAATCTTCTTTGCCGACTTCACTGTCTTCACAATACCTCTTTCAATCATCTTACGGATGACGAATGGCTTGTAAAGCTCAGCTGCCATATCCTTTGGAAGACCGCATTCGTTCATGTTCAAATCCGGACCGACCACGATAACCGAACGGCCTGAGTAGTCGACACGTTTACCGAGCAAGTTCTGACGGAAACGTCCCTGCTTACCTTTCAAACTGTCGCTCAATGACTTAAGCGGACGGTTAGAGTCAGTCTTCACTGCGCTTGACTTACGTGAGTTGTCGAGCAATGAGTCGACGGCTTCCTGAAGCATACGTTTCTCATTACGCATAATCACATCAGGAGCCTTGATCTCGATAAGTCTCTTCAAACGGTTGTTACGGATGATGACACGGCGGTATAGGTCATTCAAATCGGATGTCGCAAAACGTCCGCCATCAAGCGGCACCAATGGTCTCAACTCCGGTGGGATGACAGGGATAACCTTCAAAATCATCCATTCCGGACGGTTTTCGACGTGTTTGTTAGCCTCACGGAATGCCTCAAACACCTGCAAACGTTTCAGGGCGTCAGCCTTACGCTGCTGTGATGTCTCTTTATGTGCCTTGTCACGAAGCTCACCGGCTTCTTTCTCAAGGTCGATCTGAACCAACAAATCATAAATAGCCTCAGCTCCCATCTTGGCGATGAACTTGTTAGGATCGCTCTCAGGAAGCAGTTGGTTTTCAATCGGGATTCTCTCTAAGATGTCGAGATATTCCTCTTCAGAGAGCATGTCGAGTTTGTTGATGCCTTGTTCGGCCATGATTCCCGGTTGTACCACGACATAGCGCTCATAGTAGATGATGCTGTCGAGTTTCTTGGTCGGCAAACCAAGCAAAGCTCCGATTTTGTTAGGAAGCGAGCGGAAATACCAGATATGTGCCACCGGCACCACCAACTGGATGTGGCCAGTACGCTCACGTCTGACTTTCTTCTCTGTAACTTCCACACCGCAACGGTCGCAAACGATGTTCTTATAACGTATGCGTTTGTACTTACCGCAGTGGCATTCCCAGTCTTTCACAGGTCCAAAGATTCTCTCACAGAATAAACCGTCGCGCTCAGGTTTGTAAGTGCGGTAGTTTATTGTCTCCGGCTTCAACACCTCACCGTATGAACGGTCGGAGATGCTCTCCGGCGATGCCAAGCTGATGGTAATCTTTGAAAAGTTGCTGTTTATTGTGTTATTCTTAGTTAAAGCCATAGATTACAAAATATTTAGAGCTTTTTTTTATTCAAACGTAATTTCAAGTCCAAGTCCGCGTAATTCGTGTACCAAAACATTGAATGACTCAGGAATACCTGGTGTAGGCATGTTCTCGCCCTTGACGATTGACTCGTATGCCTTGGCACGACCGACCACATCGTCTGACTTCACTGTCAAGATCTCCTGCAGCACGTTGCTTGCGCCAAATGCTTCGAGAGCCCAGACCTCCATCTCACCGAAACGCTGACCACCAAACTGTGCTTTACCACCGAGAGGCTGCTGCGTGATCAATGAGTATGGTCCTATTGAACGGGCGTGCATCTTGTCGTCGACCATGTGGTGCAGCTTCAGCATGTAGATGTAACCCACTGTAGCCTGCTGGTCAAACGGCTCGCCTGTCTCACCGTCGTAAAGCTGAACTCTACCATTCTCTGGCAAACCAGCCTTCTTCATGTATTCGTTGATCTCGTCCAATGTGGCACCGTCGAAGATAGGTGTGGCGAACTTCAGTCCGAGCTCGTGACCTGCCCAACCGAGCACTGTCTCGTAAATCTGACCCAAGTTCATACGTGAAGGCACACCCAACGGGTTCAACACAATGTCGACCGGCGTTCCGTCCTCAAGGAACGGCATGTCCTCTTCACGAACGATTCTTGAAACGATACCTTTGTTACCGTGACGACCTGCCATCTTGTCACCTATGTTAAGCTTACGTTTCTGTGCCACGTAAACCTTGGCCATCTGGACGATACCGTTAGGTAACTCGTCGCCAACGCTTGCCACGTTCTTCTTACGGCTGTAGATACCGTTGATTTCCTTGCACTTGAGGTTATAGTTGTGCACCAACTTGATGATGCAGTCGTTAATCTCAGGGTCGGTAGTCCACTTGGTAGGATTCACGTTCATGTAATCGATAGCCAACAATGCCTTCTGTGTGAACTTCACCTTCTTAGGGATGATCATCTCCTTGAAGTTGTTGTAAACACCAGTAGATGTGCGGCCGTTGAGCATCGACATGAGCTTCTCCATCATGCGTTGTTTGAGCGCGTCGAGCTCTTTCTGGCATTCGGCGTCGATCTCCGCAATGATGTCTTTGTCTTTCGATTTTGCCTTACGGTCTTTAACCACGCGTGAGAACAAGCGTTTGCCGATGACGACACCTTTCATTGAAGGACCTGCCTTGAGTGATGCGTTCTTCACATCGCCTGCCTTGTCGCCGAAGATGGCGCGGAGCAGCTTCTCCTCTGGTGTCGGGTCGGTCTCGCCCTTAGGCGTGATCTTACCTATTAATATATCACCCTCTTTCACGTCGGCACCAACACGGATCAAACCGTTCTCGTCCAAGTCCTTGGTGGCGTCTGCGCTGACGTTCGGGATGTCGTTGGTCAACTCTTCCAAACCACGTTTCGTGTCACGCACCTCAAGGGTGAATTCCTCGATGTGGATTGAGGTGAAGAGGTCTTCCTTGACTATCTTCTCAGAAATCACGATAGCATCCTCGTAGTTGTAACCCTTCCAAGGCATGAATGCGACCTTCAAGTTGCGGCCCAATGCAAGGTCGCCGCCCTGTGTCGCATAACCCTCGGTGAGGATCTGACCCTTGGTCACCTTCTGGCCTTTTCTTACGATAGGCTTCTGGTTGATGCTCGTGCTCTGGTTTGTTCTTATATATTTAATAAGGTTATATGTCTTAACATCATCATCGAAACTCACCAGACGTTCCTTGTCGGTTCTGTCGTACTTGATGGTGATCTTTGTTGAGTCGACGTAGATGACCTCTCCGTCGCCTTCAGCCTCAACCAATGTGCGTGAGTCTCTTGCCACATAGTGCTCAATGCCTGTTCCTACGATAGGAGCCTCTGGAGCCATCAACGGCACAGCCTGACGCATCATGTTAGATCCCATCAAAGCACGGTTAGCGTCGTCGTGCTCCAAGAACGGAATCAATGACGCAGCGACAGATGACATCTGGTTAGGTGCCACGTCGATGAGGTCGAGCTGGTCTGGCGTTACGATAGGATAGTCAGCAATCTGACGTGCTTTTAGCATATCGTCAGTAATGTTGCCCTCGTCATCCATGCCTGTGCAAGCCTGTGCGATGATCTTGTTGTCTTCCTCTTCTGCTGTAAGATAAACAGGTGGATTGATGAAATCGACTTTACCTTCTTTAACTTCACGGTAAGGTGTCTCGATGAATCCGAGGTTGTTAATCTTTGCAAACACGCAGAGTGATGAGATAAGACCGATGTTAGGACCTTCAGGTGTCTCGATTGTACACAGACGTCCGTAGTGTGTGTAGTGAACGTCACGCACCTCGAAACCTGCACGGTCACGTGAGATACCACCAGGACCCAAAGCAGAGATACGACGTTTGTGTGTCAGCTCCGACAACGGGTTGGTCTGATCCATGAACTGTGACAGCTGGTTGGTGCCGAAGAACGAGTTGATAACCGACGACAATGTCTTGGCATTGATCAAGTCGGTTGGAGTGAATGACTCGTTGTCACGGACGTTCATACGCTCGCGGATGGTTCTCGCCATACGTGCAAGACCCACGCCGAACTGTGCGTACAGCTGCTCGCCCACAGTACGGATACGACGGTTGCTCAAGTGGTCGATATCATCAACCTCTGCCTTCTGGTTAGAAAGCTCAATCAAGTACTTGATGATAGCGATTATATCTTCATTTGTCAAAACCTTGACATCCTCAGGAATGTTGAGGCCGAGCTTGCGGTTGATGCGGTAACGGCCCACTTCGCCAAGGTCATAACGCTTGTCGGAGAAGAACAGCTTACGGATGATGTCGCGCGCTGTTTCCTCATCTGGCGGTTCAGCGTTGCGGAGCTGACGGTAGATGTACTCGACAGCGTCTTTCTCCGAGTTTGTTGTATCTTTTTGTAATGTATTGAAAATGATGGCATAATCGTTTGTGTTGATCTCTTCGCGGTCGAGAAGTATAGTCTTCACGCCCTTTTCAATGATCTTGTCGATATGCTCATTTTCGAGTGTGACACCGCGTTCGATGATGATTTCGTTACGCTCGATTGTCACCACCTCGCCTGTCTCTTCGTTGATGAAGTCTTCAAGCCAGGAATGCAACACTTTTGCTGCGAGTCTGCGGCCTACTACACGTTTCAAACCGCTCTTTGTCACCTTCACTTCCTCGGCAAGGTTGAAAATGTCGAGGATGTCCTTGTCGGTCTCATAGCCGATGGCGCGGAGCAAGGTTGTGATAGGCAATTTCTTCTTACGGTCGATGTAGGCATACATCACGTTGCTGATGTCGGTCGAGAATTCCATCCAGGAACCCTTGAACGGGATGATACGCGCTGAGTAAAGCGTAGTGCCGTTGGTGTGCACGCTTGATCCGAAGAAAACGCCCGGAGAACGGTGTAACTGTGAAACAACAACACGTTCTGCGCCGTTTATGACGAAAGTACCCTGTGGTGTCATATACGGTATCAAGCCCAAATACACGTCCTGAACGACAGTCTCAAAATCCTCGTGCTCCTCGTCGTTGCATGAGAGTTTCAGTTTAGCTTTGAGTCTGACGCAATAGCTCAAGCCGCGTTCGATACATTCAGCGATTGTATACTGCGGGGCATCGATGTAGTAGTCGAGAAACTCGAGTACAAAGTTGTTTCGTGCGTCGGTGATTGGGAAGTTCTCCGCAAAAACCTTGTACAGGCCTTCGTTCTTACGATTGTCAGGATTGGTCTCCAACTGGAAGAAGTCGCGGAACGACTTGAGCTGGATGTCCAGAAAATCAGGATAGTCGAAAGGCTTCTTGATTGACGCGAAACTGATTCTATCTAATTTAATGTCTGCCAAAGTGTTTATGTTTTAATTGTTATTTAAAGCTATTATAATATATAGACGGCGGAATACAACACAATATAGGCACAAACCTCAACCCCCGTCTATATGGAGGGGCTGAGGTATTTATGCCTGTTGTAGCAGGAAATAAACTTATTTTATTTCGACTTCTGCACCAGCGGCCTCGAGTTGGGTCTTGAGTGCATTAGCTTCTTCTTTGCTCACGCCTTCTTTAACAGCTTTAGGAGCAGCGTCAACTAAGTCTTTAGCTTCTTTCAGTCCGAGGCTTGCTAAGTCCTTAACGAGCTTCACAACTGCGAGCTTCTGTGCGCCGGCTGATTTGAGGATAACGTCGAATGAGGTCTTCTCTTCTGCTGCTGCGGCTGCCTCGCCACCTGCTGCTGGAGCTGCTACTGCAACTGCTGCTGCGGCTGGTTCAATGCCGTATTCTTCTTTCAAGATTGTTGCGAGTTCATTAACCTCTTTCACTGTAAGGTTCACTAATTGTTCAGCAAAAGCTTTTAAATCTGCCATTTTTTTAAGATTTTATTTGTTATACAATTCTTTTTATTTTCTTTAATTCTTTTTTGTGAATGATAATCATTCTGTATTATTCCGGTCTCTCGGATAAGGTCTTCACTATGCCGCTGAGCTTGTTGCCGCCACTCTGAAGAGCGCTGATGACGTTCTTGGCTGGTGACTGGAGCAATGCCACGATGTCGGCGATGAGTTCGTTCTTCGACTTGATGCTGCACAATGTGTCAAGCATGTTGTCGCCTGTGTACACACACTCCTCAATGTAAGCACCTTTCAAAATCGGCTTGTCGCTGGTCTTGCGGAACTTCTTGATAAGCTTTGCAGGGGCGTTGCCATTCTCTGACAACATCATTGCTGTCGTGCCCTTGCAGACATTGTAAAGATCACCGTAATCCTTACCTGTCTTCTGCATGGCTTTCTTCAGTAATGCGTTCTTCACCACAACAAGCTTGACCTGGCTGTTGAAGCACTGTCTTCTCAACTGGCTTGTCTTCTCGGCGTTCAATGCCTCGATGTCTGTCAAGTAGAAATTAGGACATGCTGTCAACTGGTCCACTATCGAGTCTATGATAACATTTTTATCTTCTTTTCTCATGTCAATACTTATTTAAGGGTTTAGATGGCTACTGATTTGACGTCCACTTGAACACCCGGACTCATTGTACTTGAGATGTAGATACTCTTGATGTAAGTACCTTTAGCTGCTGCTGGTTTCAACTTGATGATCATCGAAAGGATTTCCTTTGCGTTGTCAACAATCTTCTCAGCTGGGAAGCTCACTTTTGCAATGCGGCTGTCGATGATTCCGTATTTGTCAACCTTGAAATCAATCTTACCAGCTTTCACTTCCTTAACAGCTTTACCAATTTCCATTGTCACTGTGCCAGTCTTTGGGTTCGGCATCAATCCGCGAGGACCGAGGATACGACCGAGAGCACCGACTTTCGGCATCAATGAAGGCATTGTGATAATTACATCGACATCGGTCCAACCGTCTTTGATCTTCTGGACATAGTCCTCGAATCCGACGAAATCAGCACCTGCTTCTGTAGCTTCCTGTGCTTTGTCTGGCGTACATAATACCAACACGCGGGTAACTTTACCTGTTCCGTGAGGCAGTGTCACGCTACCACGAACCATCTGATTGGCTTTACGTGGGTCGACACCTAAACGTACGTTGACGTCAACTGAAGCATCGAACTTGGTGTAAGTGATCTGTTTTACAATGTCAACGGCTTCTGTCAAGGAGTAGGCCTTGCTTTTGTCGAACTTAGCTAAAGCTTCTTTTCTGTTTTTAGATACTTTTGCCATTTTTTAATTTTTTGTTTGTTCTACAAATGCTTAAGACTTAGTCTTACTTTAAAGGTGATTCGCCTGTAACCTTAACACCCATGCTACGAGCTGTGCCGGCGACCATGCTCATTGCTGATTCGATGGTGAAGCAGTTCAAGTCCTTCATCTTGTTCTCAGCGATGGCGCGCACCTGATCCCATGAGATTGAACCGACCTTTGAACGGTTAGGCTCTTTTGATCCCTTGGCAACCTTGGCAGCCTCGAGTACGGAGACAGCTACTGGAGATGCTTTTACAACGAAGTCAAAGCTCTTGTCTTTGTAAACAGTGATGATGACTGGCAACACTTTGCCTGCCTGATCCTGTGTACGAGCATTGAACTGCTTGCAAAATTCCATGATGTTCACACCCTTTGAACCTAATGCAGGTCCGACAGGTGGTGCAGGATTAGCGGCTCCTCCTTTGATTTGCAGTTTAATTAATCCGCTTACTTCTTTCATTTGATTTTCTTATAAAAAGTTAAATGAAAACATTAATCACATTCTTAACTCTCTCTCTTCACTTGGAAATAGCTAAGTTCAAGAGGTGTCTTGCGACCGAAGATCTTCACCATAACTTTGAGTTTTTTCTTCTCATCGTTGACTTCTTCGATCACGCCACTGAAACTGGAGAACGGTCCGTCGTTGACCGTCACTGTCTCACCTACAATGAACTCGAGCTCCGAGCCCTCGCCTGCTTCCGTCATCTCGTCAACTTTTCCTAAGATACGTTTGACTTCCGATGGACGGATCGGGTCAGGTTCGCCTCCGCGTGTGCCAAGGAACCCCAGCACATTCGGTGTCTCCTTGATAAGATGCTTGACCTCGGCGTCCAAAGAAGCCTCGATGAGCACGTAGCCAGGAAGGTAATTTCTTTCCTTGCTGACTTTCTTGCCGTTTCTCACCGAATACACCTTCTCGGTCGGGATCAAAACCTGTGAAATCAGATTCTGTAATGCAGCGTTGCGTGACAACTCGGCATCGAGATATTCTTTAACTTTTTTCTCTTTGCCGCTTATCGCGCGAATCACATACCATTTCTTTTCGTTCTGCTCACTCATCTTATCTGTGATTTTAATAAAGTAGTTGAATGATGATTTTTTAGATCAAACATTTCTTCGTTAGAAAACGCGATAAAACGCCTCCAACAAAGTTTCAAAAGTCTTATCCATCAAGTACACCACTAAAGCGATGATAAGGGAAGCAATGGATACGACGACAGCACTACTTTGGAGTTCTTTCCAAGTTGGCCAAGTTACTTTGTTGACCAGCTCGTTGTAACATTCTTTAACGTAGTTTATAAACTTTTTCATTTCGTTTGAACTGTTTTACTTTAGCACAGGCGGAAGGGCTCGAACCCTCAACCTATGGTTTTGGAGACCACCACTCTACCAATTGAGCTACGCCTGTGTGTCAGAGTGCTCGTGTTAGGAGCACTCTGGAGTTATTCTTAGTCGTCGATGATTTCTGTGACCTGGCCTGAACCGACTGTTCTACCACCCTCACGGATAGCGAAGCGGAGACCTTTGTCCATAGCGATCTCAGAGATCAAGTTCACTTCGATAGTGACGTGGTCGCCTGGCATAACCATTTCCATTCCTTCTGGAAGGGTGATTTCACCGGTAACGTCAGTTGTTCTGAAGTAGAACTGTGGACGATATTTGTTTCTGAATGGGGTGTGACGACCGCCTTCTTCTTTTGAAAGGACGTAAACCTCACCTTTGAAGTGTTTGTGTGGTTTGATTGAACCTGGTTTTGCGATAACCATACCACGGCGGATTTCGTCTTTGTCGATACCACGGAGGAGCAGACCTGCGTTATCGCCAGCCTCACCCTCGTCGAGGATCTTACGGAACATCTCAACACCTGTAACGGTTGATTTGAGTTTCTCAGCACCCATACCGATGATATCAACTGGGTCACCAACTTTGATGACACCTGTCTCGATACGGCCTGTAGCAACTGTACCACGACCTGTGATTGAGAACACGTCCTCGATAGGCATCAAGAATGGTTTATCAACTGCTCTTTCTGGCTCTGGAATCCATGTGTCGCAAGCCTCCATGAGTTCGTCGATCTTTGCTTCCCACTGTGGCTCACCGTTCAATGCGCCAAGAGCTGAACCGCGGATGATAGGTGTGTTGTCACCATCGAAATCATATTTGTTGAGGAGGTCACGGACTTCCATTTCAACTAATTCAAGAAGTTCCTCATCGTCAACGAGGTCGCACTTGTTCAAGAACACAACGAGGCGTGGCACACCAACCTGACGGGCGAGCAAGATGTGCTCACGGGTCTGTGGCATAGGACCGTCTGTTGCAGCGACAACGATGATAGCACCGTCCATCTGAGCAGCACCTGTAACCATGTTCTTAACATAGTCAGCGTGGCCAGGGCAGTCGACGTGAGCGTAGTGACGCTTCTCTGTCTGGTACTCAACGTGAGCTGTGTTGATGGTGATACCTCTTTCTTTCTCTTCTGGGGCTGAGTCGATAGCATCAAATGTCTTGATTTCCGACAAACCCTTCTTTGACAGGTGGAGTGTGATAGCAGCTGTCAAAGTTGTCTTACCGTGGTCAACGTGGCCGATTGTACCAATGTTAACATGCGGTTTAGATCTTTCGAATTTTTCTTTTGCCATACTATTTTTTGTTTACTTAAGGTTAATATTCTATTTAATTTCCTTGTTTAACTTCATGTCAAATGAGCCAGCGACGAGAGTTGAACTCGTGACCCCTTCCTTACCAAGGAAGTGCTCTACCACTGAGCTACGCCGGCTTTGCGAGCGGAAGACGGGGCTCGAACCCGCTACCTAAAGCTTGGAAGGCTTTCGCTCTGCCAAATGAGCTACTTCCGCAACTCGTGGGGGAGGGTGGACTCGAACCACCGAACTCATCCGAGGACAGATTTACAGTCTGTTGCAATTGCCGCTATGCGACTCCCCCTTCTTACCTTGACACTTAACTCTATTCTTGAGCCGGCAGAGGGATTTGGACCCCCGACCCCGAGATTACAAATCACGTGCTCTACCGCTGAGCTATGCCGGCAATCGTGTCAAGATTCCGTGAGCCGGCAGAGGGATTTGGACCCCCGACCCCGAGATTACAAATCACGTGCTCTACCGCTGAGCTATGCCGGCTTGTATTTCAATGAACTATGCTTAAAAAAAGCACACCATTTTTTCTCGCAAAATGGTGTGCAAAATTACAACTTTTTTATTTACCGACAACCTTTTTTTGTAAATTTTTTGAAAAAAAATTGTATAAGGCCGTCAAATCATTGTGTATCAACACTTAAAGCCTATTTATCGAAGCGGTTTTTGTGCTTTTCAATCTGGTTTTTCAACGCATCGATGGCCTTGTCGGTGGCCTCCTCAAACGTCTTGCACTGCTTGCTCGAATATAAATCGTTGCCTTTTAACATGATTCTGATGTCGGCAATCTTGTTCTCTGGCGTGTCGGTGTTGTCCAACTTCAGATTCACCTCCACTCCCTGGACATCGTCCATCTTGCCGCAAAGTTTCTCGATCTTGTTGCTGATGAATTCCTCTAATTTGCTGTCTGCCTTGAAATGGACCGAGTTAATCGTAACTTTCATAATAACCTCCTATTTAAAAGATTTATAAAATTATATTTTTATCATTCGTCACCCAAAGGATGGGCGGTCTGATATATCTCCTTCAGCTGCTCGATGGTGTTGTGCGTGTATATCTGCGTCGAGCTGAGGCTGCTGTGCCCCAAGATCTTCTGTATCGCACGGATGTCGGCACCTTCGTTGAGCAGATGCGTGGCGAAAGTGTGCCTCAGCACATGCGGACTCTTCTGCTCGAGCGTCGTAACACCCTCCAAGATGCGGTGCACCACACGGTAAACGAAAGTCGGACTCATCGCCTCTCCCCTGTCGTTGACTACCAATATAACGTTGCCGCGCTCCGGAAATTGTTCGTCACGCACTTTTTTATAGTTGTCGACCATCTCCAACAACTGCCTGCTTATCGGGATGATGCGTTCTTTGTTTCTCTTGCCAAGCACCTTGATCTGCATGGCAACTGAGTCCACGTCGTTGTCTTTCAGCCCTCTCAGCTCCGCCTGACGCATCCCCGTCTGATACAACATCTCAAACAAAAGCTCGTCACGAACCACTTGGAAGCCGCCTGCATCGTCGAACCTCACCTTCTCCATGTCCTGCTCCGGCACAAACTTCGCCAGCTCCTTCGGCTGCTTGAGCGATTTTACACCCTGCATAGGCGATATCTCGATGGTTTCCTCTCGCAGGCAGAACTTGTAGAACGACCTAAGCGACGACATTTTACGGTTGATGGAACGGTTTTCCTCCCCTTTTTCCTTCAAGGAGACGATGTACGAACGCACCATTTGCGTCGTCGCCTTTGAAATGTCATGAAGCTCATATATATTAATAAGGTATGCTTCAAACTGCTCCAGGTCGCGCTTATACGCTGACACTGTGAGACTTGAGTATCTTTTTTCCGTTTGGATATACCTTAAAAACCTCTCTACCATCATTTCGAACTTTTCGACTTCAAAGATACGACATTATTTTTAAAAATGCAAGAGTTTTTAACAAAAAAAATCGCCACGGTTTCCCGAAGCGACTTTTTCTTTGATTCTATTCTTGCTATAAGCGTGAATCGATTAGGCGTTCTCTTCTGCCTGACGGAGTTTCTGAACGTAGATAGCCTTCTGCAAAGCTTCACGTTTGATAACTGACGGTTTTGTGAACTTCTGGCGGTTGCGCAATTCTTTCACAACACCTGTTTTCTCGTACTTTCTCTTGTAGCGTTTAAGAGCGCGGTCGATGCTTTCGCCTTCTTTTACAGGAATAATAATCATTTTAAATACTCTCTCTTTCTTTTAATTGTTAAACTAAAAAACTTTACAAAATGGACCGCAAAATTACAACTTATTTTGATAGCTCCAACAAAAATTTTCATTTTTTTCTTTTCAACCTCCCCCACGTCATTTCGACTGGAGCGGAGCGGAATGGAGAAATCACCGGCATTTGAACTTTAATGCGCTTTTAATTCAGATGGCGGTGATTTCTCGACTTCGCTCGAAATGACAGAGCTTATTCTCCGAGCAAGTGTTTGAACAAGAAGTTATCAATCTTCGTGAACAGATGCATTCTGCATTCGCCATCTCCGTATTCCTCATAGCCACCGTAGATGCCATGGTTTTTGTTAGGATATATCATCAGGTCGAACTGCACACCGTTGGCAATCATCGACTTTATGAGCTCCATTGCATTCTGGTAATGCACATTGTCGTCGCCCGAACCATGGCAAAGCAGATAGTTGCCCTTAATCATTGCGGTGTTGCTCACCGGCGAGTTGTCGTCGTAACCGCTAGGGTTTTCCTGCGGAGTACGCATGTAACGCTCAGTGTAGATATTGTCGTAGTATCTCCAGTTTGTAACAGGTGCGACAGAGACAGCCGTGCTGATATAGTCGGCTCCCTTAGTGATGCCGTTAGCAGCCATGAATCCGCCGTAACTCCAGCCATAGATGGCGATTTTCTCAGCATCAACGTATGGTTTCGCAGCCATGTATTTCGCAACCGTTATCATGTCTTCGGTCTCATATTTGCCGAGTTCGAGGTAAGTCATCTTCTTGAACATTTCACCCTGAGCGCCGCTACCTCTATTATTAATCGATATTGAGATGATTCCGTGTTGTGCGAGCAGCTGCATCCAATCCCAGTCGCTGTGATCCCACTGGTTCAAAACGGTCTGATGGCCCGGGCCGCCGTAAACGTAGATCAACACAGGGTATTTCTTGTTAGGGTCGAAGTCGGGAGGAAGGATCTGCCATCCGTCGACGTCGACAGTAGTGCCATCAGGCATCACAAAGGCAGGATCGCTGATTTTTATCATCTGCTTCTCGCTAAGATTGTACTCTTTAAGGCTCTCAACAAGCTCGTGATTGTCTTCCAAAACCCTAATCTGCTTTCCCTTATTATTATATAAGGTGTATTCGTAAGGTTTTGTCACCGTCGAGTTGATGTTGATGAAATACTTGAAGGTCTTGCTGAAGCGGGCGTTGTTAACTCCTTCACTGCCAACTATTTCACGCATCTTGCCTTTCAAATTGACAGTATAAATCTGACGCTCCACCGGTGATTTTTTGGCTGCCTGGAAATAAATCTCAGTGCCGTCGAAACCGTAAATCCTGGTTACGTCCCAATTGCCTGAAGTCAAGGCCTTGCTGCTTGTGCCGTCAAGTTTGCAGAGGTAGATATGGTTGTAGCCAGACTTCTCGCTTGTCATGAGGAACGATTTTCCGTCGTCGAGGAAAGTCCAGTCGTCAGTGATGTCGATGTAATACTGGTTTTCCTCATCGTAAAACACCGTAGTCTCGCCAGTCGTCGCGTTGGCGGCAAGAATCTCGAGGTGGTTCTGATGGCGGTTAAGTCGTTGAATAGCAAGGATATTGTCATTCTTAGTCCATTTTATTCTTGGCAGATAGATGTCGGTTTCCTCGCCTGTGTCCATCTTTTTTGTTGAATTGTCCTCGATATTATAAACATATACCTCGACCAGCGAGTTATCCTCACCCGCCTTAGGATATTTGAAGCTGTACCATTCAGGATAGAGACCGTAGAACTCCTCCATCTGGAACTCTTTCACCTTGGATTCGTCGAATTTGTAGAAAGCGATTTTTTTGCTGTCGGGCGACCAGAAGAAGCCTTGCGAGAAGCTGAATTCCTCCTCGTAGACCCAGTCTGGGGCACCATTTATAATATTGTTGTACAGTCCGTCGAATGTAAACTGTGTCTCTTTATTATTATCTAAATCTTTGATAAACAAGTTGTTATCACGCATAAACGCCACCTTTGTGCCATCGGGCGAGAATGATGCGAGACGCTGGCTGCCATTGTTTGAAAGTGGCACGAGTTTTTTCGTAGCGATGTCGTAAACGTAATAATCGGCTGTGAACGAGTGGCGGTAGATGTAGTTGACGTTGGTCAGGAACAGCGCTTTTTTCTCGTCATCGCTGAGGATGTAGTTATACGCGCGGATCGGGAGCGAGTCACCTTTCGGGACGAGTTCCATAAAATTGAACAGCGTGTTTAGTTTCTTACCTGTTTTATAGTTATAGATGTTGAATTCTCCGTGTTCGATGGTGCCATAAGTCTCGCCGTCGCGCATCGGATTCATGCCTCTGACGCCCTTTGTTTGGAATGTTGGACGCTCATAGAGGTCTTCGAGAGTGAGATTTTTCTTCTCTTGTGCTAATGAGTTTGCGTTGAGCAAAAACGCTAACGCAATGATTAACAAATACTTAACTTTTTTCATTTTGATATAGATTTGAAAATTCAAAGGTATAAAAAATTTTTTTACAAAAAAAGTTTGTTGGTATAAAAATTTGTTGTACTTTTGCACCCGCAAATGGGACGGTAGCTCAGTTGGTTTAGAGCGCATGCTTGACAGGCATGAGGTCACAAGTTCGATCCTTGTTCGCCCCACTGATAGAGACGCACGACCGTGCGTCTTTACAAATAAAAGGAGGGTCGTTAGCCCAGTTGGTTTAGAGCGCTGCCTTCACACGGCAGAGGTCACTGGTTCGAGTCCAGTACGACCCACAAAAAGAGAGCGGAAGCTCTCTTTTTTAGTTTCTAGTCGCTAGTCTTTAGTCTTTAGTAGCATTTCTAAAAAGTAACGGCAAAAACTAAAGACTGGCGACTAAAGACTAGCGACTAAAGACTAAAGACTAAAATATTTTCTTTTTTCCTTGATATTTCAAATAAATCTTAATATCTTTGCAGTCTGAATATCAAATTGCTAATTCATTAAAAATCAAAGATATTATCATGAAAAACAACGTAATTCCAGTAGAAGTAGCGAAAAAAGTGTTCAAGGACAGCAATCTTCCGTGCATCGGCAGAGCCGGTATCCGTGAGATCAACAAGCTGGCTTTTGACCTTGAGGCAGCGAGCGGTGTGAAGTTTATCCACATGGAGCTTGGCAATCCGGGTCTTCCAGCAGCACAGGCAGGCATCGATGCACAGGTTGAAGCGGTGAAACGCGGCGTGGCAGCGACATATCCGCCGATTGACGGCGTGCCGGCACTCAAGAAAGAGGCATCACGTTTCATCAAGAACTTCCTTGACCTTGACGTCGACGCAGCCAACTGCATCCCTACAGTGGGCTCAATGCAAGGCGCATTTGCGAGCTTCATGATCACAGGACATATTAATAAGGAGAAGAATACCATGCTCTTTATCGACCCAGGATTCCCGGTTCACAAGTTCCAGTGCAAGGTTTTGGGCATTCCGATGGAGCAGTTCGACATCTACAACTACCGTGGCGAGAAGCTGCGCGAGAAACTCGAGGAGATACTCTCGAAAGGCAACATTCACAGCATGTTGTACTCGAATCCTAACAACCCGACATGGGTGTGCCTGACCGACGAAGAGCTCCGCATCATCGGTGAGTTGGCAAACAAATACGACGTCATCGTGCTCGAGGACCTCGCCTACTTTGGCATGGATTTCCGCAAGGATTACAGCCATCCTGGCAAAGCGCCATACCAGCCGACAGTTGGCAAATATGCCGACAACTACATGTTGATGATATCAAGCTCAAAGGCATTCAGCTTCGCCGGCGAGCGTTGCGCCATCCTCGGCATCAGCAACAAGTTGGCATTGCGCCACTATCCTGACTTGAAGGCATTCTGCGGACAGGAGATCTTCCTGCGTGGCATCCTCTTCGGTGCCTTGCACCCGCTGACATCAGGTGTGTCGCACTCGGCACAGTACGCTCTGCAAGGCGTTCTGAAAGCTGTCAACGACGGCATCTACAACTACCGTGACGACGTTCTAGAGTACGGCAGAAAAGCCAAGCTCATGAAGGACGCATTCCTCGCAGCAGGTTTCTACATCACATACGACGAAGACCTCGGAGAGCCTATCGCCGACGGATTCTATTTCACTTACTGCTATCCAGGATTCAAGGGCGCCGACCTCGTCGAGGAGATGATGTACTACGGCATTTCGGCCATCTCATTGGACACCTGCGGCAGCGACAAGCAAGGCATCCGCGCATGCACCTCACTCATCAAACGCGATGAGATTCCGGTGCTCGCCGAGAGACTGCAGATGTTCGCAAAAGATCATCC